>JAYPDK010000001.1:0-70487 GCA_038125145.1 Candidatus Poseidoniaceae archaeon
CCATGGGAAAGAGCAGGCTGTTGATCGCGATGGCCGGGAAACCGCTGAGCATCCCTGCGATGAGCATCGACTCCCCCTGACGCCTGTCTGTTGGAAGGTGAAGCACTTCGGACGAGACGGCCCACCACGCGAACACGGGAATGGAGAACCCAATCATCCATGCCGGGAGGAAGAGCAACGCAAAGGCGAGGGCTTGAAGGAGCCCGGCGTTCGCGAGACCGAGCGGAACAAGCACGGCGACCACCACGACCACGGAGCCAACAAACAGAGCGACCAGCGCCCCAGGCCGAGGGAGGTCCAAGGGTGGCGACCGACGGATGAGATGGTGACGCACCACCGTGGGCACCGAAGTGGACAGCACCCGCCCACCGGGGAGTTGGTGTGCAAAGCGACCGACGGTCGAAGGATCCGCGAGCACGACATGGGTCAGTTTTGGCCTCCGAAGCGCCAAGACCAACAACACCAGGGGCAGCGAGCAGACACCACCGGCAAGGGACAACCACGGGTTGGCTGGACCGGGCCTGAAATCAAAATCTGCATCGAGCAAGCCAATAGGGACCATGATCAGAGCGTTCGCCAGCAATGAAAGCACAACGACAAGCCAGACAAGCCTCCGTACCGTTGCCCATGGCGACGAAGGGGAGGCCAGCATCAACCCGGGCGGAGGGGGCTGAAGGGGGTTCGTCGGTGCTGGTCGCACGCACCTTGGCTCGCCTTGAGCCTCAAGACGCTGCCGCTCCATCCCTCAGTTCGCCCATCATTCATCGCGTGAATCAGCGGACGTCGTCATCATCGGGAAGGAGCGTCAGTCGAGGAACGGATATCCCCACTCGGTCGGGGGGGCAAAGGTTTCCTTGATCGACCGTGGGGAGACCCACCGAAGCAAGTTCAACGGGGAGCCCGCTTTGTCGTTCGTCCCGCTGCCGCGGGCTCCACCGAAGGGCTGCTGTCCAACCACGGCGCCGGTTGGCTTGTCGTTGATGTAGAAATTTCCAGCAGCGAAGCGGAGGCCCTCCATCGCGGTCACAACGTGGCGACGGTCGGTCGCAAAGACAGCACCAGTCAGGGCATATTCCGACGTGCTGTCCACCACGCCGATCATTCGCTCAAACTCGTCGTCGGGGTAGACGTGGATGGACAGGACCGGCCCGAAGAGTTCCACCTGCATCGTTTCGTACATCGGGTCGTTGCACACGATCGTCGTGGGTTGAATGAACCAGCCCTTGCTGTCGTCCCACGTGCCTCCGGTGACAATGCTGCATCCAGGGTCTGCGTCGGCACGTGCGATGGCGCTCGTGATCGTCTGGAAGGCCTTCGCGTCAATGACGGCCCCCATGAACACGCCCTGCTCCGCAACATCACCGACCGTGATTCGGTTCACTTCCTCGATGTACTTCGACCCCATACCTTCCCACACCGATGCCGGGATGTACGCCCGGGAAGCAGCCGAGCACTTCTGCCCTTGGAATTCGAAGGCCCCTCGGAGGAGCGCCACCACGAGCGCGTCCTGGTCGCAATCGGGGTGGGCGAGGATGAAGTCCTTGCCTCCGGTCTCCCCAACAATCCTGGGATACGAGCGGTAGGAAGCAATGTTCGCCCCGACGTCCCTCCACATGTTCCGGAACACGCCGGTGCTTCCTGTGAAATGAATGCCAGCAAGGTCGGGGGAAGCGAGGCACGTGCTTCCGACCTCAGAGGCACGACCGGGAACGAAGTTGATCACTCCGGGAGGGAGCCCGGCGTCCATCATCACCCGAAGGATTCGGTAATTCGAGACGTAGGAATTCCGACTCGGCTTCCACACGCACGTGTTCCCCATCATGGCAGGTGCAGAAGGAAGGTTGGCAGCAATGCTGGTGAAGTTGAATGGAGTGACGGCGAACACGAAGCCTTCCAAGGGACGAACCTCCACCTGATTCCACATCGATGACGGGGAGACAGGAGGTTGCTGGTCTTCGTAGATATCGCGCGCATAGGAAGCGTTGAAGCGCCAGAAGTCGATGAGTTCGCAGGCCGCGTCGATCTCGGCTTGATGCATGGTCTTGGATTGATTGAGCATGGTGGACGCGTTGATCTCAGCGCGCCGAGGGCCGGCCAACAATTCGCTTGCCTTCAGGAAGACCGAAACGCGCGCTTCCCAAGGCATGGTCGACCAGCCCTGGTGGGCGGCGCCTGCGGCGTCGATGGCCCTCTGAACCTCGACCGGGCCCGCGAGATGAACCCGTGCGAGGACGTGCCCGTGATCGTGGGGGATCACCTGTTCAACGACGTTGCCGGTCCAGACCTCTTCGCCGCCGATGATGCAAGGTACCTCGAGGACGTCGCCGCGCTGACGGTTGATCTCGGCCTCAAGCGCGAGGCGTTCAGGTGAGCCCTGAGCGTATCCAAGCACCGGTTCGTTGACGGGCGTTGGCGGCCGGGGAACTGCATTGGGCATGAGATGTGGCTTAGAACGGCCGTCTTTCAACCTCACCCCGAGGCAGGACGGACCTCCACCGTGACGGCATCCATGGCCCAGCGGCCATCTGGGTGCCGAACGCGCACGTCGAAGCGGTGCACGCCGACGGGGAGTTTCAACAAGAGCCGGGGCCGACTGCCAAGTTCACGTCCTTGAGCGTCAAGCCAAGAGAACACCACCCCTTCCGCCGGCGCCCCAGTGACCTTCGGCTCGAGAAGCACCTCTGCACCGCCTTGGCCATCGACGTGAAGACGACGGTCGCCCCCAGCATCGACGTCAAACGGGACCGCCTCCGTGGGCGAAGAGGGTTCGGTCAACGCCTTCATGAGGTCGCTCTCGTCGACAGAGGCAGGGGCTATAGACGCGTGAACGTCTGAGGTGAGCGCGTCCAACAAGCCGGCAGGGGGTCGCCATGCCTCGGCGGGTTCGCCCTCGTCGAGATCTTCCATCGGGGACACGAACTCAACCTCGTCGATGTCCTCAGCGGCAGGTGCAGGGAACCAGAGCGTGAGTTCACCAGGGTCAACGTCAACGGGCTCACCGCTCAACTCGATGGAACCGAGGGGCTCCACCCCCGTCCAATCGTTGCCGTCATCGCCCACCATGTAGAGCAGCCCATCGCGCTCGAGCAACCGCTGAGGCATACCGGCATGTTCCACCGTCCACAAGAGTTCCGTGCCGTGAAAGCCGAGCACGTTGAACCATGAAGCGATGCACCACTGTCCGGAGATGTCGACCACGTCGAGGACAGAGGACGTCCCGCGATGAACCTCCGTCAGCGCGTCGTTCACGCAGAGGTGCACCGCCCCAGACATATCTGCGACGACAAGGCCGCTTCTGGTCCATGTCAGAACATGCGCCACGTCGCTCAACTGAAGGCAAGCCTTCATCGAACCGTCCTGCCACAGTTCGAGTTCAGATTCGTCCTCAAGCCCATCCAGCCCATGCGCCTCCCGTGCGACGGCGACCCCGTCAGGCATCAGGCACGCCGCCGACGCACGCTCTCCCGTTGAGCCACGGCTGGGCCTGGACCAACGTCGATGTCCAGTGGTGGCATCAAGCACGTGGATGCCTGCCTCATCCTGAATGAGGAGGCGGTCGTCAAGCGCTCCGAACACACGGTCCACACCGTTGGTGAGGAGGGGCGTGATGCCGTTGCCTCCAAAGCGACAAAGGTGCCCCACTTCGTTGACCACGAACGCGCCATCTGGTGTGCGAAAAACGTCGACCAACGCCGTCGCGTGAAGATCGATGTCGCGGGCACCCAAGGCACCAAGCGCGCACGTGGCTCCATCGATGGTCAGCACGGTGGTGCCGGACACCGCCACAGGGCGAGGGCCCGGCCCGAGGACGGGGACGGGAGCGTCACGCCCGTTCGCGCGCACCATCCTTCCGTCAGCAAGCACCACGCCGACACCGTCTTCGAGGTGCAGAAGGTCCACGCCCGTGGACGGCAAGGCAAACCCGTTCACGTATCGCGTCTTCATGCAACCACCTCCCACCCCGTCGGTTGAAGCCATGCGGTAGGATCGGGGCCGGGGCCGACCTCGGACGGCCGGTCGATGTGCCGGAGCAAGGCAGCAACTTCACCTTCGCTCCAACCGAGCAACGGGTCGAGGGTCGCGAGTGGGGTCGTTTTGACGTCCCGTTCGCTTCTGCCTGACAGCGCGACCCCTTCGTCCACCCCAACCCCGATCAATCCCCACGATGTCCGCTCTTGGACGGTGCCGTCGTGGGCGTGGTGCATGCTGCGGTGACCGATGTTCGCATCCCATGCGCGCAAGCGCTCGACCAGTGTTGAATCGCTGCCTTCAACCGGGAGCAAGCGGCAACCGCGGCGCATGATGAGGAAGCCAGCGGCCATGGCTCGCTCGCTGTCGAGAAGGATCAACACGTCCCCCTGTGCTCCGGCCGGCAAACCACCAGGTCCAACCAAGCGTCGTTCAACAAGTTCGAGCCCTGAAGTTGTGAGGTGCACCCGCACCGACCAATCCGGTGTCGAGAGGTTGACGCTGAGGGTGCTGTCTTCGCCGAGGAGCGCTGTGCCCAGCTCAGCAGCGAAACGTGGCGACGTCCACCCCTCGACGTCACCCACACGACGGCATCGGACGCCGAAGGTCCGCGCTTCTCCACGCCGACCTGACGCGTCGATGAGGTGTGCTGCGATCCTTCCGAGGTCGTTCACGTCCCCAAGCAGGCGCACGCGGTCGATGGCGACGATGCCGAGGTGGTGGCACAAGGCGTCCTCAACCAATCGGACGTCGTCCTTGCTCCGAACGACGATTTGGTCCCGTGTGAACGAGGGGCGGAGTTCGATGCCCTCCCGCTTGGCGAGCGCGGCCATCGAGCGCTTCATCGTGCGCTGAAACATCCGACGAACCGGCTTGGATTTCAGGCCAACTTCACCAAGCCGGAGCACCCAGTGAACGTCACCGTCCACGGGCTCAAGCCTCCCCGTTGTGAAGGTCGACGACCTCCGACGAGGGGGTGATGTGCTTGGCAGCGTTGTTGCGGCGAGCGCTCAACGCGGACAAATATCCCTCGTCGATGTCGCCGGTGACGTAGCGTCCGTCGAAACAACTCGCGTCAAACCGACCAGCATTGGAACCTGCCATTGCGGTTACCTCAACCAAGTCCTCAAGGGTTTGGTAGAACAACCGGTCGCTCCCGATGTGAGCGTTGATTTCCTCGATGGAACGCCCGTTGGCGATGAGTTCGGTGGCGTCTGGCATGTCAATGCCGTACACGTTGGGGTGCCGGACCGGAGGTGCGGCTGAGGCGAAATACACCTTCCGTGCGCCAACGTCCCTGGCCATGTCGACGATTTGCTGGGACGTGGTGCCTCGAACAATGGAATCGTCAACAAGCAGGACCGCTTTTCCTTCAAACTCGTGAGGAATGGCCGACAATTTCCTGCGTACAGATTTCTCCCTGAGGGTCTGTTCAGGCATGATGAAGGTACGACCGACGTACCGGTTTTTGACGAAGCCTTCACGGTACTTCACACCCAAGGTCGAGGCCAACTGCAAGGCTGCGATTCGCCCCGAGTCAGGGATGGGAATGACGGCGTCGATGTCATGGTCAGGCCAAGATTCCATGATCCGCTCGGCGAGGCGACGTCCATGGTTCAATCGAGCTTGGTAGACGGAGATACCATCGATGATGGAATCCGGACGAGCGAAGTACACGTGCTCGAAGATGCATGGGGCATGCTCCCGCTCCTCTGAACACATGGCTTCGAAGAGGTGGCCGGAGGCAGAGATGAACACGGCTTCACCGGGCGCAACGTCACGCTCCACATCGAAGCCGAGGGCCGTCAATGCGACGGATTCGCTCGCGACCAGCCATTCCGACTTCCCCTCCACCTCGCGCCGTCCAAGGATCAGCGGGCGGATGCCATGTGGGTCACGGAAGGCGAACAGGCCGTACCCGGCAATCATCCCGATGCAGGCATAGCCCCCTCGCACCGTTTGGTTGATCTCTCTGATGGCGGAGAACACGGTTTCCACGTCAAGGTGGGAGGCATCGCTGATGTGGAGTTGCCTCGCACGGCGGTGGAGAGCGACGGCGAGCATGTTCAGCAGCAATTCTGAATCGCTCGTGGTGTTCATGTGGCGGAAATGTTCGTCCCGAAGGATACGCTCAAGGTCCTGAGCGTTGGTGAGGTTACCGTTGTGTGCCAAGCACAATCCGTAGGGGGAGTTGACGTAGAACGGCTGTGCTTCGGCGCTTGATGACGAACCAGCGGTGGGGTAGCGCACGTGCCCAAGTCCAATCGAGCCCATCAGCCGTTCCATCGTTGGTTGATCGAACACGTCCGCAACGTGCCCGTTCGCTTTCCGAAGGATGAACCTCCCCGCGTGCTCGGTCAAGATTCCAGCTGCATCCTGCCCGCGGTGCTGAAGCACCGTCAAGCCGTCGTACAGCAACTGATTGACGTGGGTTCCTTGCCGACCCACAATCCCGATGATGCCGCACATGGTCGTTCCCGACCTACTGCATGTGAAGCCGATTCTTGGCCTTGTCCCACAAGGTCAGGCCTTGGGCCGGTGGGATTTCTTGGACCAACTGTAGGTGCGCATGCGTGCCGTCGCGCCGTAGCCACAAGAGGCACAGACCGACTTTTGCTTGTGGTACGCATTGCGACCGCAGCGGCGGCAGCGGATGTGGGTCGTCTTTTGGCGTCGGCCCATCGACGGAGTGCCCTTTGACATCGACCCACCTCGTGGGTCTCGCGACCTTGAACCCCTTTATGAAATCGACTCAGGGGGGGTCAAGCCCTCCGCTTCGGGCAAGGTGAGCCGCCGCAGCCCTGAGGCAGCGCTGAGCAGGCCAACAAGCACGGAGAGCGCGAGCCCGAGCACGGCCGGTGCGATGTCGACCAGGTCGGAAAAGAACTGGGCTTGTGCTGACCCGTTTCCGGAAAGGTGCCCGCCGGCCTCGAGCACGCGGAGTCCGAGGAGGAATCCGACGGCCACAAGGACGAGGATCCCGACCACTGGAGCCGCCGGCCTGTCGCGGCTGTCACCGTAGGCAAGCAAGGTGAGGATCAACATCACAGAAGTCACCATAAAGCCCGCAAAGACCGTGTTGGCAAAACCGAGGTGCACGGCATCGGACGAGGGCCTGCTCCCGTCTGCAAGGACCAGCAACAACACGGGCCCCGATGCCACAGCCAGGAGCAGCAGGACGGCACGGGTTCGCCGCATCACGTCATTCATCGGCCAGCACCCCCCGTGGACGCATGCTGATGATGTGGGCTGCTCGAGCCAAGGCCTCTGGAGAGGGAGGGGGAAGGGGCTCCGGCTCCGGCATTCGTCGTTCGAACACCCACACCACAGCCAGCACGACGAGCAACGCCAGGCACGCACCCAACAGCATCCCTGCGAGTTCCGGCACCATGCCGATCGCCAAGGAGCCCTCAACACCACGAACACGCAGCGCTGCTGCAGATGTTACGGCCGCAACCAGCAGGGGCGATGTGCGCGAACGCCGCCGCGGGATGTAGGCGAGGTGGAGGACCGCGAGGGAAGCGCTCACGCTCACCACACCAGCCAGCAGCGCGGTGGCGAAGCGGTTCCACGCTTCGACAGAGGCAAAGGTCGGCTCCCGCACCACGAGCATCCACACGCTCAGGAGCACCAGCACGTATCCCACGAGGCGCCAAGCGGAGGGAAGTCGGCCGACGGGCACCTCTCCCGTGAAGACGATCAGCACCAGGCCCAACACCAGCGGCCCTGCAGCGATGCTGGCTTCCCACATCAGCAGGACGGCCGCGGTGCTGTCCGAGGACGGGACCGTCAACGGGGCCAACAGCACCAGCACAAGTGCGGCCACGGCGACGGGCTTCCATGCCCGTCCCCCTCGTCCGATCACGTTGAGCGTCGCGAGGGCCAGCACCAGTGCTGGCAACCACAGCAACAGGGCTGCGTTCACTTCAGCCTGCATGCTTCAGCCTCGGTCGTGCAGGTCAAGAACCCTCCCAAGTTGATGGTCTTCCGTCCGTCGTTCAGGGGCAAGCCCCGCCTGCGTCATCGCTAAATACCCGTCTCCGGTGGCCGACACGCTCGGGTGATGTTGATGGTGAAGATGCCCCGTCAGGTCAAGCGCTACAGCCCCTCTGCGGGCAAGCACACCCTCCACACCGTGGAGCGCGTCAAGAAGAAGCGCGCATCCGAACTTCGCTGGGGTCAGCGACGCTTCCGTAAGGTCACCGCTGGGTACCGCGGTTTCCCGCGTCCCAAGCCGGACGGTCGTGAAAAGCCAACCAAGCGCGTCAACATCCTCTACCGCTGCACCGAGACGGGCAAGGCCCATTACGCTCCGTGCCAGCGTGCGAAGAAATTCGAACTCGTGGACAAGTGAAGTGATCAACATGTCTGGCAATTTCATCAGCGTGGCCTGCCGGGACTGCTCCACGGAGACCACCATTTTCGATCGCTCCGTGAACGTGATTTCCTGTGGTGTCTGTGGCGCCACCCTCACCCGACCCGCTGGCGGCAAGGCCAGCCTCGTCGGTTGCCGTATCGTTGACACCCATGAGTGAGGGGGGCCGCGCGGATGGCCGGCGGCTCTCAGGACGGACCCCAAGAGGGGGACCTCGTCGTGACGACGGTGTCGACGGTCAAGCAGAACGGCTGCTACGTGACCTTCGATGAATTCCCCGACAAAGAGGGATTCATCTTCATTGGTGAAATCGCGAGCGGTTGGGTCCGAAACATCCGGGCGCATGTGCGTGAGGGACAGCGCCTGATCTGCAAAATCACGGGGATGCGGAGGGACGGAACGTCCTACGAATTGAGCCTGAAGTCCGTGTCAGAGGAGCGGCGGCGTGACCGACTTCAGATGTGGAAAAACGAGCAGCGCGCCGCTCAACTTTTGGCCGTGCTGGGCGAACAACTCGGCTGGTCCGAAGAACAGATCGACACGACGAGGACCGAATTGACGGATTCCTTTGGCACGCTCTATGGCGCCTTCGAGGAGGCGGCCACCAACGAGACGGCGATGTCCGAATCAGGTTTTGACGACCCCTGGGTTCCGGCGTTCGTCCAATCGGCCTTGGAAAACATCGTCCCAGCGTTCGTTGAAATCCGTGGCACGTTCACCATCACCTTTGAGCAGCCAGACGGCATCGACCGCATCCAAACGGCCCTTCTCGCTGCAGAGGCCTGCACGGACAAGGAAGCAGAAATCGAGGTGATGTGCTTCTACGACGGCGCTCCGAAGTACCGGATCGAGGTCAAAGCACCCGACTTCAGAAGTGCCGAGGATCTATGGGAGCAGGCCACCAGCGCCGCGCTCGAGAGCATCACATCGCAGGGCGGCGAAGGCGAAGTGTGGAGGGAGTGACATCGGGCGTCAACTCCTCCAACGCTGCCTGGCATGCTCAGCGTGGTGCTTGTCCACCACCTGCGCTACATGCGGCGGAACGGCCCGTGCTGCGGCTCCGATCAAGTGGTCTCCGGAGGACACCAAGGCCGACCTTCGCCGACGCCTTGAGGGCGTCACCGAAGCGGCCTGGATTGAATCGCTACCATCGCTCGGCGACGTGACCGAGGAGGAGTGAGCCTTCTCGGGCTCATGCTCCCCGCACCAACCCTTATGCCCCGTCGCGCGGATGTGCGGCAGTATGTCGCTCAGCACCCATTGGGTATCGGAGGCTCGTCCGAAAGGAGGGCCCTGCTTCGTCGCCTTCCCAGGTGTTGGCGACATCGGGTTGCTGGCGCTTTCGATGATCGAATCAAGCCTGCCCTCGTCGGTTGTGGCCGAACTGTTCGACCCTGCGCTTCCGCCGTTGGCGACCCTTGACGAGCGTGGTGTGCTTCGTCCCCCTCACCACAGGCTGATGCGGGTGGACACCTCATCCGGCCCCGTCCATCTCTTGATTGGCGCTGGCCAAGCGAACACGCCCATCGATCAACACCGAACCGCCATGGACCTCGTTGAGGTGCTCCAAGGCTTCGATGAAGTGGTGGGCTTGGCGGGCTTCAAGAGCGGCGCCATGGACCGGCGTGCCTTCTTTGTCGCAACCTCTGCAGAGGGACTGTCCACCATGAAGGCTGCAGGGCGGCAGGTGAGCACAACGGAGCCGAGCGCCGGTTGCATTGGCGTTCTCGCCTTGCTGGCCTCCCTCGGACCGCACCAGGGCCTCCCCACCTCACTGGCCATCGCCACGACGTTGGGCGCGAGTCAAGACCGATTCGCTGCGCATCGGCTTTTGGATCTGCTCGATGAGGCCTTTTCTCTTGGCCTGCCAGAACAACACGACATCGAAGCCGACCTGCGGGGACGACTCTCCGACCGTGCACCGGATCATGTCGAGAACCTCGTTGCCGAACTGGTGGAAGGTCCGGACGCGTTCTACGCGTAAGGCGCCGAGAGAGGGATTCGAACCCCCGCGTCTGACGACAGTGGATTTCGAATCCACCGCACTACCGGGCTATGCGATCTCGGCCTGCTCCGAGGCCGAGGCATCACGGTCATAAGCATGATGCAGCAGGCTGCAACGTGCTGGTTACCCTCACGTTGACGGAAGGGCAACGGCTGGTCGACGTCGAGGAAGGTGCCTCGATCCGCGACGTCCTGCTGCGCGCCGACCTCGCACCTAGCCTCCACATCGTTGACCACGAAGGGCAGGTGCTGCCGATGAGCACCGTCCTGAACGCGGAGGTGCACCTGACCGTGACCCGGACGGCCTCAGGCGGCTGAAGCGTCCGACGCTCGGGCAAGGACCCGAATGTCAGACCCGTCCTGCAGGCTGCCCTGCAGGTCGCTGATCCAAGCTCCTGCTTCGAGGTTCGTGATGGCGACGACGTCTCCCGCCTCGAGGTGATCGTACTGACGCGGCATCGCATTGCCCCAGCCGTCGACTTTCATGGTCCCCGTCTCGTCCATGACGACCAGGCCTGGTCGTCGCCAAGGCTTTCCATACTGGCTGACTCCAGATTTCTCGTACAGGTACGCAACCCTGCCGACCACATCGACACGGGCAGGACGGCTGAGGGCGAGCGAGGTCAACGGCTCGTCCTCGACCACGGTCACAGCCGAAGCGGGGTCCACCTTCAGCACAAGCTTGCCACCGCGCCAGAGTTGCGGAAGTGCTCCCACAACCCGAACACGTTGACCCTTCTGCAGGTTCAGGTCGACAGCGTCCGGTACGTGCCGACCAGCCACTTGGAGTTCGGCCTGATGTTGGCCGTCGGTGAGCACGACCTTGGGGGGGCCACTTGCACCTGAAAACACCGAATTCACGTCGAGGACAGCCTCCACACGTGGGTCGATGGTGCCCAACTTCTCGACCGTCGTCACCACCGACTTTCCAGGCAACTGGAACGATGTTGGGAGGTCAGCGAACGACCCATCGGGGCCAGGACACACGCTGGACCACTCGCAGCGAACGCAGCGGGCCCGTGGGTCGTCGTCCGGCCCAACGGGCGCCCCGCCGGGCGCATGATGCAGGTACGGCGCAGGAGCAGGTGGGCACGCCTCCTCACGTGGCTCCTCCGCCTTGAGTTGGCTCCATAACGCATCGATGGATGCTTCAAACGCATCGCACCACGCGTCGTCGGGCACCTCAACGTCCACCGTGGTGCCGGTTCCGAGGAACCAGATGCTCAACTGAGCGGGACGTCGCCGGTCGTCATGGGTGGCCCTCCAAAGGGCAGCGTACGCCCTCAACTGCTCATGGTACCCCGCCGTTCGGTCCGAGGCACCGGTTGACGCTTTGAGGTCCACGATGTGCACCTCTCCGCGCCACCGGTACACGAGGTCGTATTCACCTTGAAAGCGGAAGGACGGATGAACGGCTTGGGACACGAAGGATGCCGCACTGGGGTCCACAAACCATGGACGGCAAACCTCCCACGCTTCAAGCACGTCAACCGCACCCGTGATGGCCAGAGGGTGTGGCCCACCCAAGATGGCAGCTCGGCCGTCCGGTGCGGGGATCGTCGGACGGTGCCCGGCCCGCCATGCCTCGAGGGACGCACCACCCCCCTCCGCAAGGCATGCAGCCACTTCCTCGAGGTGAAGGTCAATCGCACGCTGCGCCATGGAAAGGGCGCGTCGAGGATCGATGACCGAGGACCAATCACCAGTTCTTCGTTCGTGCTTCGACCATGCAGCGTGCTCTTCGTCAAGGGCGGCCGGAAGGTGGACGTCCAGCCGTGCGTACGCCCATGCACGAAGGTCGTCGAGGTCATCGGGCCGACTGAGCAGCAGCGGCAAGGCGTCTGCTGGCCATCCGTCGTGGACTGAGAGGTCCGGACGGCCGTCCTCGTCCAGAGGCGTGCCGTCAAGGATCGTCCCTGGCGCGTTTCGCACGACGCAGCCCGGCGACTCTCGGAGGGTTTTGCAGACGGCCAATTCGACGGCTTTTCCAAGATGAAGCGGCGGCGTCTGCGCGATCTTGAGGCGCCTGACCTTTTCGAGGAACCATTGACGGGGGCAGGCGTTCCACACGTTCAATTGGCTTGCAGAGAGCCTCCGATAGGGCCCTACCGTATCGTCCCCATCAGGGTGAAAGACAGGCATACCGGGTGAACCCGGCGCGGACCCTCTTGAACCTCACGTTGTCTATAGAACGAATTCCACCCGGGTCGACCGCGTGTCGATCCGAAGTTGAGGCAGGCCTTCACGCCAACCGAGTTCTGCACCGGTCAAGGCGAGGCTGTCACCGGGCCGAAGGGACAGCAAACGGTCGGTGAGGCTCCCGCCGAACATCGCCACTTCGATGACATGATGGCCGTCCCACAGGTGGAGGGTGGACATCGCCCAGGGACGTCCGTCGAGCCTGTTCCCGCTGTTGCGTCGGATGGAAAGCACCTTGCCACGGACGTTGGCTCGCGTCCGAAGCATGCCAAGCCGGGTCGTGTGCACCTCAGGGTCATCGTGGTGAATCGACGTCCCTGCGTCCGCATACAGCCGTGGTCCGCCCCGCCAGGCACCCGGCAACGCTCCACGAACGAGCACATCGCCGGCGGGGTGGTCATGCAAGGCCGGGGCTTGCCCAGGCTCGACCTCCTCGATTGGAACCACGGCTCGCCCGCTCGTCAGCGCTGCACCGATGACCGATTCGCCGAAATGGTTGGGCATCGGCCCCCAGTGGCCGTCGAGCCGTCCTCGAACGTTCACGCGACTCGGAATGGCGGCCAGCGGTTCGTAGGGAGGCGCAGGAGGCGGGACCTCCGTCCGTGTTCCAAGACGGTCCTCCAACAACCGGACCAGGCCAGCCTCGGTCGCCAGGGCACAGGACCTGCACGTGCTCTTTCGGCATCCCCCTTCGACGGGCAGCGGCAGGGCCACTGGACCTTCGGAAACCCTCTGGCTCATCGCCTCCGCGATGGCGCGAAGGTCCGCCGTTGCTGCGTCATGGTCCGGAAAAGGCTCCACCGCTTTTCTCCACCCACCGTCGAGGTACCATCCTTCCAAGCCGTCGGGCGTTGTTCCAAAGCACGACGTCCACAGCCAGCCGTAGAAGCGCATCTGGTCGTCGAGGCTTGGACCGTACGGCCCACCCCCGTCTCCGGATTTGATGTCCACGAGACGAAGACGGCCGTCCCAGCGCAACACCAGGTCCAATTCGCCCGCCGCCCAACCTTCTGGGTGGAACATTCGTTGCGGTTGAAGCACCCGCGGGTCCTTCACCCAAGGCCGGACGATTTCCCATGCTTCAGCAGCATCAACGGGTTCGCTTTGCGATTTCCAACCGTCAAAGCCGGGAAGCACCGGGGGTTCGAGGTGAGCAGGCCAGCGATCGGGCAACGGATGGGAGGCAGCAGCCCCGTTGCAAGGCGCTGGAACCTCATGGACCTGCTCGCCGCGTCGGAACGCCTGAAGGTGCGGACCACCGCCTTCTGCGATGCAGGCTTCCACCTCCTCCAGCAGCAGGTTCACCGCACATCCAAGCCTGTGTCGGAGGTCTTCTTCATGGAACGGCCATGGCTCGCCCACCTCACCCCTCCGCCAAGGCTCCTCGGCCCATCGTCGTGCGCCCTCTTCGTGCACAACGGTTGCTTCGTGCTCAACTTCCCTTGCCAACCATGACGTCAGACCGAGAAGGTCGAGGCCTGCAGGAGCATGACGCATCACGAGGCGCACGACGCCCTCCTCGAGCACGTGGCCAAGCACCTGTGAGGCTGAGGTTGGAGACCCCAAACCCACTTCGCGTGTGAGGCGCCATTCCGTCGTGCACCGTTGCCACGTGCTGTACCCCGAGCCTGAAAGGCGACGACGCGACCGCCCGAGCGGCCCGCCGACCGGTGGCGTCGTCACGGGCATGACGGGCGGTACGGTCCCTCGCGCATGAAGGGCGCGCCTCAAGACTGGTAGGAATAGAAGTCCCCGGCCGTTCGCTGTTCGCGGTCCTTGCGGCTGTCGGCCTTGTTGATGCGCGGACGTTTGGACTCGTGATCACGACGGAAGGTGATGTCCACGCTCGACAAGAAGCGGTTCATGCCTACCCTAAGGTCAAACGGTCCGGCCGCTTCACCGTGTCGACCACCTTCGCCTTCGAAGACAAGCAACGAATCGCTCACGATGTCGATGAAGTACACATCGTGATCGATGACGAAGGCGGCTTTTTCGTTGGATTCCATCGTTCGTCGAATGGCCTTCGCTGCTTCCATGCGAGCGTTGGCGTCCAAATGGGCGCTCGGTTCATCGAGCAGGTACAGGTCGGCCTCACGCCCGAGGCAGACGGCGATAGCAACGCATTGCCGCTCACCACCAGAAAGCCGCTTCACTCGTTTCGGAAGCAGTTGATCGATGCCGAGGGCTCGGATGACGTTCACGTTGAATTCACCGCTCCTCCATCGAGGGCCAAGTTCGCTGTCGAGCCAGAGCTGCACCGTACCATCGATGTCCAAGTCAAGGTGTTGTGGCTTATAGGAAATCTTGGCGTCGCCCGAGACCCATCCCGCATCGTATTCATGCTCGCCGGCGAGGATTTTGATCATCGTGGATTTCCCGGTCCCGTTCGGCCCAACCACGCCGACCACTTCGGCACGGTGAACGGCACCTTTGCCCGCCTTTAGGCTGAAATCACCCAATTTCTTCTCCAGCTCGCCCCATTCGACCACTTGCGCACCGGTTTCGACCTTCCGGTCGCGGTGCCCAAGGAACGTGATTGGCTTCTGACGAATGCGCACGTTTTGTTCGGGGAGAAAGCCGTCAAGGTAGGCGTTGATCGCGGTGCGGGTGGCGCGTGCGGGAGTGAAGATTCCAAACGCACCCTTTGTGCCGTAGACGATGTGGACCAAGTCAGCAAGGACGTCCAACACGGCGAGGTCGTGCTCGATGACGATCACCCTGCGGTCCTCAGCGAGGCGTTGCACAATGCGGACAATGCGCAAGCGTTCGTGAATGTCGAGGTACGAGGAGGGTTCGTCGAGGAAGTACACGTCAGCGTCCCTCAGCAAGGTGGCCGCCAGGGCCATGCGCTGCAGTTCACCGCCAGACAGTTGCCCAATCTCTCGCTCCATCAGGTGATCGATGCCGAGGTCCCGCGTCAGTTGGTCGCAGAGGTCTCGTTCGTCGACTTTGCGGAGCAGGGCTCCGACCTTTCCCTGAACCCGCTGAGGAAGGCGGTCAACGTTCTGTGGTTTCACGGCCACGGTGATGCGGCCTTCCTTGACTTCCGTCAGGAAATCACGGAGTTCACCACGGGGCAGGCTGTGCAGCACTGCGTCCCAATCGGCCTCACCTCGGAAATCACCAAGGTTCGGAACAAGCCGTCCGGACAGCGCGTTGAAGGCGGTGGATTTACCCATGCCGTTGGGACCAAGGATCCCGACCACCTGGTCCTTTGACGGCGTAGGGAGGCGAAACAACCTGAATCCGTTTTGCGAGTATCGATGGATCATGTCGGTTTCGAGCTCTTCGGGCAACTGCTCGATGATGAGGGCATCATGCGGGCATTTGTTGATGCATATGCCGCAACCGATGCAGAGGCTTTCAGAGATGTGGGGTTTGCCCGTGCGGGCATCCATAATGATACATTCTTGCCCGTTTCGAACAGGGGGGCAATAGGTGTGGCACTCATCGTTGCACTTCTTTGGTTGGCAACTGTCCTCACGAAGAACAGCGACGCGCATGGTTCCACCCGTTCAACTGGCCACGGCGTGACGCTATGAACGTGCCCGCCGGGGGGCGGCCTCAGACGAGGCCCTTCAGGAGTTCCTGACCGCTGACCAACCTGGTCGTGCACGGCGAGGGGAACTTCATGCTCGCCTTGCGCAGGGCAGACTTTGCGGTGAGGTAGTGCTCTGCCGTGGTTTGGAGCGTCAGGACGCGCTGACCGCGCTGCACACGGGCTGCCGTACCGACGTTCTTGCCGAACGCGCAGCGCATGCCCTGCGACACACGGTCCGCACCTGCTCCAGTGGCCTGCTTGTTCTCACGCAGGACGTGGTGAGGGTAGGTGTGGACACGAAGGGCGTAGCCCTGTGCGCCAGAGGCGTTCCTGATGGTTGAATTGCAGATCACACGGGCGGCCTCAAGCGCCGTGTGGCGGATCTGACAGGCGTTGTCCACGCGGAGTTCGATCACCACGGGGAAACCCCCTGTTTCAGCAGCACGCCGGTTGCCGGTGTGGAACTGCATGATACGGTTGTTCGGAACACCACCGATGTACTTGCGGCGCGTGTATGCGGGACCCTTGACTTGGCGGTACATTTTTGCAGGCTTGCGTGCCATCGTTACACCTCCGAGCAGCCCGTCGACCTGACCCCCACTTATGAGGCCTCCGATGGGGCACCCGGACCGCGTGGAGCGAGGGAAGGCTTGAGAATCTCGGGCTCGACCTCCCCCCATGGCGAGCCGCTTCTCCTCCCTCTTGGAGCAGGAGTCGGAGCACCAATGGCTGGCCATCGGCCTCTTCGCGCTATTCGCCCTCGCCGGTGGCTGGGCCATCAACGCCAGCAGCGACCTTTCTGGCGTCGGACTCGCCTCCATGGACGCCGCATGGACGCAGGAAGACCTGCTCGACGTGGCGCTTGTGGAGGGAAGTTGGTCGAACGCTCACGTCGGCCTTGTGGACACCGATACGGGCCAGCGAATTTACCGGCAAACAGGAGCCGAAGCCTCCGAATTCAAACTCCTCGACGCGAGCGAGCGACCCTCACGCCTCTTGCCGCAGGACGATGGCAGCGTCTGGTGGGACGCGGCCGCTGGAGAAGTGCGGGGCGTGGCCAGCGACGGCCAGCGCATGACAGCCATCACAGGCTTGGACGACGAGCGGGTGCTTGACCTCCTCGTGATCGATGAACAGGGCGTCTATGGAATCCTCCTGTACCGTTCAGGTACGTCCACTGGTGTTGTGGCCTTCGATGGACTTGATGGCAACTTCAGCAGCCTGAGCGCGCCTGAAGGCGTCACCTGGACCGACCTCGAGATGACCGACTCCGGCCAGGTGCTGGCCGCGGGATGGCGCATGTTGGAGGGAAGCAACCCCGCCACACCAGACGTGGTCAGCGTGGTTTCCTTCCTCTCGAACGATGCTGGAACGCTGACGCTTGACGTCGCGAGCGTCGATGGGCCCAAGGGGTACCTCCACACGCTGCTCCCCAGAAACGCAGAGGAGGTGGTCCTCGCCACCCGCCAAGGAACGATGCTTCTCGACAGCAGCGGTTCCCGCACCTTCCTGAACGTGCCCTCCCTTGCGGCGGCCATTGACGCCGAGGGGAAGGTATGGTTGATCGGGGCTGCGGACGGCACCACGGTGGTGGTGTGGGATGGAACAGGGACGGACGTGCGAAGCATGCCCACGCCGCTGGGAATTCAGGTTGAGGTAAGCACGAGCACCACCTCCACATGGCTGTTGTTCGGTCCAGACAAGGACGGTACGCTTCAGGGAATAGAGATCGACATGAGCATTGAGGCGTCGGTGTTGAGCGGACGAGGTTTCCTGAACATGCTTTTCCTGCTCGTGGGCGTTATCTCGCTCGCCGGTGTTGGCGCATCATGGTGGGCCGAGGCCCGAAGGTCGCTCGATTGACAGCATTGCCTTCGCCACCTTCATGTGCCCTCGTCGAGGTGTACGAAGCCTGTGCGTGGTGGAGTTCGATGGCGAAGCGGACGATGATGGAGCAGCACGCCGAGATCAAGGCGGCGCATCCACAGTCGATCCTCTTCTTTCGCATGGGGGATTTCTACGAGCTCTTCCACGAGGACGCCCACGTAGGCGCAGAGGTGCTTGGACTGACCTTGACCGCGCGGGACAAGTCTTCCGGCACCCCCATCCCCATGGCCGGCTTTCCATGGCACCAGCTCGAAGAACAGGTGCGGACGATGCTGTCCTCCGGAAGGACCGTGGCCGTGGCTGAGCAAGAAGACGAACTTCGAGAGGGTGCGACCTTGCTCGAACGTGTCGTCACCCGGGTGTACACTCCGGGCTCGTTGTACGAGGAGGGGTTGCTGCAGGACGAGCGCGCGAGCCTGTTGGCCGGCGTGGTTGAACGCGAAGGTTTCGTCGGCCTTTGCCTGCTGGACGCTGCGGCCTCCACTGCAACGTGCATGCAATACGACGGTGAGGAACGGTGGTCGATGTTGACCGATGAACTGCTTCGATGGTCGCCATCGGAGGTTGTCCTTCGCCCCAGCCTCGCCGGGACGGATCCCTTCCTCCGCCTCATCGCCGAACTCCGCGGCGTGGTGGTGTCGCAGCACGATGGACGCCGAAAACGGGGGCGTGAACGGCTCATGCGTGCCCTCGGCGTTGCCGATCTTGGCCACCTGGACCTCGATGGAGCTGAGATCGCCCTCGACGCGGCAGGCCTGGCCACCGACTACCTCTCCACGGTGCTGCATGCTGAGGTTGAATTGGCGGACCTCGAAGTCGCTCATCAGCACGGCGCGATGGTGCTCGACAGAACCACATTGAGGAACCTTGAGATCACGCAAACCTTAGCGGGCGAGCACGAAGGCTCCCTTGTCGCCGCAGTGGGACGTTGCCGCACCGCCATGGGACGCCGACGCCTTCGCGCGTGGCTTCTCCGTCCGTTGACCGACCTCAACGCGATTCATGCTCGACAGGACGCTGTCGCGTCCCTCAGCCGTTCCTCCCGCCGCTTGGATGGCGTCCGAACCGCCCTCACCGGCATGCGGGACCTTGAGCGCTTGGCCACGCTGGCCGGGCACGGGCGAGCCAACGCAAGGGACCTCATGGCGACAGGGCTTGCTTTGGACCGATTGCCCGCACTTCAGCGGGCCTGTGAGGAGACCGATGACGCATTGCTCAACGCATTGGGGGAAGGCCTTGACGGCCTTTCGGCGTTGGCCGACAGGATTGCACGAACGCTGGTCGATGCACCCCCTCTCTCCGTCCGAGAAGGCGGGCTGCTTCGCGAAGGAGTGCACGATGAGGTGGACCGCCTCCGAAGCATCGCTGACGAAGGAACGGCATGGTTCGAAGCCTACGAAGAACGACTCCGACGCGACCTTGAGATTCCAAGCCTCAAGGTGAGGCAAAACCGTCAGATTGGCTGGTTCATCGAGGTGACCAACACCCACCTCGACAAAGTTCCAGAGGACTTCCATCGCAAGCAACAGATGACCAATGGCCATCGATTCATCACCTCGGACCTCGTCGAGCGTGATCAAGCCCTCTTGAACGCCGTCACGCGTTCAAGGGCGTTGGAATACGACGTGTTCGTCGACCTACGCAGAACCGTGGCTGAGCACGCTCGAACACTGGCGAACCTTGCAGGCCGGGTGGCATGCATTGACGTGCTCCATGGTTTTGCCGTGGTGGCGCGGGAACGAAGGTGGTGCAGACCTGTTGTTCACGAAGGAGACGACCTGGTGCTTGAGGCCGCACGGCACCCCGTGCTCGAGCGTGAACCGGGCTTCGTGCCAAACAACCTGCGGTTCGACCGCAAACGACGCTTCCTGCTCATCACTGGACCGAACATGGGTGGGAAATCGACGTACCTTCGCACGGCGGCCTTGGTGACCCTTTTGGCGCAATGCGGCAGTTTTGTCCCGTGCGATCGAGCGAAGGTGGGACTCGTCGACCGCGTCTTCACCCGCGTTGGTGCGAGCGATGACCTGCTACGAGGTCGTTCGACCTTCATGATGGAGATGATCGAAGTCGCGCACATCCTTCGGCATGCTTCGCCATCCTCACTGGTCCTGCTGGACGAGATTGGACGGGGCACGTCGACGTTTGATGGGCTCTCGATTGCATGGGCGGTGACCGAGGACATCGCAAAGCGAATCGGGGCGAGGACCTTGTTCGCGACACACTACCACCAACTCATCGGACTTGAGGACGACGTGCACGGCGTCGTGAACGTCTCTGTTGGGGTGTCGGAAGCCGATGAAGGGCTCCGGTTCTTGCACACCGTCAGCGACGGACCGTGCGACGAATCCTACGGGGTCCGCGTCGCGGCCTTGGCCGGCCTTCCACGTGACGTGGTCGAGCGGGCCAGCGACCTGCTGCGCTTCCTCGAGGGTCAGGCCACCGGCGCTCGGGCTGGTGTTCAAGGTCAACCAAGCAGGCGTGCACAAGGACAGGCCAGCCTGTTGACCTACCTCGGAGCGAGCCGGCCAGCAAGCGTGCCGACTCCGCGCCCACCCCACGAGGAAGACGTGCTGGCGAGGTTGCAGGAGGTGGATCCTGACGACCTGAGCCCTCGGGAGGCCGCAGCTGTCTTGCGAGCGCTTGTGGAACGCAGCCGAGGTGAACGTGATGGTTGAGCGGTCACGCATCGTTCAACTCGACGAGTTGACGATTGGGCACATCGCTGCCGGCGAGGTTGTTGAACGGCCGGCTCAGGTCGTGAAGGAACTGGTCGAGAACAGCATCGATGCCGGCGCCTCCAGCATTGAGGTACGCATCGAACGCGGTGGGTTCGACATGATTCGCGTGGAGGACGATGGTCACGGCATCCTCCCGGAGGACCTCAGCCTCGCCCTCGACCGCCACGCCACGTCCAAACTTGCACGAAAGGAGGACTTGGCCGCCATCCATACGATGGGCTTCCGCGGCGAGGCCCTGGCATCCATTGGGGTGGTGAGCCACCTCACCCTCACCAGCCGCTGTGAAGGCATGGAGGGGGCTGAGGTCCGCATGCAGGAAGGCAAGCGAAGCCACGTCGAGGCCCGAGGTCGTGGACGAGGTACCACCGTGACCGTCGAGCGCCTCTTCGCGAACGTCCCCGCCAGGCTCGCGTTTCAGCGCCGGCCCCAGACCGAACACGCGCGTATCGTTGACGTGGTGGTGGACCACGCGATGGCACACCACGCTGTTGGATTCCGACTCGAGTTGGACGGTCGAGTCGCCCTTGATGTTCCTCCCGTTGACATGGTGGAAGACCGGTTGCACGACCTCTTGGGGCAGCGCGCTGGTGAATTGCTTCCGCTCCGCCCCCCTCCCGACGACGAAGCGGCACCAGGAGAGGAGCGATGGACTGGATGGATCAGCGCACCAGACATCACGCGTGGTAAGGCCGATGACGTTCACGTGCTTGTGAACGGTCGCCCGGTGGCGGCAGGACCCTTCCTCCAAGCCGTTCGACGGGGCTACCGAACCCGGCTTATGGTCGGCCGGCATCCTGTCGCGGTGCTTCACCTCAACCTGCCCGCAGAGGAAGTGGACGTCAACGTCCATCCAACCAAGCGTGAGGTCCGCTTGCGTCACGCATGGCGCGTGCTCGAACGCCTCGAGCGTTCCGTGGCCCACACGCTTCAATCCGTGGCCACCAAACCGGAAAGCGCTGGAGCCATCCCGGAGTTGTCCGGGCTTGACTCGGTTCGTCAAGAGGTCCTCTCGGTCGATGTCGAACCGTCTGCTCCTCCTCCAGCCTGGGCGCAAGCCGCGGGCGTGGGTCGGATCGTCGAACCCCCAATCACATCGCCCCGAGAGAACATACCGTCCACGCCTCCACAGGCCACCCTCCCTGGATTGGACGCTGACCCTGTTGCACCGGCCCTTTCGGAAGCCGAAAGGGACCTCCATCGGCACGCAGGCGATGGAGCGTGTGGACCAACAGAGGAAGCGGCCTTGGAAGGTCAACTGAACGACCTTCCACCAATGGAGCCCCTCGGTCAATTCGCTGGAACGTACATGCTCGTGGAAGCAGGAGAAGAATTGCTTCTCATCGACCAGCACGCGCTTCATGAACGGATTCGATACGAACGGCTGCGCCATGACGATGCGTTGTGGGAGGGCCAGCGGCGCCTCATCCCCATACCGCTCGACCTTGATGCACGCACCGTCGAACGTGTCCATGCGGGGGCCGAACGGCTGCGAGGCATCGGATTTGAATTGGACCTCATCGATGACACGTGGAGCATCACGGCAGCACCGCGCTTGCTTGGTGACGACGCCGGCGCTTTCCTTCTTGACCTCCTTCAGGACGTCGACGAAGACGGGGCACCGCTCGAAACCGTCGAGCGCCGGCGTGATCATCTCGCGTTCATGACCGCATGCAGGGGAGCGGTGAAGGCGAATCAACCGCTGACGCGTGCGGAAATGCGACGTTTGTTGGAGGACATGCGGCGCATTCCGAACCCATGGGCCTGCGTTCATGGGCGACCAACGGCGCTCCGCCTCGACCGGCACGCCCTCGACCTGCATTTTGGTCGTGAGGGCTGATCATTCCGTCGCTGCCGTGCAGCGAAGGCCCAACGCTGCGACGCGGTCAAGGTACGTTGGGTCGGCGACGTTGTGCAATCGAGGACCTTCAATGGTCGCGCCGGTCGCCGCGGCTAGCGCAACGGCCGTCATCATCACCCGGTGGTCGCCATGGGTCCTCACGACGGATTCGGGTCGACGCAGGCGTTGCCCGCCCTCGACGTGCATGCCATCGTCGGTGGCCGTCGCTTCGATGCCGAAGGTGGTCAGCAGGTCGACGGTGGAGGAAATTCGATCCGATTCCTTGTGGCGGGCATGAGGCGCTCCACGGATCACGCCACCACCTCCGAGGGCCAACAACGCTGCAAGAGGACAAATGAGGTCGTTGGCGGCAGCGAGGTCCACGTCAACCTCCCGCGTTGTTTCATTGGGAGCAAGACCGTCCTTGTCCCATGCAACCCCAAGCGCAGGCGCAAGGTCGTGCAAGATGTCCGCCCCGAGGGCCTCCTTTGCATCCGGCCACCCAACCAAGGACAGGCGAGCGCCGACCGTTCGCACGTAGAGCATGGCGAACGAAGCCATCGATGCATCACCTGGTAACGTCACCTCCTTTGGAGGCCTCGGTGTCCACGGCGACAGCGAAAGCCTGTCCTTGCTGAGGCATCCTGGCCAGCCGCACATCGACGCCACGCGCTCGCTCAGCGCTGCGTGCTGGGAACTGCGCACCACCCCGTCGAGCCGCACCTCGTGTTCGCTGTGCAACAAGGGACTGCTCAAGAGAAGTGCCGAGTATGGCTGGCTGGAACGGTCCCGACGAAGCACCGCCTCCCGGTCCGTGCTGCCCGTCCAAGGTCCTCGGACCTCCATTGGGAGGCGCTCGTGGCCGTCGCCGCATCGCACCTTCACGCCTTGGTCACGGAGAACGCTGGCAAGGTCGTCGGCACCCCGACGCCGGAGGGACGCGTCCCCGTCGAGCATCACGGGCACGTCGAGGTGGGAGGCAAGCGCGACAAGCATGCGGAGGGCTGTGCCAGAGTTGCCGGCATGAAGCAGGGACGGTGGGCGCACGAAGGGCGCAGCAGGGCGTATCATCCATGCCCCGTCACTGTCCACAACCTCAACGCCGAGTTGGGAAAGGCAACGTCGCATTGAGCGGGCGTCTTCACCAAGGCCGTCCGCACCGTTCAAACGTAGCTCATGCTCGCTGAGTGCCCCCATCATGAGCCAACGAATGGCGTGGCTTTTCGAAGGTGGTAGGGCCCAGGTGCCGTCCATGGCCCCGTTCAAGGGAGCAACGTGGAGGACCTCCACGAGGTTTTGAGGCCCGCCGTCTGGACGCGCTTTCCACCGCCGTGCCCATCGATGCGCCACGCATGGAGCACTGGGGGGGGCGGGATGAAGGTTCGTTCTGCCTGAAGGCAGCCTCAAGATGGGGTGGCGTTTCGCTCCCACATGGCCGTCCACGACCTTCGTGGACGGGCGCTTGGGGACCTGCGCATCTCCGTGACGGACCGATGCAACCTCAGGTGCACCTACTGCATGCCGCGTGAGTCCTTTGGACCAAACCACGACTTTCTCCCGAGGTCAGGGTTGCTCACATTTGAGGAGATCCGGGACGTTGTTGTTGCCGCAGCACCGCTTGGCGTGCGCAAACTTCGCCTGACCGGAGGGGAGCCGTTGCTGCGTCGAGACCTCGAACGGCTCGTGGCCTTGCTTCGGACGGCCGTTCCAGAGGCCGACATCGCGCTGACCACGAACGGTGTGCTGCTCGCCGGGAAAGCGATGGCACTTGCCCGTGCCGGACTTGACCGGGTCACGGTTTCGCTCGATGCCATGGACGCGTCGGTCTACGCCGCCATGGCGGATGTGGACCACGGACCGGAGGCGGCGATGGAGGGCATCGAGGCAGCGCTCGATGCGGGGTTGAGCGTGAAGGTCAACTGCGTCGTGCGGGCTGGCGTGAACGAGCGTGACATTGTCCCACTGGTCCGCACCTTCGGGCCCCGAGGCATCACCGTTCGCTTCATCGAATACATGGACGTTGGAGCCACGAACGATTGGAGCATGGCGTCCGTGC
Source organism: Candidatus Poseidoniaceae archaeon (assembly GCA_038125145.1). Lineage (GTDB taxonomy): Archaea > Thermoplasmatota > Poseidoniia > Poseidoniales > Poseidoniaceae > MGIIa-L3. Next base: position 24,610 of record JAYPDK010000001.1, read on the forward strand.
TCCCCGGAACAGCGGTGCGTGCCATGATCGAGGAGGTCCACGGCCCACTGAACGCCATCGCGCCCTCGTCCCCGAGCGACGTGGCACGCACGTGGAGGACCAAGGAAGGATGGACCTTCGGGTGCATCGATTCGGTGACCACCCCCTTCTGTGGGGACTGCAGCAGGGCCCGCCTTTCCGCAGACGGTGCGCTGTACACCTGCCTGTTCTCAAACGACGGGCATCCGTTGTTGCCGCTCGTCAGGGAAGGCGCTTCGACCGAAGATTTGCGTCAAGCCATCGTCAGCATATGGAGCGGACGAAACGACGCCTACTCTGAGCAACGGAGTGGGTCATCGGAACGCTCGGGTCGCGTTGAGATGTCGTTCATCGGTGGATGATCATCCTTCGATGGCCGGAAGTTGGACATCGAACAGCACCACGCCACTGTCTTGAAGTTGCGAATAGACCATCTTGAGCCGCCACCCACCTGCATCGGCACCAAGCCGTTCTGAGGCGACAACGAGGTAATCGCCTTGGGTCACGGAGTACCCTGCATCACGGTCATGGAACGTGACGTTGGCCCCGACCACCCCGTAGACGTCGCTGTCAATCACCCTGCCTGTTTCGACGATCGTCCCGTTTGGATCTGAGAGCGTGTACGTCGTCAATGCTGGGTCCAACGCCTGATCCAAGCTCGAAAGGCGTACCACGTGGAATCCGTTCTCAAGCCCTCGGATGCTTGCGGTGGCCTGTGGAGGTGACTTCTCGGTGGTGGTCAACGCCCCTTGGAACATGAGGAACACCATGCTGCTGAGGAGCACGGTGATGGCGAGGAGGAGCACGGTCGCAATGACGGGGCTCACCGCCGCATCGTCGGCGCAGTCCCTCCGCATGGCCGCAGGTCGGCCTCGCGGGACTTGAACCACTCGGCGTTCGGCGTGGGGAGGAACGCCTCAGAGGACCCACAGCGGCCGGCCACACTCCATCGCGCGGCGGATGCCACCGATGGGGCCGAGCATCCGAAGAATGCCTTCCGTCAGCATGTCGTTTCGCATGAACGCGTAGCCGAGTTGCTTCGACCGTAACGAATTCCGAAGTGCGGGTCCGAAGGTCCACTCCACACGCTTTTGGTAGGCCTCCAGAGGTGCCCCCGCTCGAACGTGGTCAAGGATCGCGTCGGCGGCAAAGCATCCCGAAACCACGGCCTGGCTGATGCCACCCCCGTTTGACGGCATGACCAGACCCGCCGCGTCGCCGACGGCGAGCGCGTTTCCATCGACCATTCGTCGAACAGGGCCCCCCATGGGGATCCACCCGCCTCCAACCTCCATGATCTCGAATCCAAGGGTGGAACAGAAGCGTTCGAGGTGGTCCTTCAAGCGGCCATCGAGGTAGCCTGCACGGACACCAAGGCCCACGTTGGCCGTATCCGGACCCTTGGGGATGATCCATGCGTATCCGGATGGAGCGACGCTTCCAAGGAAGACGTCGAAGGTGGGTGGCACATCACCACGCACCTGCGCGTACACCGTTGGCACCTGATCCGAGGGCCGGCGAGCAGCGTCCGTCCCGTGCCTCAACCGAGCCACGTGAGCGAGCGCACCAGAGGCGTCAACGAGATGATCGCAGGTGAGGCGCCCTCCATCGCTCGTCACCAGTACTTCACGACCTGCGCGACGCTGCTGGTGCAGCCGCTGAAGGGCGACGCCGACACGGAGTTCTGCCCCCGCCTCGACGGCCCGCTCTGCCAGGTGGCCGTCGAATTGGGCGCGGTGCCCCGCGTACGCATCGAGGGAGAAATCGTAGGATCGACCCGAGGGCAGGAACACCCGCATGGCGTCCAGCCGATGCAAACGGATGCGATCGGGCACATCGAAGGTGTCGATGAGCCACGCATGGTCCTCAAGCCCACGGAACGTGTGGACGATTTCACCCCAATTCGGGATGCATTCACCGCACTGTGCCGGGTGCCCGACGACGGCCCGACGTTCAAGCACAAGCACGTCCATTCCCGCCTCGGCAAGCCGTCGTGCGCAGCTCGATCCTCCTGGCCCAGCCCCGACAACAACGACGCTTCGATGCTCGATGTCGGGCATCGCGTCACCTCGTTCGTTCCCCGACCTCTCGGAGCATGTCGAGCATCAGGGGCACGGCTGGTCCAGCTCCGACGCGTTGCAAGGCAGCACCGGCGCGCTCAAGATGCAAGTCCACCAAGACCTCTGCATACTCCAAGGAGGACGAGCGGTGGAGAAGGTCCATCAGTTCAGGCCAATCGGCTTCCTTGAACGAAGAAAGGAGGGCGGCGAGCCGGTCTCGTTCGGCACCATGCGAGAGGGTGAGCGCGTGGATGAGGGGGAGGGTCATTTTCCCTTCAACAACGTCGGCTCCACGCGGCTTGCCCATATCGGGGGAACCCCGGAGGTCGAGCAAATCGTCCACCAGTTGGAAAGCAACACCGAGTTCCTCGCCGAAGGCCCTGAAGTGCTCGGCGTCCTCGGCGTTCCTTCCGGCGACCAACGCCGCTGCCTGACAGCCGGCGGCGAACGGGCCTGCGGTTTTGCCCCGGACGATGTCCAGGTAATCTTCTGGCGAGGTGGTCAGGTCATCGATGTGGTCGAGTTGAAGGAATTCTGAGACGGCGATGTCCGAGCAACTCCGAGCCATGATGGACACCACGCGTTCATCGTACCGCCCGCCGAGACCGAAGCCTTGCACAAACAACCAGTCGCCCGTGATGATGGCTTTCGCGGACCCTGCGAGAAGGTGAACCGTCGTCCGACCGCGGCGCTGGTCGGCTTCGTCGTTCATATCGTCGTGCACCAGGGTCGCGGTGTGGATCAGTTCGAACGCAAGGGCCAGCGGGAGCACGTCCTCTGGGTCCTTCCCACCCGCAGCCTCGAACGCGAGCAGCACGAGCAACGGCCTGAGCCGTTTTCCACCGGACAGCAACACGTGCTCTGCGAGGTCAACCACCTCGCCGTCCCCCTGCTCGCGTGCTGCAGCAAGGTGCGATGCAAGGCACTCGTCAACCCTCTCACGCAAGGAGAGCAGCCGTTCCACCTGCTCGGTGGCCAGCGTGGACATCACTTTCGTCCACGAGGGTGGCCTTCTTAACGGGTGTCGAGCGCCCCGAGGTCATCGAGGGTCGGTGATGGAGGAAGAGGTCGCGCGCTATCTTGTCGCGCTTCCTCCTGACGACGATGACATGGCTTCGACGCACGCGAATGGCGTGTTGAGCGGACTCAGCGAACCGACCTTTGTCACCAAACCTTTGCCAAGCATGCACGACGCGGTTCGGCTCTTGCTTGACGGCGACGTCGACCTCATTGCAGTTTCAGCCACGCAGTGGTCCAGCATGGACAAGACCGGTTTGACGGTGGCGTCCGCCCTCGGCCGACGGGAACCCACATGGATCCTCGTGGCCGATGACCGCCCAGACATGCTCGAGCATGGGGCTCGTGTCGGCTGTGATCACCCGTTGCTCCACCGCCAACTTCGCCGGTTTCGACCAGACCTCTCCCTCGTGAACCCGAACGACGAGGACCCCTCATGGTGCACGCTGCCCGCGGCCGAGCGCATGAGCCGTTGGGAGGAACAGCGGACCTCTGGTGACCTCCATGGATACGTGATTCCTCGATCCATGCACCGGTGCTTGGAGGGACGACCGCCCCGTCGGCACACGTTGGGACTCTACCGTGAGGACCCTACACGGCACCGCTTCGTGCCGCCTCCCTTGGGGGGTTTCACCCTGCTCGTCGCTCGGTCCGGCTTCCCGGCAGCACCTTTGCGCCCGATCAGCGATGTCGGAGCCTTGCTCGCCCACCGGTTGGAACGCGCCATCCTTGAAGCGATTCCCGAACACCTGCAATCGATAACCGGGGTCCACGTTGAACGGCGACGCGTCGGAACCCTCCTGCAAGAAGCAGCGAAGGTTGAGGACGAACACGCCATCGAATCGTTGCTTGACCCTGAAGCCAGCCTGAAAACGAAGGGCCACCGCCTGGAGATCATCGTCGAAACCCTCGGCGTCGATGGACGAGGTGCAGCAGCCAGCGAACGTGTGTTTCCGGAAGCGGAAGCACATTCCGGCATGGTCCGTGCCCTGGAAGAATGGTCCGAACTTCTTGATGCGATGACCACCGACCACGAGGAGTTGGGCCGCGGGGTGCATTACATGGGAGAATTCGAGGAGGCGTACGCTGCAGCCCACCCTTCGATGATGCGCTTGGAAGAGGAATGAAGGTCGTCAGTCGGCCGTTGAACGGTCGTGTTTGGTGCGAATCCCCATATACCCACAGGCGTGGAATTGGAACGGGTTGAAGCAATGGTGGACGCCGCGGCCATGCTCGAGGAACTCTATCGGGCGAAGCTCGACGACCTGCGGTCGATTGCAGCGGCGTATGACCTGCCACGGACGGGCGGCGTGGATCTGCTTCGCGCCCGCCTCATTCGAGACTTGGTGCTCGGGGATTGGGACCTGAGCGATGAGGGTCTTGCAAACCTCAAAAACGTGGAATTAGGGGACCTCCTCGAAGTGTTTGGGATCAAGAAAACGGGCTCCATCCGAGCACGCCGTCAGCGCCTGTACCTTCACCTGAACCACGACGCGAAGGGGCTCTCTGTGGAAGTGCTGGAAGAAGCGACCAAGGACGACCTCCAAACCTTGGCACGCGCGCTCGACCTGCAAGTCTCCGGCTCCAAACAACTGCTCCAGTCCCGCATCGCGGGGGTCCTCGAAATGCAGCGTGGCGCATGGGGGCCAATCAAGCGGGCCCTCCGAAGGGAGGGTGGCGCGACAGGCATCTCGGTACCGCAGCCCGAAGGCGCACCGCTTCGAGAGGAAACATCGGAACAGCACCAGCAGCCCGAGGACGCTCAGGTGGATGTTGTGGACCCCATCGAAGCAGCGACAGAGGACGACGCAGACGACGAGCCCCCTGCGTCGACCACCAGCGACGTTGGACGGGCTGTGGAGGCCTTCGCGGACGCGCACCCAGACGGGTGGACCGACGGCGAAGAAACAGAACTTCGAATGACGCTCCAATCCCAGGGCGTCGACGTCACGCGGGGTGACGTGGCCGCTGAATTGGACGATGCCTTGAGGGAGTTCGCCGTCAGCCCTCCTGCCCTCGAGGAACTCCCCCCTGAGCCGATGCCCGAGGAACCGACGGCCTTGACCCTTGACGAGCGGGCGGACCTTGACGACCTCGACCGGCGCACTGCAGAGGTTGAGGCGTCCTGCAGGCACTACCTCAGCATTGGCAGCATCCACGACACCGCGGACGTCGATGCCTTCCTCGATCACCTCGTTCAACAAGGGTTTGATACAACGAAACATCACGTCCGCCAAGCCATCATCGTACGGCTTCACGACGTTGACCGTCGACGAGCCGACGAGGAACTCGCCCAGCGTGACCGGCCCTCCACGTGGCGTGGCCGGGAAGCCGTTCGGGCCTTCGAACACCAGCGCCCGATGCTGCTCGAAGCCGTCGACGCCGCGACCATGGAGGGCGACAGCCCAGAGGCTCGCTCAGCCTACCTCACCGCTGCCACCAACCTTGGACTGGACCTCTCTGAACCTGCAGTGTCTGGACGAGTTCACGCCCTCTACGACCTGCATGTGGAACTGCTCGCAGAACGTGCCTCAATGGACCCTGTCGCCTCACGACGCCAAAGCGCGCTGCGCGTGCTCTTCCACGGAAGCGTTCACCTTGACGTGGCCGCGCGACGGACCTTGGAGCGCTTGGAACGGGGCCTTCCTGCCTTCGAAGACCTCGTCGCTGCTGTGCTGGACGATTCGACCGGACGCATCGAGCCCGGTCATGAAGCCCTCATCATGACGTACCTTGAGCGACGAGGGCTTGAGGTCAACACAGCCGACCTTCGGCCTCGCGTGATGGCTTGTGCTGGGGTGCTCGCAGCAGAGATGGGGCTCATTTCGCTCTCAGAAATCCCACGGCTTGCTCCAGGCCTCCGGGTGTCGGACGACCAAATTGACGACATTGTTCACGAGTTGCAGAGCCTCGCCGCCTCCTTCCGCGTCCCAGTTGGGCGCGATGAAGACCCCGAAGACGCCTCCACGCCCCCTGCTGCGCGCGACGGTCGAGATCGGCGCGTGGACGGCGCCAAAGCCATGGTGGACCGTGCCGATGCGGTCCTCTCTCGCATGCTCGAAGAGCGCTGAAGGCGCTTATCGGGTCGCGTAGAAGTTTTGGATGATCGAGGTGACCGTCTGGATGTCACGAATGTCACGCTGCTGAAGGTCTGCCAGAATGGCCTCCCGTTGCCGCACGTGCTGTTCGAACACTTCTGGTGTGATGCCCGCAGCGTTGCAAATGCGCTCCCTGAACTGCGACGGGATGCCGGTCTCTTCGATTTCATCGGTGTTGGCGTTGTACTTCCAGATCGCGTTGAGGCGGGGTTTGTCCCCTTCCATACCAGCCACCTCGGCCACTTCAACGATCTTCCTCGCCGTCCTGCCATGAACGTGAAGTCGGGCCTGGATGATGATCAGGTCAAGCCCGGTCAACATGATCGGCGGAACGCTCATCGGCGGGTTGATCAAACGCGTGACGGTTTCCTGCGCTGTGTTGGCGTGCAGGCTCCCGAAAGAGCCGTCGTGGCCGGTGTTCATGGCCGTCAGCAGCGTTGCCGCTTCCGAACTTCGGACTTCACCCACAATGATGCGGTCAGGCCGCATCCTGAGGCTGGACTTGAGGCAATCGTTCATGTCAACTTCTGGGGTCCCATCAGGTCGTTCACGGCGCGTTTCCATGCGTAGCCAGTGGTCGTGGTACACCTGAAGTTCAGCCGTATCCTCGACGGTGAGAAGGCGTCGGTGCCATGGAATGTACATCCCAAGGCAGTTCAGGGTCGTGGTCTTCCCCGACCCGGTGCCACCTGCGATCACGAAGTTTGCAGGACGGCTATCGAGGCCCTCAATCCATACCCACATCATGGCCGCCAACCGCAGGTTGACCGTCCCGAAGTTGATGAGGTCAATCATCGTCAGTGGGTCCTCCTTGAACTTACGAATCGTCAAGGTCGGTCCATCCGGCGAGACAGGAGGAATGGTTCCGTTGACACGGGAGCCATCGGGAAGGCGGCCGTCGAAGATGGGCACCATGCCAGGTCCGTCGCCGAGAGGGACATTGGTGAACGCTGCGATGTTGGCTGCGATTTGCTGGCCGTCGGCGTCGGCAATCCAGATGTTGGTGCGGCACATGCCGTGATCCCTGTGCGCGACCTTGACGCACTGGGTGCCCCCGTTGTACATCACTTCCTCAAGCCCATCGTCCTCGAGCAAGGCGGCGAGGTCCCCGTACGGATTGGCCTCAATAGGCCCCTCAACGTGGTAAATCGGTGAGGGGTGGTTGTCTTCCTCGTAGATCGTAACGCGCCCGTACTGTGCAAGGATGTTCGACATGACTCAGCCTCCAATCATCAACAGGGCCCCGTAAAACAGGCCCATGGAAAGCGTGCTCCAGAACGGAAGCCACCACAACATGGCGTCCATCCGGCCCAGCATCCGGCCGCAGATGGCGACCGCAACGGCACTCGCAGCCCCGAAGAAGATCGAGAAGGTCGTGGCGATGCTGTCGATTTGGTATCCTTTGGACGGAGGTGCGAAGAGACCGATCAACACGGCGATGAGGCCGGGAAGGCCGAGGCACACAAACAGAACGATGGTCATCACGAGCCCTGAGAGGTCCTTTTCCCGCTTGTCGATGAGGTCGTTGAGGCGCTGGTAGTCGTTTGCGAGGTCGTACAACACGGCCTGGAGCGGAGCGTTCTGTTCGACCGCTGTCTGGATGAGTTGCACAACACGCTGCACCTGTGAGGACCGGGTGCTTGTCGCGAAGGAGGCCAACGCTGCATCGAAACTTGAGGAGTGGCTCTTGGACAGGGCTTCGCTCAACAAGGCACCGAACGGACCCTGAACGTTCGAGGATTGGTCCATCATCACCTCTTGCAGGCCGAGCCCTGCTCCAACGCCGTCGCTGAGGGATTCAAGAAAACCGGGGAGCACTCCCTCAACGGCTCGCCGGCGCCGGCGTTCGATCATTGGAGGCACGCCTCCGGCAGCGAAGGCAAGACCGATGCCCGCAAGAAGCAGCAAGGGCAGGTTGTCGTTGAAGGATTCAATGAGCCTCCAGAACATGGTCTCACCTCACAAGCCCGGGTCGGTGGTGTGGGCCTTCCGCCCGATGAACGCCATCAGCAACACCGTGGCGCCGAGGCCGCCGACCGTGATCACAGGTAGGATTGGAATCAATCCCGAGAGTCCGAGCATGCCCTGAAGGTCCTTCGGAACGATTTGAGGTGCGAGGGCCAAGACCGCGATGAGGATCGGTGACAACATGCCCACGGAGAGCATGGTTTCTGGAAGTCCCCCGAGGCCCTCGATGTACTCCTTGACGGCTTCCGATCGCTCCTCCTCCATCCGGGAACCGAGTTTACGAAGTGTTTCGATGACGTCCGTGTTTTGAGTGAGGTTGGTGTGGAGGGTGTTGAGCAGTTTGCGGTACCCGTCGGTCTCGCTCGTGGTCATGAGTTTCTTGATTTCCTTGTCGAGGCCTGGAGACTTACCGGACTGAAGTCGCTTGAGGACGCCGGCAAAATCTTCCGAAATCACGCCGTACCCGCCGCGGCCAATGGTGTGCATGGCTGCTTCAAGCCCCACCCCAGAGGACATCATCACGTCCATCGCACGGATGACGTAAAGGATCTCACGACTTTCCTCGATGCGCCGCATGACGTCTCCCTCACTCAGTCCTTGTCCTCAATCAATTCAAAGGTGAATTCCTCAGACGTGCCATCGTAGTTCATCGAAGCGAACATCACCTTGACGTCCCGCTCCTCAAATGGGTCGTGGATGAAGGGTTGGCCTCCACGGAACATGGCCATGACGTCCTTGTAGCGGTCTCGGTCCATGACACCGCGGACGGTGTACACAGCGCTCTCGGAGCCTTCGTCGTGAAGGTCGTCGCCTTCACCACCACGCACGACGGTACGCGTCAATCGACGGACCACGCGAACGGAGATGTCCGTGTTTGGGAATCGCAACCAGTCTGCGCTCGTCGTTGCCGACGCTGGTCGGATGAAGAAGTCTGTTCCAGCCACAACCCCCACAGGGCCCTGCGGACCTTCAATGTGATGGGCTCATTCGACCATCCGATACCAGCCAAAGGAGACTTCGAAGACGCTGCCCTCATCGAGCAGACCGTCAAGTGCCGTGTCGGCGACACCGGCGTCGAAGCCTTTGGCCCCCATGTTCTTCACCAGGGTCTCGTAGTCAACACCACTGCCCTGATCCAGGGTTTGGATCAACTCCGTCATCGTGGCCCCTGCGTCGGCATCGCCCGCCGGTTCTGCCGCATCTGTGGCCCCACCTTGCGCCTCGTCCCCGGTCAGCGGCAACGCGGCAGGCTCGGTTCGAACGGACGCCATCTTGCCTTCTGCGATGTCGAGGGCTTGCAGAACGTGAAGCCTGTAGTGCTCGACAGAGGCACCCTCGTAGTGCGCGAGGGCGTGCGCAAGGCCTTCGGCCAACGGAGCAGGCACCCCTGCCTGGCGCATCGCCTCTGGACCTTCGGCTGCAGAGGGCATGCCCTTCTCGTGCGCATCCAGCCGCTCCAGCGTGGCGGCTGCGGTTCGTGCCAGCCATGCGGCGTAGCGGGGTGGGTCAATGCGAACCACTTCTTCTGGCCGGAGGCTGGTGTACACGGCGCCCTCATCGGTCTGGTACCAACGGGCCTTGGCGACCATCATCACGTGCATGGTTTCGCCTTCCTCGAGCGACCTCGTCAGGTCCACGATGGCCTCTCGGGCGCTCTCAGGATCGAAATCCCCTGCGCTGAAGTAAAACAGGCCTGAGGGGTCTCGGAGTTGCCCCATGTGCATGACCTGGCCGTTCGCCGACTCGCGTGGTTCGACACGCTCCAGCAATCCTGCCACGAGCACGCGGTTGATCTTCGCGCCAAGGCGGGTGATGACGAACGAGGGATCGTATTCACCCGAGCCTCGCTCGTTGAGGGTCGCCTCGCCAAATTCTGAGGCAAAGATGTGCCATGCAGGCTGTCGCTTGATGTTCCGAGGTGCCTCCATCACGCCACCCCCCATGCGGCCCGTGCTTCCGTGGCGATCATGCCACCATCCTCCTCGATGGACTCGAAGCCATCGGCCATGAACATGGAACTGCGGTCGTCCACCAACAGCCTCCCGCTGATTCGCACCCGACCCCCAAGCCAACGTGAACGGAGCGACTGCACCCACGCACCGGCCCCTTCGTCCTCAATCACCGCGCGGAGTCGATCCATGTCGAGTCCAAGCGCTGTCAAAGCCGCGTCTTTCCCGACGAACACCGACAACGATTCTGCGTCGCCCTGCACCACCAGGCGGAGGCGAACGTCCTCGTCCCCCTCCTGAGCGCCGTGATCGGTGCACGCCCCATCGCGCAAGACCCGTCGGCATTCGCCACACCGATAGATCAGACCAGAGTCGTCGCGGACGCTCACCACGTATCCTTCCGACGCCACACCTACACGCCCGCTTCCGTTGGCAAGTTCATCGAGGTCAACCTCAACAGCGTGGTTCTCCAGGTCGATGGTTGCATCCCATGGGGTGGCTTTCAGCACCTCGACTTGCTTCGCTTCGTCCACGGTGATGTCCGGGACACCTTGCCACGCACGCACGCGAACGCCGCTCAAACGCACGGCGACCGGAAGGTCATCGGCCGTGAACGGGAGTTCGGACCAAGCGCTCATCCTGCATTGTCCGCTGGGGTCTGCCACCCGACCAGACCAGAGGTGCCGTTCCTGACCCTCTCGTGTGAACGTGCGCTTCTGCCATTCATGCACCTCCACGACGCAGGTCACGTCGCGAGCGCCGTCCCGCAGCCCCGCAATGGTCAGTTGACTGGCGGCTTCAAGGTCATCGGCGGACGCAAACGAAGCATCGTGGTAGGCCTCAATCGTGGTTGTTCGACCGAAGTTCAATTCAGGAGTGTCTCGGAAACTTCGTACCGTGGCCCCATCGACCTTCACCAGCTGTCCAACCTCAAGTTCAACGGGCTCCCATGAGAGGAATCCTACAGATCCGGTCCCGTCGGCGAGGCGTCCACGCACCACGTCGATCGTTCCCGAACCATCGCGCCGGTGAATGACATCGGGTCGGACAGCAAGGACGCGAGCCACGACACAAACCGTCCCGGCTTCGGGCAAGTCGGCGATGGACAGAGGCTCACCAGGAGCCACCACGGGGGCAGAGCCCTCCTCAAGCACCACAACGCGGGTGGATTGGTTGACGTTCAGCGAGCGTCGACCTTGATATTCGTTGACCGAGGCACCTTCAAGCCTCACAATGCTGCCCGAACGAAGTTCCTGCTTTGGAGCCCAGTCCTTGTATTCCCATCGGGTGGAGGGGGAAGCGGAGTCGTAAGGGAGGTCTTCCAGAAGACCGAATGCAATGGTGCGTTGTTCACCACGCACGGTTTGATCCCGGACGTTGTGCGAGACAATCCGGACGGTGATCTCCACGTTTTGGTCGTCGCCGCTCAACTGGTCGAAGCGTTCCACGGATTTCATCGGGCGTGGAGCCTTTCCAGCGGAGGCGCGACCTGCAGGCGCACCCGACGACGGCGCCGCATTGACCTGCAACGTTCGGATAATGGAGTGAATCGAGTCCTGAGGAGGGATGAGGAATTCCTCCTCGTACTGACGAAACGCGGCGACGACGTCCGCTTCGCTCGCTTCGGGGCACGCGTCGAGCACCAACGCAACATGGTCGCCGTAGGGGTGGCTGCTCATGCGAGGCCCTCCACCTGCGTTGTTGCCTTCATGGGCCAGCATGGTGGACTGGCGGTGGATGCACGTGCGGTTTGGTTGAGACTGGACACTTCCTTCACCTCCTCGGACTTGTCGAGTCAAGTCGAGGGCCTTTGAACCCTCCCAAACGCCTCCGAGGCGGGGCGGGTGGGAGCCTCAAGGCATCCACCGCGTGGGCCATCGTTCACGCGGGGTTGACACCAAGGCTCCCGCGGAACAACACATCAGCCAGATGCAGGGAGCCACCTGGTCGCCCGTCCCGTCCCGGAGCGGCCGCCAACACCACGTCGGCCCCGAGGGCTTCGGCCAAGTTTCCGGTCAGTCCCGCCTGACGCACCGCGCCAACAACTTCACCGTCGACGATGCGAAGCACGCTGGAGGTGGTGACCGAGAAATCGCCCGTCGTGGGGTTCGCCGTGTGCGCACCCATCACATCGTGGACGAGCCATCCGTCCTCGACCTGCTGGACCAGGGCTTCTGGATTCGGACGTGCGGCGGTCGAGGTGAGCACAAGGTCCCGTGTGGACGTGCTCGGTGGGCCTCCAACGGAGCGAGAAGCCGAGCCGGTGCTTTCAGCATGTTCGACCTGCCCGTCTGCAACGGCCTTGGCCGCACCGCGTACGGACCAATTCGCAGCAACAAAGCGGCCTCCATCAACGATGGTTCGGGTTGAGGTTGGGACCCCGTCACCGTCGATGGACGCCGTGGTGGCCCCTCCAGCCAACCGGCCGTCGTCGACGATCGAGAGGTGGCCTGCCATGACCCGTTCACCCACACGACCGGACCAGAGGGATTCGTTTCGCGCGAGGCGAGGGCCGTTGATCGCGCGAGGGACAATCATGCCGAAAAGGGAGCCAAAGGCACCGTCCGAGAGGATGACGTCCTGACGACCTGAACGGGCGTCGGTCACCTCAATCGGATCTCGCGTGCATGTGGCCCAGTGGAGCGCTAGGTCAACGCAATCTGGAACGTGGGGGAGGAGACCATCGTCTGACGTGCCCTCCCAGCCGCTCGTCAATTGATCGTCGTGGTCGATCGTGACCTGAACACCGAGCCCCATCGAGGTGGAGGCAGTTGAACGTTCGATGCCTTCGCTGGACAGGAAGGCCGTGGCCGAGGCTGAGGCGCTGATGCCGCCTCCGGTCACCACCGCGTCGGGGTGCTCTGAGGCCACGTGTGCAAGCACGGCATCGGCCCGCTGCATCAGGTCGTCAGCGGTGAGGTCGTCCACCCTTCGATCGAAGGACGAGGGCGTGGAGGAGACCTGCGTCGCCTCAGGCAACTCAAAGCCATCCACAGAGGGGGACCGGCGGAGAATGGACATCGCCTCTTGGACCGCACGTTCTGCACCCGAGGCATCAACGACGCGTGCGAACGCGAAGCGACCATCTTGCACGAGGCGAAGGCCAAAGCCACCCTCACCGCCCCCGCCGACAAGGGAAATCCTCCCGGCTTCGATGTCGACCTCGGTGCCGTACGTTTGGGATCCAAGAACGTCCCACTGCGCCACACCCGCTCGCGTGCACGCTGCTCCAATCGTCCTGCAGGCCTCTTCCACCCGCTCCACTGCCCCATCAGCAAGCATGGCCTCACCCGACCAGCGCGCTGCGGATGCGCATGTACGGCCCACCGTCCCCGACAGGTACGGTTTGGCCTTTGCCGCAAAAGCCTGGTGAAGCAAGGCCGCCGTCCTTCGCAAGTCCATCCACGTTGTTCAGGATCTCCAACGTTAGGCCGGACACGCTGACGTCCCGCAGCGGGCGAACCAATTCACCGCCTTGAATCAGCCATGCCTCTTGGGCCGCGAATTGGAACGAGCCACGTCCCGTGTCAACCTGCCCACCCCGTGTACCGCAGGCGAGCACGCCATGTTCAACGTCCTCGAGAAGGGCATCGAGGTCCCTGTGCGTGCCGCCTTGGATGATCGTGTTGGACATTCGAACGAGCGGGTGGTGCAAACCGTCCTGCGCTCGAGCACCCGCATTCGGCTCGAGGCCAAACTTGGCCGCCGTTTCACGGTGGTTGAGGTATTCCGTCAGCACGCCCTCACGAACGAGCATTTTCTCCCGTGCGTCAACGCCTTCGTCGTCGACGGGATAGGCCCCGTATCCCCCTCGAATGGTGGGGTCGTCGATCACAGTGACGATGTCAGACCCAATGTTCTGGCCGAGGCGCCCATCAAGGCAGGAGTCACCTGCTGCAACAAGGTCGGCTTCGCACGGGTGACCCAACGCTTCGTGCACGTACACCCCGGTCAAGTCCGGGTCGGCCACAAGGGTGAATCGACCCGAGGGCGCAGCCTCGGCTCCCAACTGGCGAAGGGCTGCGGCCTGCCCCTCGCGTCCGAGCGCTCCGAGGTCGGCTTGGAGGATGTGGTCGGCCCCCCCTTCCCCGCCGTGCCTTGTTCTATAGGAGGCCACGCGGTCGCCCTCGCGAGCCGTCACGGTGCAATGCAAGAGGGCCCGTTGCAGGGTCCATAGCCGATCCATTCCTTCGCTTGTGAGCACCTCGGTTTGCAGGTGCTCATCGACCCATCCCGTTGCAACGGAAGCAATGTGCTCATGCCCACTCGCCTCCTGCTCGACCGCTGACATTGCGTCAAGGCGTTCTTCGAGATCGAGGTTGCGCACGTCCCCACGCGGGGTCCAATGGACTTCGTCCTGAACGACGGGCACTTCAGCCAGGCTGACACCGTCCGTGGACGAAGACCTGCGACCTGCAACAGCACGGGCGAGTTTCAGCGTCGCCTCTCCTTGAGCGTACACGCTCTCAATGTCCGTGGTGGAGTGGGTCCCCCACGCGCCGTCGGCAAGGACACGGAGGGTGACACCAACGTCCTGAGCGGGGACGGCGGATTCCATGGCACCGTCCCTGACGCTGATCGAAGTGGAATCGCACGACATCGCTCGCACTTCAACGTACGTGGCTCCCATTCCAGTCAACCGGTCAAACATCGACGTAGCGCGCGCTCCGTCGAGCCACCGGTGCGTTCCAGAGCGACGGTCGAGCACCATGTTGGGAAGGCCCAGCAGCGGTGTTTGAACCCTCGCCTCAGGCAAGCAAATCCGATTCTGCAATCCGACCGAGGGCCAGCACCTCGGCGTCGCCCTCGGACGGCAGGCCGAGGCGGGCGCGACCTGCAAGCGTCATTGCATGCGGTGTTGACGGGTGCAGCCCATGGACCATCATCCGTTGGTCGACCTCCGTCGACGCCACTGAAATGGCCACGAGCCATCCGCGTTCCGCGCCCGTCGTCAGTCCAACCGCGCGGATGGCTTCCCCAACGTGATGGGACCCCGCCAAGCAGCGCATGAATTCCGCGGCGAGGCTACGGGCCACCGCCGTACCCCGTTCCCAGCGCCGTTGTGCCGCGATGGAGGCGGCGCGAACCTGCCGTTCGGAGGCGACGACGTCGGACGCCAAGAGCACGATGGCCCCCCCCATGAGACCGTCCTCGACCGAGAGCGCAAGGGCACGGGGGTCGTTGACCGCGTCGGCGACCCAAGGGACGAGGCACATGCCCATGCCTCCTGTCCCTCATGGTCCATCTTCAACGCTCGTCTCCCGCTCCCCCGGCAAGGGCAGGTCGTCGGAGCGGGGTTGGGGGGCGACCGGGGCACGAGGAGCAGCGAAGCGGACCGCATCATCGAGCATGCGCTGGACGAGAACGGGCCCCCAGCCACGCCAGCCTTCCACCTGACGCCGTATTGCAACGGGCATCGCAAGGAGGTCCTCGGGGGTTCGGATACCCACTTCCGCGAGCCTTCGTGCACGCTGCCGGCCAACATGACGCACCTTGACCAGACGAAGCAGGTCGGATTTGCATCCGTGGCGGACACGATGGCGGGCCTCGTCCAACAACGAAGACAAGTGATCCAGGGCAGGGAGATGGTCGTCGAGAAAGACGTCGTCCGTGGTCAAGATCGCTGCGGCACCTGCAAGCAACCACGCCATGAGGTCGGTTCGGTGGTGAAGGTCGCCTGGTGCGACGTCCAGCGACGCCTCAATCTCTTTGAGCGACTTCTCTTCAATCCATGATTCGACCAGCCACGCCGACTTGACCGTGCTCAAATCCCGTTCCTCGTATTCCCGGTCTGCGAGCACCTCATCCACAACGGTTGCGTATTTCTTCCAAAGGTCCGAATCCCGCTCCGTGTCCTTGGCCTTGAGGAAGAGTTGGGCGAAGTCGTTCGTTGTCGCTGCAAGGTGCAGCAAGCCGAAGCACGTGACGGGGGCGTCGCCCCGAACGAGGCGCCGAACACCGCGGCGTAAGCCGGTCCGAAGGACCGACGCAGACGCAGGATCGAGGTACAACCGCGTGACAACCCGGCCCATCTCCGTCGCCTCGTACACCGTTGCAGGGTCGCGAACGTTCACTGCAGTGACCGAAGCAGACCGGATGGAAGAGGCCGGGGTAAACCCGAAGACAGACGGTTCATCATCAGAACGACGAGGAGCCGATGGTGCAGGCGAGGGCTCATCCAGGATGAGGTCGTCACGGCCGGTGGCTGGGCTGAGCCATGCCGGAACGTCGTCCTCCCATTCTGATTCGTTGGCAGGAAGGGCGGGGATGAAATCCGGATCGGCGTCCAAGCGGCGAAGAAAGCGTTCGCTGACGAGCCAATCAAGGATGGCATCGATGCGTTCCATCAATTGAGGCAGCGGCCACTGCCGCGCAAGGAAGGTCCGTGCGAAGAACTCCTCGAGCGCACCACGGTGACGAAGCCCCCCCGCAGCCACCGCGGACAGCAAATGCATCCTGAGCGCCGCTTCGTTCGCCAGTTTGGACGTCACGTCCTCGACGGGCCCGTGGAAGTATCGGTCGGCCACGTCGTCGGCCACTTCCCAACCGTCCGTCCCTTTGCACAGCACCCATGCTTCACCAAAATCGTCGTACCGAGGACGTCCAGCCCGGCCAAGCATCTGCCTGACCTCCATGACCGGAAGGGGCCGGCTCCCTCCGTCCTCAAATCGCTTGACGTCTCGAACCAGCACGCGACGCGCCGGCAGGTTGACGCCCGCGGCGAGCGTTGGTGTCGCAGCGATGGCCAGCAAATCTCCGTCCTTGAACGCCCCTTCCACGGCAGCCCTCTGGGCATGGGTCAACCCGGCATGGTGGAAGGCCACGCCGTCACGAAGGCAAGCACGAAGTTGGTCCCCAAGGGTGGATTGTTCCCCTGTGGAAAGCCTTCCAGCGGCCTGTTCCAAGCGAGCCAAGCGTGCTGGGTCGTGCTTCTCGAGGTGCTTTCGAACCCGAGGTGCGAGCTTCTTCGCTTCTGCGACCGCAGACCTTCGCGTGGACACGAAGATGAGGGCTTGACCA
This sequence comes from Candidatus Poseidoniaceae archaeon, assembly GCA_038125145.1. GTDB lineage: Archaea > Thermoplasmatota > Poseidoniia > Poseidoniales > Poseidoniaceae > MGIIa-L3. Next base: position 41,740 of record JAYPDK010000001.1, read on the forward strand.
CCTTGCGTCAGCGAGTCAAGCAGCACGGCCCAGGTGGGCTGCGATACTGGACCGTCCAGCGTCCGAGGCGGACGAAGATCGACGCTCCCTTCGGCCCCCGACTGAACCTTTCTCGGCTCGAGATGGAGGTCGTACAGGGTCGCGTACTCCAAGGCCACCGGCCGCCAGGATGAGACCACGAGGTCCGCTTCAAGCCACGTCGCGAGGTCCTCGGCGTTCCCGACCGTTGCTGACAAAGCGACGATCTGTGCCGAAGGCCGCAGATGCCTGAGTCGTGTGAGGTTGATTTCCAAGGTCGGCCCCCTGCTGCCGTCGTTCAGGAGATGAAATTCGTCGGCAACGATGACGCTCACATTGGCCATCGTATCGGACTTGGTCCTCATGATGGAATCCAGCTTTTCTGAGGTGCAAACGAGGATATCGCACTCGTCAATCCGCTGCGCTTCACCTGCAGCATCGCCAACACCCAAGCCAACCCGAAGTCCGACAGCGTTGGCAAGGGCCGTCAATTCCTCGTGCTTCTCGCTGGCGAGCGCCTTGAGCGGGACGATGTACACCGCGCGGCTCCCCGGGGCCACCACCAGCAGTTGGTGAAGCATGGCGATGTACGCCACAAGCGACTTCCCGCTTGCGGTTGGAATGGCGAGGAGGACGTTCCGGCCCTGAAGAAGCGGAGGCATCGCCTGCGCTTGAGGTGGATGCAACCGAACGATACCCCATTCGTCCCGCAGAAAGTCAATCGCCGAGGACGGGAGGGGCAAGCCGTCGATTCGTGCGGCATCGACAGCCATGTCCGGAATGCATGGTCGAGGGGACAAAAGGACTGTGCCTCGCACGGCGACATCCTCAAACCTCAGCCCCACCGGTGCAGTTCATGGCCGCAGCCGACATGGATGCCGTTGACGAGCGCCTCGCCATCTTCGACGACGAGCCAGACATCAACGACTGGGTTGAAGTGATGTCTGGTGCAGCCATGGTGCTGCTTGGCCTCTTCCACATGTTCAGCCCGGGTGACCTGGTCAATCCGGAGACCATGCAGTGGTTTGCCGCGACCGTCGCAGCAGCGGGATTCGTGTGGATCGGTCACGGGTTGAAGGACATGGCCGTGAAGGAAATTCGTCGCTCTGTGGCGATGCTCGACGAAACGACGAGCGCTGCACCGGACCACGGCCTCATCCGTGACGTGCTCCTCAATCCGGAAGCGTACCGCGACTTCCTGCTCGACGCCTACCAGCAGGCTTGGGAAGACGGCGTCATCACGGAAGAGGAGATGAAGGAACTCCGGTCCTTCCAATCGGCGCTCGGCCTCTCCGACGAAGAGATGGACGAAATCTCGGAGCAAGCCAAGAGCACGGCTCAAGACTCGGATTGAGTCCCAAACATCCGAACGGCCAACGCCCGTGCCTGACGACGGCGGCTGAACTCCGCCATCCAGCCACCAGCCACCAAGACCACCCCTGCCAACAAGGTCCATCCCGGCGCCGAAAGCAAGCCATCGGAGGGACGAACGCCATCGTGGCTCGGAAGGTCCGCAGCCCTCAACCCGTCCGAAGGAACGGAGCGAACGTCGAGCAGGTCCAGGTCACAATCGCAGAGGGAGACCGCGATGCGTTGAGGCAGCAACGCGTTTTGCAGGCCCGACCACGTGGTCGCTTCGATGTCGCTTGGGCGTGTCCCCCACGCCGGAGCCGTCACCGAACCTGTGGGCGAGGTGTCGGTCATGGCGAAATTGAGGTGAGCCACATTGTTGGGCGGCACCTCGTCAACCACCAGCAACGCTTCCAACATGAGGAGGTCAAGCAGGAGCGAGCGACCTGCGAGGAGCACGAAGCGCTGCACGTGCTCCGGACTCGCCCCACCGACGCGGGCCACATGGCCGAAGATCGCTTCGTCCAGCCGGATGGCATCGATGCCTTCGACCTGAAGTTGGTACCGCCCGTCCTCCAACGGCACAGCGTCGGTGACCTCCAACCGCAACCGCAGCACTTCGCCATCCAATCGTCCGAAGGTCGCCCCTGCGTGCATCACCATGGTGCTTTCCGGAATTCCTGGAGCGGCCACGTCCCAGAGTTGAGCGAGCCGTTCATCGATCAAGTCGTCCAAGGCGAGTTCCCCGGGTTGCTGCACGGCACTCGAGGCCGCCACCAAGGGGTGCACGACCCCGGCGGTGAGCACCACCAAAAGTCCGGGTACGGTGAGCCCGAAACGAAGCACCACCGAGGTTGTTCGACGCGTGAAGTCGAGGAGGCCAACGAGCATGAGCGCAACACCTCCGAGGGCTGCAAGGCCCGAGGATGGGTCTGGAAGGCGTTCGGACGGACCGGCGGCGGGCGCTTGACCACCTCCAGCAGGATAGGCCCCCTCACCGGTGAAGCCGCCCGGGTCGACCGGCCCAATTCCCTCGTACGACAGCACACCCGCCCAGACGTAGGCTTGGAACCGGTCCTCCTGCCCTTCGAGGCAGAGCGTCGTTGTGCCTTCCCTCAGGGCCCTCCACACGTACCGCACAGACGCCCTGTCTTCGTCCTGCACAATTTGCATCTCGGGCGTCGGTGCCTCTCGGCCGTCGGCCAAGGTCAGGTGCGGTCGCGCTGATTGCTGCTGAAGTTCAATGGGAACGAGGTCCCATTCCATCAACACCCGAAGCACCTCATGGGCTTCCACCTCGAAGGTGAAACAGTCCACATCGGCCCCGACCAACGCCCCATCGTGGGCCATCTCAAATTCGGTGTCGACGGGGTCAAGCCGTGAACTTGGTTCATCAACATCGGCCGCTTCGGGGTCAGCGGACCAAGCAATGTCCAGTTCAAGGCTGGACGCCCCGCGAAGGTGGAGGCTCCATGCAGCGGGCCGATCGAGCGTGAATCCGAGGAGAAGCCGAACGTCATCACCGGGCCACAACACCCGCCGTCCGTCGAGGTTCAGCGCGACGTCATCGGCGACGTAGGCCACCCCAGTCCCTTCTGTGGAAGGTTCGATTGTCCACTGCGTCACGCCTTCACCGTGCACCAGACGAAGGTCCAAGACCGGCCACGTCAACTTCGTTGGGTCATCGTCCAGCCGAAAGTCAACTTCGACGTGCTCCAGCACCGAGGGAAGCAGCACAAGGAGGTCTTGGGCGGGGTCGAGGTCGAACTCCAGCACGACCTCAACCGGGGAGACCGGCGTGCCCTGCACCTGTCCCCCGACGGACTCCTCGCCGATGGGGTACGATGTCAAGCGGCAATCGCCATCGGCCACGCACGACAGGTGCTGCACACCCACGTCTTCGGTCAACGCTGCCTGCCCGGGAGGGACCAAGGCAAGGAGAGGGAGCAGCAGCAGCACTGCGACCTTGACGTTCATCGCTCCTCAACCTCCGCTGGACGGTCCACAAGAACGCTCCCGCACCGCCTGCACGCGTAGCGACCGTTGCCTCGCCGAAGCCTGCCATGCCGGCGATCGCAGGCCTGGCAGGTCCACCACCAGCGAACACGCTGTTCGTGAAGGCATGCCGCAAAAGCGGAGGCGTCAGTGCTGCCCGGATGCGGCCACGCAGCCTCCCAGCGTCGAAACGTTGCATCATGAGGCCGGTGGCCGGCGGCATGGATGTACTCATGGTGCAGCACATGCGCTGCATAGGCGTGCCATCGGGCCTCAAGCAAACGGGCGTGAAGGTCGATGACGGACACCGATGCCGTTGACACGTTGTCCCGGGTGGTTCCGGACTTCCAGCGCGTCACACCGTGCCTCCGCAGCGTGCCGGACCGCAACACGCCGAGCGGGACACGTTCGAGCGCCCGAAGGTCGAACGCTTTCCACTCAGGCATCGTCGACATCACGCCGATGACGTGCGCCTTCAGCCCGTTGAGGACGGAGCGTTGCGCTTCGCTTGGTTGCAGGTGTACGCCTCCCCGTCACGACCAGCGGTGGAAGGCAGGGTGCCCTTCCTTGACCGCCACGAACAATCCTTCCCCGGTGGCGCACACCTCACCTTCTGCTTCAAGGGACATCGAGACCCAGGCTTTCCGACCTTCGAGCCGTGTCGCATGGGCGCGAACGACGAGTTCGGTGCCTGCCGGGGTTGGCCGAGTCAAGCGAACGTCGTAGGACGCCGTGACGGTGCACGGCGGCTGGTCCGCCCCGTCGCGGTCCATCATCGCGATGGCCGCAGCCCAGTTCCCGTGGCAATCGAGCAAGGTTCCGATGATGCCTCCGTTGATCATGCCGGGAAAGGCTTGGTGGTGCGCTTCTGGTTGAAACCGGGCCACAAGCCCTTCCTCTACGCGATGGGAGTCGATGCGTAAACCGTGCTCGTTTGCTGGCCCACATCCAAAGCAAATGGAGGTCGGCGCGTGGAGCCGCTGGACACCGGGTGCCTCAACCATGCCTCAGCATGGCGGCACGGCCTTTCAGATGTGCGCACACGACAGTTGATGAGGCGCGCACAACATGGGTTGACGTGGGCGACCAGAAGCCACCCCGGCGGGTCGTTCGGACCGCCCATGAATTGCCAAAGCGGCGGCGCCGCGCCATCGAGGAAGCCATGGCGGCACACGAGCCGGAGGACCATCCTGAGTGGGACAGATCCGCGGAGTGGGACGACATCCGCTTCATGCGAAAACGCATCCAAATGGGCACCATGCGCACGGTCCACATGCCGCTGCTTCCCGTCAGCATGGGGGACACCTGGCCGATTCCTGTGACCGTACTCCACGGTGCTCGACCCGGACCGACGATCAACATCCTTGGAGCCATCCATGGCGATGAACTCACAGGACCCAGCGCCTGCACCCACCTGCTCTCGACCCGCTTCACCGAGCCGGGGGCGCCGCTCGACCCGACGAAGCTCGCAGGAACCGTTCGTATCGTCCCGGTGGTCAACCTCCCTGGTTTTCGTGAGAAATCCCGCTACCTGCCGGACGGGCGTGACCTGAACCGCGCCTTTCCGGGATCGCCGTTGTCCAACACCACGCGCCGCGTGGCCCATCAACTGTGGACAAACCTGCTTGAGGACACGGACGCCATCATTGATTTCCACACAGCGGCCAAGGGACGTTCGAACATGCCTCAACTCCGTGTGGACCTCGCCCATCCAGCCTCCTACCTGCTTGCGAAGGCCTTCGGTGCAGAAATTGTTCTTGATTCCAAACCGCCCTCAGGCAGCCTTCGAAGGATCGCCAACGACGAAGGCATTCCGTGCATCACCTTCGAAGGTGGCGCAGCCGACACGCTCGACAACCGCTCCGTCATGGTCGCGGTGAACGGAGCCTTGAACGCGCTTCGCTCGCTCAAAATGGTGCCAGGTCGGCCAACCCGACCCGCGTTCAGGCTCCTCGCGTCAGGGTCGCGGTGGCTTCGAGCCAGCGAAGGAGGCTTGCTGGATGTGTTCGTGCGGGAAGGTGCGGTGATGAAGGAAGGCGACGTTGTAGCGACGATTGCAGATCCTGCCGCGCCCGGCCTCTCCGTCGACATTGTCGCGCCCGAAGACGGGCTCATGATTTCCATCGCCACCAACCCCTTCGTGACGGCGGGCATGCCCGTTGGACATTTCCTTCCTCTCGAAAAGCACGTCGACCTTGTGCTTCGGCACGTCGATGAAGACGGAAGCCTGCGTCTGAACGCCGCCCAAGGCGACCCCATGTGGCGTGAGGAACAGGACGTGGAGGAGGTGACCGTCGAACACTCGTCGTCGGAAGACGCTGAATGGGTGGACGCGATCTTCGACCTGGAACAAGAAGAGAAGGACGAAGCGGACGGTTCGGAACGAGCGAAGCGCGAGGATCAGGCTGCGTAAGCCGCGATGGCGGCTTCGACTTCCTCGTCCTCCATCAATCGACGTTGCGATTTCGCGACCTCAAAGAGGTGGGCGACGAGGCCGTCTTCGGCCTCCATGCCTCGCTGCTCAAGCCAGTGGATGATGTTCGAACGTCCAGCCATGTGACCAATCCGAATGCGTTGTTCAAGTCCGAAATCGGCTGCTGGAACACCGCTATAGACACGGTCAGCAAGCCACTGGTCGCCCTTGCGCATGGCTTTGATGACGGCCGAGGCGTGCACGCCAGTACCCGTCTCGAAGGCATCGTTGCCAAACACGGGGTAGTTCCGAGGCAGCGGCACACCTGTGTAGGCATGCGCCTTCGCCATGTAGTCGCCAAGCAGGGTCAAGTCGTTGTCAATCGCGCCCATCAACTTGAGGTTGACCAAGGTCTGGTCCAACGGAGCGTTGCCGGAGCGTTCTCCAAGACCAAGGGCAGTACCGTGGATCACGTCCGCTCCCGCGAAGACGGCGGCCAGGTTGTTGGCCACACCGAGGCCTCGGTCCTGATGACCGTGCCAGTTCACCTCGACCTCGGAACGCTTCAACCCAGCATCCTTGATCACGTGCTCGTCGATGAAGCCGAGCAAGTTTCGAACGCCTTCTGGCGTGACGTGACCGCACGTATCGCAAACGCAGATGCGTCGGACACCCAAGTCCAGAGCGCGCTGGTAGACCGCAACGATGTCCTCAGGTTTCGACCTCGTGGTGTCTTCGGTCACGAACATGACGGGGATGTCCTGTTCAACGGCGTAGCCCACCGCACCCTCCATCGTTTGCATCACGCGTTCCATGCTCCAATCCTCCGCGTAGAGACGGATGGGGCTTGTACCGAGGAAGGCCGAGGCCTGAATCTCCATGTCGTGCTTCGCTTGAAGGTCGACGAGCGGCTCAATGTCGCTGACAACGGTCCTCACCGCACACCCCGGCCGGATTGCGTAGTCGTGCTCCTTGATGTGCGTCAGCATCGCATCGATGTGCTCGATGTGGAACGGCCCGGCCCCTGGAAGACCAAGATCCACTTTCTGAAGTCCAAGCCGCTCCATGTAATCGAGCAATTCTTTCTTTTGATCGATGGTGGGGTTGAGGGCACTTGGACTCTGCAGGCCATCACGCAGGGTCTCGTCGTCGAACCAAATGCCGTGGGGATGACGAGCAGGGTCCCTGTGAAAGGTTTCACCGGCGACGTTCCAGTCGTGGATAAGGGCCCGCTCTTCCATGTGCTCACCGCCTGCCGACGAACCGCGGCGAGGTATTTTGTCCACCGTGTCGAGACCTAAGAAGCCGTCGCAGGCGCCTGCGGCTTCTGCTCCTCACTCTTCTTCGTCGACTGGATCGACAAGATGAGCAGGAAGGCGCGCCGCGAAAATGACCCGGTCGAGGAAACCGGTTTTTTCCGCATTCCGCAGTTCGATGAGCCTTGTCCCCTTCGTGCTCCGTGATTTCGTATCCTTCGTCTGCCGTGCAGGGAGACGCAGCATCATGCCTTTCTCGGTCAGCAGGAACAATTGGTCGTCAAGGTCGGGGACCTGACGCACCGCCACGATGGCATCCCCCTCGTCGATGGACATCGTGCGAACGCCCTTCGTCCCTCGCCCGGCCAACCGGTAGCCGTCACGCTCGACCACAGGTTGTCCATCGTCCCCGAGGATGGCGACGCCTGTCGCTTCGTCGACCAGTTCGTCCATCGTACCGGAACCAAGGCGGCTTCGCTTGGCCATGCCGTTGCGTGTGATCGTGAGGAGGCTCGTTTCAGGGTCTTTGCTAACCACGAGGCCCACCACGTGATCGTCGCCGTCGAGTTGAATGCCGCGAACACCTTGGCTGATGCGCCCTTGAATGCGCATCATGTCCGAAGAAACGGTGTCGCCGGTGTCCTTGTCGATCCTGCTCTTCACAGCGGCTGGATGGAACCGAACGGCCATCCCTTGAGCCGTGACCAAGACCACGTGCTGGTCGAGGTCCGTTTTGGTTCGGACGGCCACCAAGGTGTCCGTCTCCGTGGCGAATTTGAGAGCCAGTTTCCCGTTCCGGTTGATGCGAACATATTCCTTCAATTGGCTGCGCTTTGCATGACCTTCCCGTGTTGCGAAGATGAGTTCGTCTTCGCCTGGGTCGTCGGTGCGTTCTTTTGAAATCGGCAGGATGGCGATGATCGACTCATCGTCCTGCATGCGCTCCAGCAGGTTCCGGATGTGGGTCCCGCGGGCATGACGTGAACCCCGAGGGGTTTCCCATGCTTTGAGTCCGTACACGCGACCTGTGTTGGTGAAGATGAGCAAGCGGTCCTTGCTGAAGCACGTCACGACCATCTGAGGGGTGTCTTCGTCCTTGGTCGCGACACCCTTCAGCCCCTTCCCGCCACGGTTTTGCAGCTTGAACGACTCCACAGGGAGGTGCCGGATGTAATCGTCTTCCGACAGCGTGATGACGATGGCCTGCTCTTCGATGAGGTCCTCTCGGTCCATCGACAGCGGTGCCGGGTCGATGTCCGTTCGCCGGTCATCGCCGTGGCGCTCGACCACCTCGTCCAGCTCGGTGAGCAGGATGTTCAAGCGACGCTCCCTGCGCGCCAAGACGTCTTCCAGATCCGCAATCGTTGCCTGCACTTCTGCGTGCTCGGCCTCAATTTTGCTCACGTCCAACTGGCTCAACTGGTAGAGACGGCGCTCTGCGATGGACTTCGCCTGCACGTCGGAGAAGCTGAACGGAGCAATGCCTGCAATGGTGGCCTCGCCGCGAAGCACCTCTTCGAAGTGTTCACGGCTGGCGCTCGCTCGGCCCGCGGCAATCACGTCGTCGATCCGCTGTTGTGCGAGCACCAAGCCGTCAAGGATGTGCGCCCGTGCACGAGCCTTCTCGAGTTCGTGTTCCGTTCGTCGTTCGATCACGCGCTCGCGGTGGCTGACGTGCACATCGAGCATACGAGGCAGGGTCATGAGAACGGGTCGACCGTCAACGATGGCCATCATGTTCGAACTGTACGATTCTTGCAAACGGCTCGAGGCGTACAGTTGGTTGAGGACCGCGTGCGGGTCTGCATTGGACTTGACCTCAATCACCACGCGAATGCCTTCTTTTGAGGACTCGTCGCGGATGTCTCGAATGCCGTCGACGACGTCACGGGACACAAGGTCGGCGATTTGCTCGAGCATCGCGGCTTTCTTGACTTGATACGGGATGGCGTGCACGACGATGCGGGAGCCACGACCGTCGTCCTCCACCTCGCAGTCTGCACGGACGTGGAAGCGACCCTTGCCCGTCCGGTACATGTCCTCAATGCCATCGATGCCGAAAATCCGGGCCCCCGTTGGGAAATCTGGCCCCTTGATTCGCTCCATGTATTCAGGAATGCCAATCAGCGGGCGACCGTCGGCATCAACGTCGCCCGCAAGCACGCGTTCAACGTAGAGGTGGATGGCCGAAGCCACCTCGGTCAGGTTGTGCGGTGGAATGCGCGTGGCCATGCCGACGGCAATTCCGTCCGAACCGTTCAGCAGCAGGTTGGGAAGCCGAGAGGGCAGCACGCTGGGTTCCTGCTCGCTGTCGTCAAAGTTGGGCTGGAAATCCACCGTGTCCTTTCGGATGTCCTCCAGCATGTGGGAGGCCATGCGGTCCAGACGGCTCTCGGTGTACCGCATGGCGGCAGGCGGGTCACCGTCAATGCTGCCGAAGTTGCCTTGCCCGTCCACGAGAGGGTACCTGAGGGAGAATTCCTGGGCCATGCGCACCATGGTTTCGTAGATCGAAGAATCGCCGTGGGGGTGGTATTTCCCCATGACCTCACCGACGGACCGCGCCGACTTCGAGTACTTGCGTTCGTGGGTGTAGCCTCCCTCGAACATCCCGTACAGCACGCGCCGATGCACCGGCTTGAGGCCGTCACGCGCGTCGGGGAGCGCTCGACCGATGATGACGGACATGGCGTAATTGATGTACGACGTCCTCATCTCATCGTTCAGGCTTCGGTTCAACACGTGACCGATCGAGGTTGACGGTTCGTCGCCGTTCTCGGCAGCGTCGTTGTCGGTCGGCTCTTGCTCAGATGTCAAGGTTCGTCACCTCCTTCGCGTGGGCTTCGATGAACGTTCGGCGGTCCACCACGTCTTCGCCCATGAGGATTTCAAAGAGGCGATCGGCCGCCTCTGCATCAGCCACCGTGACCTTCAGCATCGTGCGCGTTTGGGGGTCCATCGTGGTCTCCCACAACTGCTCAGGGTTCATCTCACCGAGACCCTTGTAGCGCTGCACGGCGACCTTGGTGGTCGAGGAACCACGCAGTTCCTCGATGAACACATCGCGTTCCTCATCGCTGAAGGCGTACCTGTTTTGCTTGCCTTTCGAGACCTGATACAACGGCGGCTGGGCGATGTACACGTAGCCGCCACGGATGGCGGGTTGCATGAATCGCCACAGGAACGTGAGCAGGAGCGTACGGATGTGCGCCCCGTCGACGTCTGCGTCGGTCATGATGATGATGCGATGGTACCGGAGTTTGGCAGGGTCAAACGCTCCTTCCTGCTCGGCGTCGTTGCCGACACCAGCGCCGAGGGCGCGCACCATGGTCTGAATTTCGTTGTTCTGGAACACCTTTGCCAAGTTTCGGGTCTGCCGTTCCACGTTCAGGATCTTGCCACGAAGCGGCAAGATGGCCTGCACCCGTCGGTCGCGTCCCGTCTTCGCAGAACCACCTGCAGAATCGCCCTCCACCAAGTAAATCTCGCATTCTGTCGGGTCCCTTGATTGGCAATCGGCGAGTTTCCCGGGCAGACCTCCACCTTCGAGAACGCCTTTCCGACGGGTCATATCCCGGGCCTTCTTCGCAGCCTCGCGCGCCCGTGAAGCGAGCACGGCCTTCTCGACGATGCCTTTTGCGACCGAGGGATTTTCCTCGAAATATTCGTTGAGTTTCTCATAGACAATGGTCTCAACGATGCTTGTGACTTCGCTGCTGACCAATTTGTCCTTGGTTTGGGATGAAAAAGAAGGGTCGGGGTGCTTGACGGAAACGATGGCGGACAGGCCTTCACGTACGTCTTCACCGGACAGGCTGCTGAGGTTTTTCAGCAAGTTTCGTGATTTGGCGTAGGTGTTGACGGATTTCGTCAACGCAGACCGGAGGCCGGTCATGTGGGTTCCGCCATCGCGGTTGCGAATGATGTTCGTGTAGCATTGAATTTGCTCACTGAACGCATCGGACCATTGCATGGCGAGGTCGAGGCTGACTTCTCCCAACTCGATGTCACGCTCACCGGTGATGTGGATGATTTCCTCGTGAAGCGGTTGCCTGCGTTCGTTCAATCGACCAACGAATTCACGGATGCCGCCTTCGTAGTGATGATCCACCACGCGCTTCTCTTCGCCCCGCTCGTCGATGAGTTGGATGTGCAGGCCAGCGTTGAGGAACGCTGTTTCGCGGAAGCGGGTGTCAAGAATATCCACATCAAATTCCACAATGTCGGTGAAGATGGTCAAATCAGGACGGAAGCGGATGATGGTCCCGGTGACGTCGGACGAACCAATCACGGAAAGTTCGCTGGCAGGCTCACCTCGCTCGTAGCGCTGATGGTGGACCTGCCCGCCACGGTGGATGGTCATCTCCAGCCATGCGGAGACGGCGTTGACCGCTGAGACGCCGACGCCGTGCAGACCTCCGGACACCTTGTACGAACTGTTGTCGAACTTCCCGCCAGCGTGCAGTTTCGTCATGATCACTTGGGCTGCGGACACGCCGTAATCCTCGTGGAGGTCGACAGGAATGCCACGGCCATAGTCGCGCACCGAGATGCTTCCGTCCTTGTGCATGGTCACATCGATGCGGTCGTTCCGGTTCGCGAGGTGTTCATCGACGGCGTTGTCGACGACTTCCCACACGCAGTGATGCAACGCCGTACCGTCATGGGGGTCGCCGAGGTACATCCCAGGACGCATTCGGACGGCTTCAAGCCCTTCCAAGACCTGAATGCTGCTCGCGGTGTACTCTTCGCTCATCCGCTCAACTCCGATGGGCCCTCGTGCGTTCCGTGCCCCGTTCGCGGCCCCTTGGCAAAGGGCGTCTCACAGAGGGTTTCCTACCCTTTTCATTCAACGACGGCAGTCCTTAAACCCCCCCCTTTTTGAACGTCAAAAAACGCTCACGTCGCCCCAGAACTGAAGATGGATGGAATCAATTTCTGTCCGAGAGCGTTAAAGGCAGGCCCAAGGTCCACGCGCCATGGCCGACCTGAGGGTGTGCGTGTCCCTCGAGAGCACCACCGTTGACGACATGGTGGACGAAGCCGCCCGTGCCAACCTTTCAGGCGCCGACCTTGTTGAAGTTCGGTTCGATCGCCTCTGGCTCGAGAAGCCCGCCCCAGACATCGTTGAGGACGAAAACGGCCGCACGCGTGAAGTCATGTCGTTGGAGACCACGTGGGCCATCAACGACCTCGAATCCGTTGGCATCGATGCTGCGATTGACCGTCTGTTCGAGGGCATCCCCACCGACATCATGTTCACCGTGCGCGCGCCCGACCAAGGCGGGTTTTTCCCCGGCACCGAAGAGCAACGCCTCGCGATTTTGGACACCGTGGTGGGCCGTGGCGGCATCGCCTGGGTCGACCTCGAGGACGCGATCGACGATGACCGTCGTGCTTCGCTCGCGGATGCGGCACAGAAGGCAGGAATCAAGATCGTTGTCAGCAACCACAGCTCGAGCACGCCCGCCGCTGCGGAGATTCAGGCATGGGTCGAGGCAAGCAAGGACAAGGGCGACCTCGTCAAGTTCTGCGGCGTCATTTCCAACCCCTCCGACGCTTTGCAGTTGGTCGAGGCCTCCCTTTCCCTCAAAGACGGAAGCGTCCCCTTTGCCATCATGGGCCTCGGTTCTGGCGGAGACTGGACCCGCCTGCACGCGCCCGTGATGGGCCAAAGCATGGTCTACGCGACCATGCGCACCGAATACGCGCTCAAGGACGAAGGCCGAATCAACGTTCGCGATGTTCGCGATGCGTGGCAGCTCCTCGAGTACTGAGTCCTCATTGGCCGTCGAGCCCGAGGTTCGCGTACCGGTGCTGCACGACCACAGGAACGGCGATCAATGCCCCAAGGACGGCCATCATCACAAGCGCCACCGTGGCGGAGGGCATGATGAACGAACGTGGCGTGGCCGCCACGGCGACATCCGCGTACACAATCGCTTCGGGCGCCTCCATGTCCGCCCCATGCCCGTTGTCCCAGGTGTCGATGACGAGGTGGAAGGAATCCCACGATTCACCCTCAACGAACGAGGTACGAACTTCAGGCCGGTCCAACGACAGGCTGAAACTAACGCCGTCCACGCCTTCGTACGCGTGGACGTCACGGTAGGTCGTCCAACCGAGCGGATCGTATCGTCGCAACTCAGGAGCACGCTCCGAGAGCAATTCGCCTACGCCGGAGTCCCACCACCACCCGCCGCCATGGGCGTTCTGGTAGGAGGTGCGGTACCTGTCAAATTCGGCGTCCGTGAGCAGGTACACATCGGCGTTCACGGGGACGATCTGACCCTCGGCATCGACCCCCGTCAACGACACACAGAAGGTGGTTCGATGCTCTGCAGAGAGGTTGAGCCTCAGCACGCCAGCGCTGTCGTTGCCCACCCCCATCAGCGTGGTCAGCGATGTGGTGAGCGGCGAGATTCGGTTGCCCTGCCCCCAGGCTGTCATCCAATCCTCTTCCGGGTGAAGGGACGGGTCAAGCCCCACGCCAGCATCCTTCGAATCGCTTGACACAGCGACGTCTTCGTCAAACCACACCTCGTTGTATGGGGAGTAATACCCCGTCATCGCCGGGGTGAGCGCCAGCCTCTCCACGGTTGCGTTCCACCGAGGCTCAGCAAGGTCACTCCCGCATGCTTCGACGCCGACCGCCGCGACGCTGCTGGGAACGACGACCATCGCGACCACGAAGGGAGAGAGCAGCAACCACATGCCGAGGGCCCCACGGATGCGACGCTTCGACCCCATGGGCGTCGATGTGCAGGCGAGGCCTTTGGACATGACCATCAACGTCGCCTGAGGGGCCGGATGTACCCGCTGGCCTCGTCCCGTCGTTCCTCTTTGCGCAAGATTCGAGGCGCGGGCGGGGCTTTGTGATCGTCGATGCCCATCATCCCGTTGACCTCCACGCGCTCCACGTCGGCGTACGCCTCAGCGCCCTTGGTCGCCTCCTCTTCGTCCTCCGTCGGCGTCCTCATGACGAACCAACCGAGGATCAAGGCCGTCATGACCAACGCGAGGAACACCGCTGCGTCTGCCCCGAGGGAGCGGAACCAGGCTGCCCAGTCCTCGCGGGAGAAATCAGAGAGGGAGGGAGGCAGCGTTGCCTCTGGTGCGACCTCAACATCGACATCTCGGCTGTCGCACTGGCCCGTTTTGTCGCACGCCACGATTCGAACCGTGTAGCGGCCGGGCGATTCCCAGAGGCCGAAGGTGCGGAACGAATCCTCCGACAAGGGATCAACCCAGTCGTTGGTGGGATCGCCGTCGTTGTTCTGGTCGGTGTCAAGGTCAAAATCCCATTTCACGGTCACGCCGGACATGATCAGGGTGTCACAATCTTCCATCGAGCCGTCGTTCACGTCGTCGTCCCGGCACAGCGAGCCATCTTCGTCAAATTCTGCCCAGGTGACAATCACGTCGAGGTTCTCCCCAACTCCGGCGATGGCGTCGTCAGGCGTGAGGACGAGGTCGATCGTCGGCGCCGCTTCGACATGAACGGTGAAGCGGGCGCGCGTCACATCGCCGGTCAAGTGGCCGTCACGGACGGTCAGCGTGACCGTGTAGATGCCGGGCTCTGCGTAAGCGTGCCACGGTGATGCGTCGTGCACCAAAGCGCTTCCATCGCCGAAGTCCCACACGTAATCCACGAGGCCGTTCCAATCCGGCGAGGACGGCTCAAGGGGAACGAGCCGCCCCTCGAAGCGGGCATCACCGTCCCTGGTGCCGTCGGAATCGAAGTACAGCAGGGTTCCGGGGATAGCGTACGTGTCACCGTCGTTGCCAAACGTGCGCCGAAGCACCGTCGTTCCGGCATCGCCGTTGAATGGCGTGGAGACGTCGATGATGCTCCCGTTGAGCCATGCTTCAAGGATGCGAACTTCGATGATGGGCGCGGGATTGATCACGTCGAAACTGACCGTCCGTGGTGCGCTTTCGGTGCCGTCTGCGTCGACGACGACCAAGGTGACCCGATGGGTTCCGGGCGTTGTGAAGGAAAACCGAGGCTGAACCACCTCTTGGAACGTGCCGTCTGGGAAGGACCAATTGAAGGTCAGGTCGCTGACATCACCGACCAGCCCGTCCGGGTCGCTGCTTGAACGGGCATCGAAGATGTAAGGGACATCCGGAAGGATGCTTGTGGAGAGCAGGTCGAGGGAGACCGTCGAGGATGCTTCACGAACGGTGAACGACGCTGTCGGCCGTTGGTTCTCGACAATCACGGCGAGGACCGCCGTCGAGGCACCACCGTCGTCGTCCACAACGTCGACCTGCACAGTGTAGTTCCCGGCGCGTTCCCAAGCCACGGTCGGTTGCGAGGTCCCGGCGGAGACGGTGTTGAAATCGGATTCACGGTCGACCGGGCCCGTCCCGAGATGGACGCCGCCCGGGAACGACCAACTCCACGTTGTGATGGTCCCGTCAAGGTCTTCGAACACCAGCGGCATCACGGTGGGGGTTTGCGTGACGGTACGAATGGGGCCAGCCTCAATCTGGACGGGCAATCGGTTGTTCACGACGACGGTCAGGTTGAGCACCCCGGTGTTCACGCCGTCAAACACCGTGAGCATGAGGTCGAAGGTCTCGTTGGACCCGTCGATGTCCGTCCAGGCGTGGTCCGCGCTATAGAGCCCCAAGCCGCTGTCTTGCGAGCCGTCACCCCAGTCCCATGTGAACTCGAGAAGGGGGGTGGGCACGTTGTCGGTGGTCCTTCCAGCAGAGAACAAAATGCGTTGATCCACCATCACGCTGATGCTTGCGCCAAGCACCTGATTGTTGATGGCGAGCACAGGCGTGGGCTCGGTATCGTCCACCACGGTGATGTTCATCACGTCCGTGGCCGACCATCGCCCTCCAATGTCCCGGACACGCAGGCTAATGTTGTACTCGCCGAGGAGTTCGTACGCACGGACCGGGGATTTCAGACCGCTCGTTTCGCCGTCCCCGAAGTCCCAAGCGTAGGCCACAGGCGCGTCAAAGTAAGGCAGCGTGTTGTTTTCCAGGGACAAGCCCCATGCATCGAAGCCGTCGCCGGCGAAGGCGACGTCGTTCCACGACAGCGTCCTGTTGGAGGAGATGTTGCCATCGGCAACAGGGGCCATGTTTGACAGGTTGACCACGCCGCTCGTGACCGCATCCACACGGCTACCGAGCACGTCACGCATGGTGAGGTCGAAGCTGTACAACCCGTCCATGTTTGGCGTGAACCAGACAGAAGAGGTGACGGCCTCCCCACCCCCAGCATCAACCCGCGTGGTGAGGCCGTCCACGACGGCACCCGTACCATCCCGAACGTTCACCTCAACGTCGAGGTCCTCGAAGAAGGCGTTGGAGAGCACATCAAAGTCCACCTGTACGGTATCGGCAAGGCCATCGCCGTCACGGTCCGAGGTGGTGATGTTACCGGTATCGATGGTCGCTGGCGAGGTGATCCGAGCGGCCTCAAGGTCGATGGTCCCGGTTGGATAACTCGGTCCGCAACTGGTGTAATCGCAGTCTGCGGCACTGCTCGCGAGCCAGACGATCACCCATACCTCGTCGGTGAGGTTCCCGAAGCCGGGCACCAGGCCAGTCGCAACCGAGGACGCGAAATTCAGGTCCGTCACCGTCAACAGCCCGTCGGAGGCTGCCCTCGTGACCACCACGCCATCAAAATCAGCCCGGTCACCTGTCACACGAAGGGTCAGGGGGGCGGGCGAAGCCGCGCCCGGGGTGAGTTTGAACGAACGGATGCCCCAGCCTTCCATGGTGTGCCCCGTGGTGGAGTACGGTTGCGACCAATCGCTGTTGGTGTCCGCGGGTTGTGCACGGCAGAAGCCCCCGCTCGAACACGCCGGGTTCAAATCGAGGTTTGAATACCCGTAGACGCCTTGGTCGGAATCCAACGTCACCGCGACAGAAAAGTTCGCGAAGACCTCCTCCATGGTGCGTCCGATCACCCCTGCGTTCCCGTTTGCTGGCGCGGCGGCCAACTTGGAAATCCCTGCACCGCCGGTGGCGCTGTCCTGCACCAATTGCCTCATCGCAGGGCCACCGCCGAGGTGGTCGACGAGGTACATCATGAGCATGAAACCCGCGCCGTAGTCTGCGTTTCGCTGATTCCACCAGCGTACGGAGAGTTCGCTGGCTTGTGTCCATCCGTTCACGTGCCCGCGAAGCGTGCTGTCCGCGCCGAAGCAGAGGTAGATGGCCACGTCCGCGTTGCCTTCGTCGATGTACAGGTTTTCGTACGGGTCGAGCGCGTTATGGAGCAGGTGTTGGAGTTCGTGCGCGATGATGGAACGGCCCCACGTCAAGGTGATGTCCGCGTAGTCCACGAAGACCATCTCGCCTTGGGACGCGAGGCTCGGAGCAAAGTAGCCGCCAATGTTGTACTGGCCGTCGATGTCGTACACGACGATTTCGACTTGGCAGTTGTTGTCGACGTCCGGCGGTGCGATGCCGCGGCCGTCGCCGTAATCCTTCCCGTAGTACGTGGTCAAGGTGGGATAGATCGTCTGGTCCCACGTCGAGGCGAGGTTCTGCAGCACCGTCGAACTCAGCGTCCGACCCGTCTGAACCAGAAATGCGACGCTGGCCGTGGTCTTCGCGACGGTCACGGAAATGCTTCCTCCCGAGGAAGGGACGTTGAATTGGTCCCCGACCACGTGTTGGGTGCACGCGCGACCGGAGGTGCTTGAGGAGGATTCGACAAGCCCAGGGCGGCCGGCTTCGACCCATTGTTGGCGCAGGAAGGGGGTCGCCGACACCACAGGTTCGGATTCGTCAATGAGCAGGTACGGTCGGGCAAAGTCCCCTGTAAATCCATCAAGGGATGCAGCCTCAACCCACTCGTCGGGCAGGCTTTCCGACGGTTGAGATTCTGAAGGCGGCTCGTTCCCTTCCGCGGGTGAAGCAGCAACGGTCGGCATCACCGTGGTGGAGAGCAGCATGAGCATGGCCAGAGCCAGAGCCTTGTAGGAACGAGTGGAGCAGGATTCAGACATGTCCACAACCACCGAATCGCCACACTGCGACGACATCAAGACCTCCCCGAGTATGGTATTTAAGCGTGGGCAGGCCACGCGTCACGGCATGCTCCGCAGGCTTGTTCCCGTCCTGCTCTTGCTGATGCTTCCACACGTGGGGGCTACAGTTCCAGACAGGGAGACCTTGTGCACGGCTTGGCCAGACCTCGTGAGCGACGGTGATCGCATGAACGAAAGCATTGCTTGGCAGGTCAGCCTTGGCCCGCGGTTGCCGGACAGCGTTGCCTCGAAGGCGTTGCTGGCTTCCGTTGTCGAAAACAACAGTGGCTGGACGTTTCACCATGACGTTCATCCGTTCTTGAACGGCAGCATGACGAACCTCATCGCTCAGTACACGCCTTCGGGCGTTGCACGAACGGACCATATCATCGCCCTCGGCGCCCACTACGACACGCGTGACCGAGCGGAACGAGAGGCGGAGGAAGCGAACCAAACCCAACCGATTCCCGGTGCGAACGACGGGGCAAGCGGCGTCGCCGTCGTGCTCGAGATGATGCGACTTGTCCCCGCCATGGACCTCCCCCACCCGGTCATGGTGGTGCTCTTCGATGCCGAAGACCAAGGGCCAATGCCGGGCTTGGAAGGGAGCCGTCGATGGGCGGACAACCTCTCGCAGGAGGAGATCGGAAGCATCGACGCCTTCCTGCTGCTCGACATGGTGGGCGACGCGGACCTGAACCTCGCAAGGATCACCTCAAACTCGGATTCGGTTGCGGCCCCGATTCCTTCCCTTGCTGAAGCGGTTGGGCTGGTCGCAGGCACCACTGCGTGCGACGGCAGCGACGGCGAAGATGTCTACCAACACACAACGTCCACCAACATCATCGATGACCACATCAACACCCAAGCCGTCGGCATCCCTTCGGCCGTCATCATCGACCACCGGTACGGCGATGGCGCCACGCGCTTGGCCGATGGACACTGGCATACGCTGGGCGACACGCCGGACAAGGTCTCCGCGGAGAGCCTCGCGCACGTCGCGAGGTTGGTGGAACTCGGGCTTCGAACCGGCGCATGGCAAGCACCCGAGCCGATTGAGGAGGAACACACGACGACCGACATCAACGACCTGACCAACGAGGCGGTCGTTGCAGCCCCTTTGCTCGCCCTTGTGGCTGTGTGGACCGCGCTGGGTCTGTTATCAACAGCCTTCGTGGCCTCCATCGTCGTGCTTCGGCGCCTGAGGGGCTCCACCTCAACGAACGGGGCATGGAGCTGGGACGGCTGAAGTCTGGATGGCGCGAAGTGTCATAGACAACGGCGGCACGTCGGTCACCAGATGGCTGACCCCCACCGTGAAGCCAAACTCGCAGCGCTCCGGGAGCGCGTGCGCGACCAACTCGACGGCGAGGATGAGATGGTGGTCTCAGCCTCGGACGTCGAGGCGGCGGTGGTGCTTCATCCGAGCAACAAGCGATTCATGGACCTCGCACAGTGGGACGGGGCGCTTGATGACGGCACCGTTGCCGGCCTCCGTCGGTTTGCATCGGTCGCCATCTTCCTTGGAAGCGCCCTTGGCATCCTTTCCGGCCTGTTGTTGCTGCAAGGAAACCCGGTGGATCTGCTGTCCACAGACCTGCTGTCAAGCGAACGGACGGTCGACCTTCGAATGCAGGTGCTTGAAGCCGAATCGGGTGCAGCGCTTGAGGATCTGACCATCGAATGGGTGGACCTTGAATCGGGGACAGTGCTGCGGTCGACGACCACAGACGGGTACGGGTGGTTTCACCTTGAAGCCGTCTTGACCGAAGCGAGGCTCCTCCGTGTAAGCGGTGATGGCTACACGACCGCAGAACTTGAACTGGTCCCGCAGTCCGCGGGGATGCCACCCATCACCCTCACGCCAGGGGACGGCGTGGAACGCATGGTCCTCGACGGTGGCGAGGACAGGTGGACGCTCGATGATGCGGTTCGTCTCTCGACGACCATCGGCGTCCTGACGATTCTCTCTGGGGCGGTCGGTCTGATGGCGGGTGTCGAAGTGCGTCGAGCAGGACGGTACCGACGAACGCAATACCTCGCAGGACTTGCTTTGTTCAGCCGAGGCCTCATCGTCTTCGGACCTGCCCTCATCCTCGCAGGGATGATTGCGACCTCCTTCGCCAAAAACCAGTTCGCCGACGTACGGGAGGGGCCGGATGTACCTGATTTCCGTTGAAGGCGGGGACGGTTCCGGGAAAGGCGAGGCCGTGCGCCTCCTCACCGAGATCCTCGCCACCTACCCCTTCACCGAGGTCTGTGCCACGCACGAGCCACGCCGCCATGCGGAAGCCGGACAGCGAGCGCTGGCGGCCGTTCAACGTGGCGACCTGAGCCCTGCTGAAGAAGCCGCGCTCTTTGCGGAGGACCGGCTGGACCACACCGCGAGTTGGATCCTTCCTCGCCTGCGGCAAAGTGCCGTGGTCGTCTCAGACCGGAACATTCACTCTTCCCTGGTGTACCAAGGGGTTGTTGGGGAACTCGGCCTCGACGAAGTTGCTGCGCTGAACGAGGGCGCCGCAGTCCCAGACCTTGTCGTCTGGGTGGATTGCGACCCTGAACGGGCCATTCGTCGCATCCAACAAGGAACGCTCCGGATGACCAGCGACAAACAGGAGTACTTCGAAACCACCGACATCCAACGCACCATCCGTGCAGGGTTCGCCGACCTGCTGTCGGGTGCCATCGCTCCTCCTCCCCCGTTTGACGCCGCCGTGATTGCAGGACCGATCCTCAACGAAGGAGGCTTGGACGAACTTGAGCGTGCCCTCCGCCGCACCGTTCGGGAGTTCATGCGTCAGCGACCTGCGCCACTGAACGTGGACATGGACGAGGTCGACCTCGCCCACATCGGACGCTTGGTGGACCGCATGAGCGCGCAGCAACGCCTACCCGGGCTGGCGAAAAGCGAGGAATCGGTGCTGCACGGCTGGCTCGCCGGGGCCTCACCAGCGACGTGGATGGAACGCGCCGAAGCATCGTGGCCGGAACGGTCTGCCGCCGAACGGGACGTCCCTGGCCGCTACACGGCCCGTTCCTCATGGTGCGTTCTCGGCACGCTCTCGCTGATGGGCGGGCCGTGCGACGTGCGGAGGTTGTTCCATGCCCTCGGCCCGGTCCGGTTCCTGTCCAAGAGGCATGTGAACAGGATGGTTCGATGGATGATCGACGAAGGGTGGATTTTCCGTCAACAGAACGAGGTCAAGTTCACGGAGGGACAGATGTTTCGCTTGAGCGAGGACCACCTTGCGCAGGGCCGGCTCGCGATGGCGATGTGGCCCGTTCGTGAACGCCTCGAAGCATGGCGTGAAGCGCACCCTACGTCGGCGTGGGCCGGCGCCCTTCACCACCTCATCGAGGAGGACGAGGCTGGCATGGAGGACGTGTTGAAGCGCCTCAGCCTCCTCTCGAGCGGCCACGTCGGCTGCCCAGCACCAGAGGACGTCGAGCAACTTGAGGCGTGGTGGAGGCTTGAGCCTCCGGCGTGATCACTCCGCTTCCTGAACGGCGAAACGTGCTCCTCCGGGCAACGCGACCGAAGCGATGGTGGAAAGGTCGCCCGGGCGAGCGCTCAGCATCGCGCCCATCAGCACGCCAAGGCCGAAACCAAAGGGCAGCCCGGTCACCATACGAAGCAACGCCGTCGACTCGTAAGCCGTCAGGAGTTGGACGAATCCATCG
The DNA here is from genome assembly GCA_038125145.1 of Candidatus Poseidoniaceae archaeon. Taxonomy (GTDB): domain Archaea; phylum Thermoplasmatota; class Poseidoniia; order Poseidoniales; family Poseidoniaceae; genus MGIIa-L3. The sequence goes on from JAYPDK010000001.1 coordinate 63,462, forward strand.
AGCCCGAGCGGCACCACGCACAAGGCTCCGAAGCCGTAGAAGGCAAGGGTGCGCCGCTGGTTCGCGTAGATGGCGTCCTGCCACGTCGATGGAAGGACCGAGAGCGTCGTATCGGTGATTGTCCATCGGTTCACCAGCCTTGAGCGAAGCAAGGCACCTGCGACGACCAGCCCGGCAAGGATCCCAATGTCCCTCACACACATGGGCATCTGGTTGCCGTTCACCTCCCAGGAACGTTCGTGGAGCATGTGGCAATTCAGGTCTCCAAAAGCGTACACCATGGCATGAGCGAGCGGTAGGTTGCTCCATGCAAAGGCCTCCTCAGCGACGACCACCTGCTGGGTATCGTGGTCAAGGTGAGGTTGATTTCCATAACTGAGCGGACCATCGATGGTCGCGTAATCGATGGCGTTCGCCCGAGCACCAAGAGGAGGAACAGAGCCACTCGGTAGCGTCAGAGGAGCGACGACCATCGCCAGCAAGAGCCCGAGGCTGACGCAACACAGCATCGTTCCGACGCGTGCGGCGCGGGTCCCTCCATCGACTCGCGCCATCCATAGATGCTCATTCTAGCGCTCAATGAACCTCTCGCCGGAAGGACGATGCCACACGCATCAATGGAACGTCGATGGAGGCGAGGAGGAGCGAGGTGCTGTCCGGCGCCCTTCTTGGGGCCGGCTACGGGGCAACGGGAGCCTTCACCGCCTCGTTGATGGACGAACCCGCTCGTCTTGAGCGGCACCTCACCCTCACGCTGACGTCCTTCGCGCTGCTTCTCGTTTGCTTCTACATCCTGCTTCGACGGGCAGAGGCGGCTCGCCCGGTCGCCCTTCCTGCCTTGGATGTCCGGGGGACGCTGGCCAAGCACGATGAGGGGCGAGGGGCGTGGCGGCAGCTCAGCCACGTGCGCCAGGAAGCCGCCGGGTGGCGCGTGGACCTCCATGACCTTGAGCACGTTGAGGCCGTTGTCGACGACCTCGCAGAGATCGCCCAGCGGCACCACCTTCGTCTCGTCGTCGGGGACGGCACGGCACGCTCAGCCGACCCACGGCTCCGTCGCCGCGTCGAGGAACGGCTTCGGCTTCGGCTTGAACCAACACGCCTGCGCCACGGCCGAAGGACGTTGAGCACGCTGCCCACCGTCGCAATGCAACACGGAGGGAACCTCCGTCTCCCAACGCTGCTGATGACCCTCTCCATCGTCTTCGTCGGCCTGCTGTTGATGTGAGCCGAGCAAGGACCTTAGGGCAGCCGGCCCACCTTCAAGCATGGCTCGCATCCACCTTCATGCCGACGCCACGGAGGCACCCTCCCGCCGACTTCGAGCAACCACCGAGGTTCACGGGCCGTTCTCAAGCGGCCGGGTTGACCTTTCCTTTCCTCGATGGGTACCGGGCTCCTACATGCTTCGTGAGCAGGTGCAGTACGTGGACAACATCGCTGCACACGACGACAACGGCGTTCCGCTGAAGGTCGTTCGCCCGGACCCACATTCCCTTCGCATTCGCGTGCCTGAAGGAGCCTCCTCCGTGCGTGTGGACTACGAAGTGCTCGGCATGGAGATGAGCGTCCGCTCCACCCACCTCGATGCATCGCACCTTCACCTCATGCCCCCCTTCACGTGGTACCTTCCTGATGGCAAGCACGTCTGGGAGACCGGTGCAGAGGTGCACCTCCGCATTCCCGAATCCTGGACCCCGCACACGCAGCTTCGCAGCGTCGAAGGAACGCAAGGAATGCATCGCTTTGTGGCCGAGGACCGGGACGCGCTGCTTGACGGCATCATCGAAGCAAACGACGGCCCTGTCCGCCGTTTTGACGTGGACGGGAGGCCACACGTGCTGACCGTCTGGGACAGCGGGGGGCTGCCTGTGAACGAAGGACGACTGGACGCCTTTGTCCGTGATGCGACCCTGATCGCCAAGGAGCACCATGCCCTGTTCGGGGTTCCAACCTTCGATCCCTACGTCATCGTCCTGCAGTTGACCGATGGAGCGCGAGGGGGCCTTGAACACACCGGGTCACAAACCTCGATGATGCCAAGGTCGTGCCTGACACCCGGTGAAAAAGCAGGGTACAGGGACCTCCTCAGCCTCTTCAGCCACGAATACGTGCACCAATGGAACGTGAAACGCCTCCGGCCGAAAGCCTTCCTTGAGTACGACCTCTCACGCGAAGTACCAACCGACCTTTTGTGGTGGTTTGAAGGCGGTACCTCGTGGATCGGGGACCTCGTCTGCCTGCGTTCAGGGGCATGGACCGAACAAGACTGGAAGGACGAATTTGCCCTGAAACTTGCACGGCATCGACCACGGAACGGATGTGCTCATGAATCCCTGGCCGAATCCAGCGAAACCGCATGGATTCACCTGTACCGAGGCAACGCGTTCACGAGCGAACGACGCATCAGTTACTACCTGCAAGGCGAACTGGCCATGATGGCCCTCGACGTTGAACTGCGCCGACGCAGCCGAGGGACGCACGGCCTTGACGACGTGATGGCCACCGCGGTGCGGCTTCACGCCCGTGACGGTTCCGAACCAGGCGTTGACCACCGGAGGCTCCGGTCCTTGCTTACCTCCACGCCCGGCGGAAGGCGCCTTGGTACCACCATGGACCGGCTGATGACCGAGCGTGCCCCCCCACCCGTGGAGGCGATGCTCGCGTCGCTCGGTTTGGTGCTCGAGGTGAAAGAAGCCAACGACGACGAACATGGAGGGTGGCTGGGCATCGCACTGCGCACCGACGGCACAAGCATCCGTGTCGCTTCGCATCATGACGGCTCCCCGCTGCGCGACGTCGTGCAACCAGGCGACGAACTCATCGCGGTGGACGGTCAACGGATCACGGCCAGCGACGACCTTCGACGAGCCCTCGCCGGCCGTGGTGGTTCGACCGTGGAGGTGCTCTATAGCCACGAGGGCGCGGTCGCATCCGCCAACGTCACGCTTGGGCTCGCCTCCCAGCATGCCCCGGTGGTGATCGGGGGCCGTGGCAACAGCCTGTGGCGTCGCATCACGGCCAGCCGGCAGGATGCCTGAGCCAATCGAGGGGGACATCGCACGCCACGTCCAGCGGGCTGAGGTCATGCATCGTGCTCCGAGGCGCCATCAGCACTCCGGAAAGCGCCGCCTCCACCACCGTCGCCGGGTCGATGGGAACGGAGGTGGAACGCCAGACGACGGGCACCTTCGCAGCCTCAACGACAACGACCGGCACCCGGAGCAAGCCCAGGCGATGCGCCACAGCCAGGCGATGATGGCCGTCAAGCACGACGCCGTGCTCGTGTTCGACGACGATTCGTCGACGCACCCTGCCCCAACGCACGTGGATGTGAAGGGAATCCCGAACCTTCCGTTCCTTGACCCGCTCATGCGGGCGAAGGGCGGTCAGCGGCAGCAGGGTCGCGCCAATCTGCACGTCACGACCCCAAACCGCTGCGATAAGGATATGTCGCGCTCAAGGGGCAGTCGCATCGAGGGAGGAGGGCATGGAGGACGCCGCTTCGCTTCCGGCACCGCTGGAAGCATGGCTGGACGCCTTGTTGCGGGACCCTGACGACCTTCGCGACGTCCTGAACCGGTTGGACGGCATCGGGTGCCGGGCATGGCTGGTTGGAGGCTGCGTTCGCGACGCGCTCAGCCACCAACCCGTGTACGACGTCGACCTCGCGGTTGACCTCGAGCCGGCCGACCTGCTGGCTGCCTTTGGCGATCGCGCCAAAGCCACCGGGGCCGAATTCGGAACCGTGACGTTGTTGGCTGCGAATGGAACACCGTTCCAGGCCACGACGCTGCGCATCGACGGGACGTACGTTGACGGTCGCCGGCCCGCGTCGGTTGAACTAACCACAGACCTCGCCAAGGACGTGGCACGTCGGGACCTGACGATCAACGCCATGGCCGTGGACCCCGCACGCCGCTGCCTCATCGACCTTCATGGCGGTCAGCGTGACCTCAACGATGGGGTGCTGCGGGCGGTAGGACGAGCGAGCGAGCGCCTGCACGAGGATGCCTTGCGCATCATGCGCGTGTACAGATTCGCGGCTCAGGCGAGGGCGGAAGGCGACCCATGGAGGATCGAAGCCTCGTTGCGCAGCGCGTTGGCTGCCACGTCAGACCGCCTTTCCATGGTCGCCATGGAACGTGTGTGGCACGAACTGCAGCGTCTGCTCCGAGGCGACCATGCTCCGCGGGTGATGTGGATGATGCATGAGGACGGTGTGCTCGACACGGTGCTCCCGGACGCGAACCTCTCCACGTCGGGTTTCGCCCATTTCCCGCGCCCTCGGGAGGGCACGGAAACCGGAGACGACGGGGACCGCGTCGATGGGCGCCTCGCACTGCTGCTGTCCGACCTGGACGGCGCTGGGGTCATCGCCTGCTTGCGCAGGCTGACCGCCCCGCGGAAGGTCATCGAGCGTGTGGCGCGGCTGCACCGCTCGCTGGCCCAGCCACCCCCAACAACGCCAGCAGAAGTGCGACTCCTCCACCACAGATGGAAGATGGACCTCCCGCTGCACGTCAACACAGCGCTTGCCCATGACCTCGCCCTCGGGGGAACGGCGTGGGGAGGTGCCGTCGACCTGATCGAGGCGACCTCCCCCGCGCGGATGGAAGAGGCCCTGCTTGATGGCCACACCATCATGGCCCACACCGGCCTGTCCAAAGGAGAGCGACTCGGTCGACTGAAGACGTGGTTGCACCGCATCCAACTCGAGGCGGACGTGGTGGACGAGGGCGTGATGCTTGGACACCTTGGGCGCCTCCCGTGGAACGGCCCAGTCGACTCGTGGCCGAGGCTCTGAGCCGCAACGGCCACATGTTCAAATCGAGGCATCGTTTTGGCACGTCATGAGCAACATCCTCGTCGAGGTTGCCCGCAAGGAAGCGCGACGGAGGCTGGAAGCCCGTGGTGTCGACGCTGGTGTCATCGACCGGCTGCCCTCCATCGAGGACGGGTTCGTCGTGTGGCTGTCGAGGTCGGGCATGCCGATGGAGGCCGTCGACGACCTCATGCAAGCACGTGGCGGTTATGTCGACCGAGTTCAACTGGAAAACGTCGTCCGTGAAACCACTGGACACGAGCCACCTGCGTGGGTCCTTGACCTCTTGATGACCTCCATGGACGCGAGCGGAGATGGACGCGTCTCCTCCGGTGAGATGTGGAGGTGGGCGGCCGCGCGAGGCCTCGACGTGCCTGAATCCTTGTTGGCCGATCCGGTGGAGCCAGATGCAATGGACGGCGCGTCAACAGATGCGGCGGTCGAGGATTCCATACCACATGAAAGCGAGGATGTCGAGGCGACACACCCCGAGATGGAGGTCCAAAATGAGGCCACCGTCGACCAACCTGCGCCCGAACCTGCGGCGGCGCAACCCGTCCCTCCCTCACCCGTGGCGGTCGCCTCCGTGGACGACCTCGCTTCGGTGTTTCACGCCCTCGGGCAAAACAAGCGAGGCGTGGAAATTGAGGCGGCGGTGGCCGCAAACAGGCAACGCTTCCTCATCTCAGGCGTTGTAACGGACGAACGTACGACGCTGCTCGGCGAGCCTGGATGGCGCAGGGGACGAACGGTTGGCGTGAACACCGAAGCCGGCATGGTTGACCTTCAACTCCCAGAAGAGGCCGAAGTTCCATGGAGAAGCGTCGCTGTTGAGGCGAGCTTGGCCGGGTGGAATCGAGGACTCGCTCGGCCTGTGTTTCGAATCGGTTGACGCTCAGCGCAGGCTGCGACCGATCACCAAACGCTGCACTTCTTGCGTCCCCTCGTAGATCTGGGTGATCTTGGCGTCGCGGAAAAAGCGCTCCACTGGGAATTCCTTGGTGTAGCCGTACCCACCGAGGACCTGGATGGCTCGCTCGCTCACCCACATCGCGGTGTCGCCAGCGTAGAGTTTGGCCATGCTCGCTTCCTTCGTGTGTCGCGGGCCTCCGGAAGCGTAGTGGTGGTGCTTGGCCGCAGCAGCCCTGTACACCAGCAACCGTGCGGCGTCGATGCGTGTCGCCATGTCCGCAAGGTAGGCGGTGATCATTTGGTGGCTTGCAATCGTACGGCCAAAGGTCTCGCGCTCATGGGCGTACTTGAGCGCCGCTTCATAGGCACCCTGGGCGATGCCGAGGGCCTGTGCTGCGATGCCGATGCGGCTGTTGTCCAGTGCGTTCATCGCGATGGGGAAGCCTTCGCCGGCGCCCTTCAGAACGTTGCCAGCAGGTACCTTGCAGTTCTCGAGGATGAGCGTGCACGTGTCCGAGGAGCGAATGCCCAACTTGTCCTCCTTCTTACCGACGGAGAAGCCTTCGAACCCTTGTTCGACGATGAAGGCCGTCGTACCGCCGTGCTTTTTTACCCCGTATTCAGGGTGGTCGACGTCCTTGGCGAAGAGGACGTAGATCCCCGCCTGAACACCGTTGGTGACCCACATCTTCTCGCCGTTGAGGACCCAATGGCTGCCGTCGTCGGCGAGTTTGGCACGGCACGACATCGAGGCGGCGTCGGTGCCAGCACCCGCTTCGCTCAACGAGTACGCACCCACTTCGCCTGCAGCGAGGCGAGGCAGGTAGGCTTGCTTCTGGGCTTCGGTGCCGTGGAGGTTGATCGTCATCGCGCACAGCCCCACGTGAACGCAGAACATGACGGCGAAGGACGGGTCAACCCTCGCAAGTTCCTCGACGATGATGGCCTCGGTGATGTCGTCCAGTTTCTGGCCACCGTAGGCTTCGGGAATGGTGACGCCTTGAAGTCCGTACTCCAGGAAGGTTGCCCACTCCTCGGTTGGCGGGCGTTGGTCACGGTCCCGGGCCTCGGCGGTCGGAGCAAGGACCGATTCCGCAAAATCCCGCACCATCTCGCGAATCATCTCGTGCTCTTCGGTCTCCCTGAAGTCCATCGTCGCACCCGATTGAGAGCACCGGCCCGAGACACTTGAAGCATGTGCTTTGCCCGAACGCCGGGTCGAGACGGGTTCAAATACCGGATGTTTGAGCCGGGCCGTGAGGTATGACCATGGACGACGAGGACATCGA
>JAYPDK010000002.1:0-23813 GCA_038125145.1 Candidatus Poseidoniaceae archaeon
TGCCCCATGCCAAGCCAGTTCGGCAGGAAGGACGTCACCGCGTAGTATGCATCACGGTCGGTGTCCGGTGAGATGGTCAGCACCATGTCGCTTGCGTTCGATGAGAGGTTTCCAATCTGAACGGCGGCTCCGGACTGGAGCATGGTGCTCATGGTGGCCCTCGTCATGGGGGTGCCAATCGAACGGTAGACGAGAAGGCGAGCCGCGCCTGGAATCACCTCTCCACCGGGCAACGACGTGAAGGGAACCCACGACAAGGTCGTCGTCGACGAGGTCGAGGAAAAATCACCCCTGATGTTGTACGGCGTCATCTTGTCTTGCGTGAGTTCCTCAACACCAATCGACGTGACGGAATCACCCGGGGAGAAGGTGGAATAGTTGACGTTCGCAACTTCAGTGACGATCGTGTAGTTGAACGTCCCGTTCGTGCCGGGTGGGACGGGATAGGAGACCAAATGGCCGGTGTGGCTACCGCTTGGCGATTGCCGGCAGTTCAGGTAGGCCGTCGACCCTTGCCCGAGCCAGTAACTGTCGTCGCACGCACGTACCGTGGCGATGAGCGTGGCGCTGTCCAAGGTGCTCGCGTCGAGGACACCCTCGTACCTGTACACGTGGTACACCGCAGTGGTGAGGTTGACAAGGTTGGAATCGAACATCTGGACGTTTTCCCACGTCAGCGTCGTCACTTCGGACTGGGTATCGAAGCTGACCTGGAGGTTTTTTGCCTCCAAAAAGTCAACTTCGGGAATGGTGGCTGCTGCAGGAGACACCAGAGCGAGTGCACTGGAGCACAGCAGGAGAAGAACCAGGCTGACGGCGCGTCCGGGTCGTGCCTTTGCTTGCATGTCGCCACCCAACACCTTGTGGTCGCCTTGGCCGGTTAAGAGGCCTTCTCCGCCGAGGTCCCAAGCCGGCACGGCTTCGGACCACTCACGCACCGTCGCCGGGCTGTGGGAGCGGGTCTTCAGCGTCCATGGCGCGGACATCCCGTCCCGCTTGTCGGAAACGCACGAGGAAGGTCCAGATGCCACCGAGCATGCTGACGAGCACCATGGCGCTCAGCGGGGTGATTGGAATCGCATCGAAGGGTGCCGGAGCGGTGCCAAACACGGCGTTGCCGCTCGGGATCAACGCGGCGGTAAGCAACACAGCCACAAGCGTCAGGACCATCCGGTCGGCCCTGCTGAAGCCACGGTAATTCCTCGCACCCGTCACCGCCTGCGCTTGGGTGCCCATGTAGGAGCCCATGAGCGTGAACCACGCTGCGAACCATCCGAAGGCGGCATCCCCGCAGAAGGCAGCGTTGTAGGCCAAGGCAAGCACCCATGCCGTGTCGAGCAAGCGATCGATGGTGTGGTCGAGCATGTCGCCCCAGCGGCTGACGGAGCCTCGAGACCTGGCCATCGCCCCGTCCAGTCCATCGATCAGCATCGCGAGGAACATGAGCAGGGCCCCGCCGACCAGGCGAAGCGCGCCCGGAGCGTCGTCGGTCGCCGTGGCGATCAACCATGCCGCTGCAAGCCCCACTGGGAGCGCCGCCCATGTCATGGCGTCGACTGAGACCCATGAGAGGCGCCGAAGGAGGGGGGGAAGCAGCCCTTCCCAGCGGCTGCGCAACTGTTCGAGCGCCATGCACGCGGGCGGGTCGCCGCACCCATGAGCGCATCGGTTGAAAGGAAACGCATCGGGTAGGTTTGCGCCGGAATCAACCAAGCCAATCGATGGTGGCAGGACCACGGTCGGGGCAGCCGTCCATCCTCCATGCCATGACCTCGTTGACCAGGTCCTCAACCGTACGAGCGGTGGTGTCAAGTTCCAACATTGGGAGGCCTTCATCGGCGTCGAGCAGTTCGGCAACCACCCCGCCAAGACGTTCCCATTCGACGTTCGCGGCCACCTTTGCGGGCGCATACCCACGGTGCTCGAGCCGGTCGGCCACCACGTTCGGATGACAGCGGAGGACGACCACGGCATCCAGGCCAAGCAAGTGGCTGAGGTGGCCGTCCACCACGAGGTCCGACGGCCATGCCTCTCGGTGGGCGCAGAGGGCCGCGACGTCCACGGGGCGTGCTCCGTCCACCTCTACGGCCCCGAGGAGTCCGTGCAAGGCTGCAAGGCCGTGCACGCTGCGCACCTCAACGTGCTCAGGAAGGTGTGCAGCAAGGTGGGTCTTCCCTGTCCCGGGTGCCCCCGACAGGGCGATGCGCATGCAGTGGCCACCGGACCTTGACGGAAAACTTCGCCGGAGGCCTCAGTTCACGAATTCGATGTTGCGGTTCTTCAGGGCCTTGAGTTGCTGCGCCTCGCTTGAGCCATGAATCTGGTCGGACTTGACCCCCGTCAACACCAACATCACGCGGATCTCATCGCCCAACGAGTCGTCGATGGCTGCCCCCCAGATGATGCGAGCGGTTGGCGCCACGCGCTTCTGGATCAAGTCCGCACAGCGTTCTGCTTCGCCCAAAGTGAGGTCTGGGCCACCAACCACGTTGATGAGCGCACCTCGGGCATCGGTAACGTCAAGTTCGAGCAGTGGCGAATGCAGGGCTTCGTTCGTCGCTGCCTCCGCACGCCCGGCTCCGCTGGCAGAGCCAAGCCCGATCATCGCCACCCCATGGCCCGACTGCACCACAGCCCGGAGGTCCTCGAAGTCGAGGTTGACCATCCCGTCGATGGTCAACAATTCGGTCACGCCAATGATGGAGCGCATGAGGAGTTCATCGCCAACACGGAAGGCGAGGGCAAGAGGAAGATCGCGGACGTCTTCGATCTCCAGCAAGCGTTCGTTGGGAATGACAATGATCGTGTCGCAGAATTCACGCAGCCGCTCAAGCCCCCATTCTGCGTTCTGTTGGCGCAGTTTCCCCTCGGAGTTGAACGGGTAGGTCACCACTGCAATGGTGAGCGCACCTTGCTGCTTCGCGAGCCGCGCAATGTGCCCCGCCGCCCCCGTTCCAGAACCGCCACCCATCCCGGCGGTGATGATGGCCAATTGGGTGTCGGACGTGATTTGCTTGAGGCCGAGTTCCGATTCAAGCGCTGCAGCCTCGCCCTTGGTTGGGTCGCCGCCAGCGCCTCGCCCTCGAGCGGTTCGACCAATGAGGATCTTCCGTTCAAGAGGGGACATCAACAAGGCCTGGGCGTCCGTGTTGATGGCGTACCCCGTCACGTAGGTGTTGTCGAACAAGCCTTCCTCATGAAGCCGGTTCACCGCGTTGCAACCAGCCCCACCCACTCCGTACACGCCGATGCGGGGCTGGAGCGACTCCAGCAGGTGCTTGAGCTCCTCGTCCGTAGCGTGGCCTTCCCCAATCGGGACAGCCGTCGGGACGGCCGCCTGCTCTTCCTCCGTGAGTTCAAGCACACGTTCGATGAGGTGACGCATCGGCGTGATGCCCTTCCATGCAGGCTTGAAGGTGCCGCCCGCGGGGCGGTGTGCCCCCTCGGTTCGTGGAGGTCAACGACGACGCCGACTCAGTCCCGCAGGCCCTCTTCGGTGACCTGGTAGATGCACTCGCCGTCCGGGAGGTTGGGCGAGTCCACCAAGCGGGCGATCCGGCGACCACCCTTGGCCTTGCGAAGGTAGAGGCGGAAGGTGCTGGCGTGAGCGAGCACGTGGCCACCGACGGGCTTGGTCGGGTCGCCCCACATCGCATCGGGCTTGGAATGGACCTGGTTCGTCACGAGGACGAGGGCGTTGTTGATGTCCGCCGTCTGCTTCAATTCCTTCAGGTGGCGGTTCAGCTTCTGCTGGCGTTCGGCCAGCATGCCGCGACCAACGTATTCTGCACGGAAGTGGCTGGTGAGGGAATCAACGATGATCAGCTTGACGTTGAGGCCGCGGCTGAGGCGCTTGATTTCGTCAACGAGCAACATCTGGTGGGCCGAGTTGTAGGCGCGAGCAACGTGGATTCGGCCGAGCACGGCTTCGGGCTCAAGGCCCAAACCACGGGCCATCTGCGTGATGCGCTCAGGCCGGAACGTGTCCTCGGTGTCGATGTAGAAGACGTCCCCGTCAAGGCCACCTTCTTCGATCGGAAGGGTGCAGTTCACGGCCAGTTGGTGGCCGATTTGGGTTTTTCCAGACCCGAATTCACCGTACACTTCGACCAGGGCCTGCGTTTCGAAGCCGCCACCCAGGAGGTCATCGATCGACTGCACCTTGGCAGAGAGCTTGAGCACCTCACGGCGACGGTCCAACAGGGCCGCACCCGAGACGAAACCACCGATGTTGGCCATCTTCTTCGCACCCGCGATGATCTTGCCGGCCACCGCTTCACCAAGTTCGGCCTGCTCTGCGAGTTCGGAGGGGGACATCACCGCGATGGCGAGGAGGTCATCGAAGCCAGCCTCACGCAACTTCTCCGCGGTGGCGGGACCGACGCCGGGAAGGTCCTCGATGGCGATCTCCGGTTCTTCGGGCTCCATGAGCACCGCCTCGTCGGTGACCTCATCATCCTTCGTCTTGCTGCTGCCTGCCTTGTTCTTGGTTGTCGATGCCATGTGTGCACGCTCCTGAACCCGACGGGTCGGCGTCCACCTATGAAGAACCCATGGACCCCTTGACGGCGGCGAAGGGTGCTGCGGTGGTGGAACGTGTTCGACGTTCACGTTTCATTCACTTTCAGTTCACATTGCGGCCATCCGTGAACTGATGCACAGCAGCCACCGCGCCTGACCGTCACGCGTGCCTCTGGTACCTCCCTCCGTCGGTGGCGGTGGGTTGAAAGGGTGTGGACTCGGCCTCAGGAGCAGCGAGGTGGGGTAGTCTGGATATCCCGTCGGGCTCATAACCCGGAGATCGATGGTTCAAATCCATCCCTCGCTACCACACGTCAGCCGTATTCGTGGTAGTCCACCACCGGCTGAAGCGATTCAATCGCGGCTTGTAAACGGGCCGAGGCTGCTGCTGCGACGTCGACGATGGCTCGATGCTGTTGCGCGATGTCCTCACGCAGCGGTCCCCCTCCACACCTGTCGAGGGCGGCCATCAGCCGTTCCGCTTTGACCGCCTGGTCCTCTGCCGTGGGTGGAACCACAACGGTCCCAGCAGCGCCTTGCACCACCGGCCCTGCCGCGGTCGCGATGCGCGTCAGCATCTTGCCAAGCCCAGCAGCATCGCCCAGGGCTTCGACCGCCTCAACCGCACCACGCAGCTGGCCGGGTCGGGTTGACTCGGCCTTCGCAAGGGCGCTGCGCGCCGCGGAGGCGCGGCCCAAGGCCGCACGCACGCGCATGGCGCGAAGGTGGTCCTCCGAGGCCGGCGTCAAGCGGTCCAGGAGCGAAGCATCCCCTCGTCGTACGGTGCGTTCCAAGCGTCGGCGCGCCCGGTGCAAGCGCTTGATTTCCTTGGCCGCATCCGTGGCCTTGCCACGCACAAGCAGCACATCGACGAGCAGCCGAAGCGCCTTCACGAGGTGCACCTGATCGACCACCTCTGGACGGGACTTGGCACGGAGTTGGTCGATGAGGTCACGCGCCATGACCTCCGTGATCTCCTCACGCCCGTCCGCAAGGTAGCGTTCGAGCTGCAGGATGACCTGCCCCGCGTCGCCCATTCCGAACATCGGCCTCAGGGGGAGGGGGGCGCTTGAGGGGTTCAGGCTTTCCCGCCGTTGCCCAGTGCATACCGCATCATCACCAACAGCCCAACAAGGGCAACCAAGGCGAAGCCCTCTGCCCCAAAGGTGCTGAGCGATGAAGCGGGATCTTCTGGCGTCCCGTCCGCCTCTGGTCCAAGCACCACCGCTGACGTGCTGGTCCACCGGTCCCCACCGCTGGAGCCGTCGCCGTTGACGTGGTTCACGTGGAGCACGACATGCACGGTCGCGGTCGTGATGTTGGGTGCCGTCCACGACAAGTTCCAACCCTCAGACGTGGATGCCGGACCTGTGTGCGTGACGCCTCCATCGAGGACCTGTGTCCCTGACCCGTTGCCAAGCAGCAGCGTCCCCCCGTCCGCAAGGAGGCGAAATCCACCCTCTCGTTCGATGGAAGCGTCCCCGGTCAGCACCACATGGTAGGTCTTGCCGGGGGTGTACACCTCAGGCAGGCCTTCCAGCCGAAGGGCGAGGCCTTCGTCCTGCGCACCGTGGCACAAGCACCCCTCGTTGGCCACGTCCCCCACCCCTGCGGGAAAAGAGGAGACGCCCGGGAGCAACAGGAAGAGCGCGCACGTGAGCAGGACCCGTCGGGCGACGGCGTTCATGCAGTGGCACGTGGAGGGGCGGGGTTGATACGCCTGTCGCACCGCACTTCCGGCATGGACGACGACATCGACCTCTTCGCTGAACTCGGCGTCGACCCATCACCCGCCCCTGACGCTGGAGCGGGGGATGACCTCCTTGGCCTCCTGGCTGAGCACGACGCCTCCGGTTCATCGCCGCAGGAAGCGGACCCTCTTTCGGCGCTGATGGACGACGACGAAGAGCAGAGCGTCCCAGACCTTCCCGTCGTGCAGGCAGAGCCAATCCCCCATCCAGAGCCCACCGAACCGATGCCGGTGGTGCAGGCCGAACCGGCCCCTCCTTCGCACAGCCTGAGCGAAGCAATGCTCGGCAACATCGTGGCGCTCCTTGTGGAACGAGGGCTCGGGGTGGACCCCCGTCGACTCGGCTTGCACGACGGTGCGAACGTCGTCGTCGACCGTGTCGCCGTTGAGCGGGAAGAGGACCTCTTGATCGCCCGCGTTGACGTGCAGATCGACGGGGTTGACATGCACCCCTTCGCCGCCGTCCAGCTCACCGTCGACGGAGCCACACCGTTGGCTGCTCCTGCATCGCTCCCGGCAGCATGGCATGCGATGCACAATGCACTCGCCACCTGCTTGGCGGATGGAGCGAAGCAATTGGACGCCGCGTTGGGTGGCGCGTGGCGGTCCTGATCATGCACCGTTCAAGACCAAGTCCCACGTGATGGTGATGTCGTCCCTCAGCGAATTCGACACGCTGCAGTAGGTGCTGTGGCTTTTTTCGATCAGCCGACGAACCAAGACCTCTGGCACGTCCCCGCTGACGTGGTAGGTCATGTGCAAGGCCGTAAGCCTGCGAGGTGGCTCCTCACGGCGCTCCGCGAGCAGATGCACCGAGGCTGCCTCAAGGGGACGGCGTCCCAAGCCGCCCACGACGTCAACCAACGAACACGCACCGATGGACTGCAACAAGAGGTGCATGGGCGACGGGCCGTTCGACCAATCCATGGCGACGGTCTGCCCCGTCGCGTTCACGCCGTCCATGCTGGTGTTGCCGGTCCACTGCACCGTTCCTTCCATGCGTTCCCCAGCACCTGCCCCTCCTTGAGGGTGGCGTGCAGGGGTCGGATGGGACCGGGGAGGGATTGAAGAAAGGAGGTCGGGTGCCTCGGGCATGAGCGAGGAACAAGGTGCACGAATTTCCCTTGAAAACGGCGTGCTGCACGTCCCCAACAGGCCGATCGTCCACTACATCGAAGGCGACGGCATCGGCGTTGACATCACGCCGGTCATGATGCGCGTCATCGATGCCGCCGTTGCGAAGGCCTACGGGGGCGAACGCGGCATCGTGTGGGACGAAGTGTTGGCAGGCGAGAAGGCGTTCAACGCAACGGGAGAATGGCTGCCGGAAGCCACGCTCGACGCCATGCGCACGGGGCTTGTCTCGATCAAGGGCCCGCTCACCACGCCCGTTGGTGGCGGCATCCGCTCGCTGAACGTCGCGCTCCGACAGAAACTCGACCTCTTCGCATGCGTGCGTCCTGTGCGCTGGTACGAAGGGACGCCGTCCCCGGTGAAAGCTCCAGAAGACGTGGACATGATCATCTTCCGGGAGAACTCCGAGGACGTCTACGCCGGCATCGAGTGGGAAGCAGGAACCGAAGGAGTGCAGAAGGTCATCGCCTTCCTGCAGAACGAGATGGGCGTTGACAAGATCCGGTTCCCGGCGACCTCTGGCATCGGCATCAAGCCGATCAGCCAGGAAGGGACGGCCCGTATCGTTCGCGCAGCCATCCGCTACGCGATTGAACAAGACCTGCCGAGCGTGACCCTCGTCCACAAGGGGAACATCATGAAGTTCACAGAAGGAGGCTTCCGCGATTGGGGGTACGCCTTGGCCAAGGACGAATTCGGCGCGACGGAACTGGACGGCGGCCCATGGTGCACGCTCACGAACCCGACGACGGGTTCCTCCATCGTCATCAAGGACGTGATTGCGGATGCGATGCTTCAGCAGATCATCACGCGACCCGCGGAGTACAGCGTGCTTGCGACCATGAACCTGAACGGGGACTACATCTCCGACGCACTGGCCGCGCAGGTGGGTGGCATCGGGATCGCCCCCGGAGCGAACATCAACTACGACACCGGCATTGCCATTTTCGAAGCCACCCACGGTACGGCGCCGAAGTACGCTGGCCAAGACAAGGTCAATCCGGGCAGCCTGATCCTCTCGGCCGAAATGATGCTCCGTCACATGGGATGGAACGAAGCGGCAGACCTCGTGGTCAAGGGCATGGAAGGTGCCATCTCTGCGGGCACCGTCACGTACGACTTTGAGCGCTTGATGGACGGCGCGACGCTGCTGTCCTGCAGCGCCTTTGGCGAGGCGATGATCGCT
Source organism: Candidatus Poseidoniaceae archaeon (assembly GCA_038125145.1). GTDB lineage: Archaea > Thermoplasmatota > Poseidoniia > Poseidoniales > Poseidoniaceae > MGIIa-L3. The sequence continues at coordinate 8,592 of JAYPDK010000002.1, forward strand.
CACATGGCCTGAGGTGTCGCAGGTGGCTGCGTCCTTCGACAGCCGCTGGGTCAGCGTGCTGGGAAGCGGCGGTCGCCCGTGGGCTGTTCGTATCAAGGCGAAGATCGACACAGGCGCCAAGCGGTGTTCCATCGACCTCGGCTTGGCCGCAGCGCTTGGATTGGAACACGTTGGAGAACGCACCGTCCGGAACGCGATGGGGCGACAGACCCGTCCGCTGTTTGCAGCCAAGGTGCGCATTGGCCGTCGAATCTACGATGTCGAGATGACCGGAGCGGACCGCTCGACCTTGCGCTGCCCGATGCTGCTTGGCAAGGAGTTGCTCGACCGGCTTGAACCAGCGCCGTTGCGCAGCGCGCGTGATGACGGCTACCCGGTCTTCCACTGAGGTCAGGATCGAATCCACTCGTTGAGCTGCCGCGCGCTGCGGACCGCTCCGAACCCGAGGTGTTCGATCAATGAGGGAGCGACAAGGGAGAAATCGCCGTCTCGGGTCGCAACCAGCACCGCTCCAAGGTCCTGCAAGGGCAGGGAAGCCAGGTGCATGGCAAGGCACATGATGTCCAGATCTTCGGATTCGGGATAGATGTCCATGCCGTCCAACATCGTGCGTTTGGGTGAGCCGCGCATCCGCTTCATCGCCGAGACTTCGTCGTAGATGTCCTTGTGATCGATGAGGAAGGCTTCGAGTTGCTCGCGCCGACCGTCCGCGCGGGCCTCCTCCTCGAACCTCGGCTCCTTGTCAGCCCACGTGTCGAAGGCCTTCATCACGGCGGCTTCCGCTTGTTGCACCATGTCACCTTCCATCAGGTGCAGCACGTCGTCGGGAGAAGCAACCATTTCCTGGAGGCGATGGCGGAGCACGTCACCGCCCTTCGCGATGGACGTCAGTTCGTGCTTGACGACATCGGGGAGGAACAAGCGAATCTTGCCTTCTCGTCCGAGGCGTTCGAGGTGGTGATGCATGTCTCGGCTTGCATCGATGGCAAGGCCTGCCCCAAGGTTTCGACCGGTTTCCCGGATCAGCCGGTCAAGCAGCGCATCAACGAGGACGTTGGTGTCCACGAGGACCAAAGGAGGAAGCGGGAGATGACGGAGGTGACGGCGGTCCCGAACCGGAATGTCACCACGCTTCATCGTGAACAACGAATGCATGGACCGCTGCAGTTGCCGTTGTTGTGTCAACCTGAAGCAGTTCGCGCCCAAAGCACGCTCGAGGTACATGAGGCCCGTGAGTGCCTGGTCTTCGGCGACCCGGCTCGCAAGTTCGTACACCTCCTCAGGGGTGGGTGAGGCGGCCATCAACTGGGCGTAGCGCTGGTCAGCGTTCCGTCGATGGCGGCTGCGCTGGGCGGTGAGGTTCTGGGCCGCGCGGACGCGACCGGTGAACGGTTCGTCGGGCAGGGGGATGGCGTGGCCGCGTGGGTAGGCCATCAGCAGGTCCAGCACGTCTTCGTTGAACCACGTCCGTCGCCGTTCGATGACGTTGCCTTCGTCGTCCTCGTCGAGGATGACTTCTCGTTCCAACACCGCCTGCTGGATCACCTGCGTCGCATCGTCTGTGCGCCCTTGGGACGCCAGGTACGACACCCGGAGGTACAACTGGAAGCGTTCCGTCATCGCGGTTCGCAAGGAGGCTTCGTCTTCGAGCAGGTCGATGGCGCGCTTCCATTCACCAGCGAAGGCGAAGTGAATCAGCGATTTTCTGTTCAACGCGACGCGATGCTCGAAATCGAAGGCAAACTCGTTGTCTTCGCTGACGTCACGCTCTTGCCCTGCCTTGGCTGCGCGTCCGTATTCCTGCGCAGCGCGAAGGTGTTGGCCTTCCGCCGACGCCACCGTCGCTCGCGACACGATGCTCCACGGCGACGTGGGGTCGTGTTCCTGATACCACGCGGCCAGGGCCGGCAGCGGCAAATCATGGTCGAACAGCAGGTTTCGCACGGCGTGCACCACCCGGGTCGGCACGTTGGCTTCCGCGACGAGGGCATTGACCGTGGAGGTGGTCTCCTCTCCGGCCGTTCCGTTTTGGAGGGCATGAATGGCGGCGTTGAGGCGAAGGGTCGTGAGCAGGGTCCGGACAAGGCCGGCGTCCATGGCCGTGAGGTCAAGTTGAGCGGCCTCGTTTTCGAAGGCGGTGATCGCTTTGTCGTCAACGAGTCCGTTGCCATCCTCGGCGAGGGCCTTGGTGATCTGTCCAAAGGCCTTGAGCGCGGATTTCGACATCGTGAACAGGTCGGACGCCACCTGTCCACCTTCCAGCAAGCGAAGCAAGTCTGGGGTGACGTCTGAAAAGGAGGCGGGGGGGGGCGCATCGTGGAGGGTTGACACCAGCCTCGCCCGCTGCGCCCGAATGCTGTGGTAGAGGTTCATGTCCCGGTTCGCGGCAAGGAGGTGTGCGCACAGGACAACCTCCCACGGGTGTGCGTGAGCGACGTCATCGTCCGAGAGAAGGCGGGCAAGCCGACGCAATTCCATGCCGTCCAGAAGCAACGGGACGATGTCCTCATGACCCACGTCGAGGCCACCCTCTGCGGAGTCCTGCATGCGTCGCAAAGCATGCATCCTAACCTCGGAGGGAAGGGCAGCGTGCTGCACCACCGCCCGAAGCCCATCGGAGTGCAGCACGTCGAGCAAGGTTTCGAACCAGCCAATGGCCTCCGGTGTGCCGATGGCGAGGACGAGGGACAGGATGGCATCCACGTCAGCATCGGCGTCAACGGACACGTCCTGCAGCGCGGAGGAAGCCCGGTCGGCCTCGCCCTCACGGACAAGGGCACCAAGGTGCCACCATCGCAAGCGTTCAACGTCGTGCCCGCCCCCGTCGACGGCGGTCAGCAGGTCGAGGCCATGTTGGAGGGTGCTCGAGGTCGCTTCGGCAGCGGCCTCGGGGGCATGCCTCCACGCGAGCACGCTTCGGGCGTGAGCAAGGGAGGAGGCGTCGCCTGCTGCTGCACTCGTGGACCATGAGGTCACCTTGCCTTGCTTCAAGCCCGCGAGGTCATCGTGCGCAGACGCAAGGGATTCGTCGTGCGCCTTGAGCTGCTCCAGCGCACGAGGGGGAAGGGGTTGGTTGCAGGCTTGGGCCACCACCACAGGGACCACGCTCAACGGCCCCTCAAGGCCTTCTAAGGCCGCGTCGAGGGTCAAGCCCCGCCCAGATTCGGCCTGGGCCGTCACGGTGGCGAGCGCCACTTTCTGGGAGGCGTCCATCACGTAGGGGGCGGCTGCGGTCAACAGACGAAGGAGTTCCGTCGCGTCCGAGCCGGAAATGTCACCCAGCGACGCATCGAAGGTGGAGAGGTCCACCGTCGCCGCCGCGTCGTCGCCCTCGGGGAAGCCACCAAGCAAGGTGAGAAGGGGGGAACGCCGAGCGACGGCGTGCCAAACAGGGTGAACGCCTTCCGCGAGGCAACGATCACGCAGGCGGTCGAGATGTGCGTCCATCCCGTCGTCCCACGCATCGGATTCCATGCCCTTCCGTGCGGTAAGGACGGCGAAGGCAAAGGCTGGGCTGAACGCGTCGTTCTCGGCCACCTCCTCGGCGGTCGGAAGGTTGTCCAGGGGTGATGAGGAACTTCGGGCGTTTCGCCCACCCCGTCGGCCGCGCATCGGGCGTGCCCCACGCACAGGGACGGTACCGTCCTCGTCGTCGTCCGCCGGCGGAGGTGCAATCTCGTTGAGCGCAAGAAGCAAGATTCCCTGCCACGGCTTTTCGAGCAGTTTGAACTCGTCTTCGCGCGATACGACGGCCAACCGTTGGCGAGCGAGCATCGGTTTGGCAAAGCCAGCCTCGAGGCAGGCCGCCAGATACCGCTCCTGCACGATGAACACCCGGTGGTGCTCCGGCAAGGTCGGCGCTCTTTCAATCCACCGTCCACGAAGGTTGACTCGCGCTTCTGGACGAAACGTCTTGAGGTCACGACGTCGAGGCGCACTTGGGACCACGATGGAGACGATCAGCACCCTCCTGCTTCTGGTGCACCCTGCGCTGGCGCTGCTCATCGTGCTCTGGGCCGTGCGCCAACACGGGTGGCGAAAAGCGGGAGGGACGCTTCGAGGTGAGGCACGGCAACACGCCCTCGCGCAGCACGTCAAAGACGGAGAACGCCTGCTCCTGGCGACGGTTGGTGTGGTCGTGGTCGCCATGCTGGCGCGGGCCGCGGTGGGCGTGCTGGAGGAAGGAAGGGTCACGGCGATGCTCATGCCGCAGAGCCTCCACGGCTGGAGCGGCCCCGTTGGATTGTGGATCCTCTGGACGACCGTACGGCATGGCCGACGCACGCTCGAATCGATGGAGGCCGGGGAATCCTTTGGACATCAGAGGACGGTGCACGGTCGCGCTGCTGACCTCATGCTCGTGCTGGTTGGACTGCACGCCTTCCTTGGCTTCCTGTACACGTTCATGGTGCTCGGCGGGCCGTGATTCCAGAAATACACCTCACTAAATACCGCGCCCGAACGCGGCGGCACATGGAAGGTGCCACCGACCCGTCTGAGGTCGAACACCGTTTGCTGTACCGCGTTGGCCTGCACATCCATGACCAAGCCCGGCTCGTCCTCGTTGGTTCCGTGCTGCTCTGCGTGGTGCTGGCGGGCCTGGCCGCCACCGGGGCTAATTGGGCTGAATCCTACGGCGAGGGCGAGGTCGAGTCGCTTCTCGCTGGGGACGCCCTCGACGCCGCGTTTTCAACCGGAAACGAAAGCGCAGCCTCCTCCTTTGTGGTGCTCATGCACCATGCGACCCTCAACGACAGCGATCCGGCGTGGCAAGAGGCCGTGCAGGACATGCTGGCCCCGCTCTCAAGCCATCCAGAAGTTCGTGTCAACCACTCTTGGGCCGTCTCAGAAGCGGTGCGTGACGACCGTGTGACCTCGAACAGCGACGGGTTCTGGGCGCTGACCTACGTCAGCATCGATCTGCCCCGGAGCGAGGCGAAGGAATTGTTCAGCACCGTGGCGGAAGACCTCGAAGCACCTGCTGGATTCGAGGGCTGGGTGACCGACGGCCTTGCCGTCGACTACACCTTCGAGCACCGCATTCACGTGGATTTGGTGAAGGCAGAGATGATCTCGGCCCCCCTTTCGCTGATCATTCTCGGGCTCGTCTTCGGCTCCCTTGTCGCTGCGTTGCTGCCCGTCGCAGTCGGGGTCTTCACCGTCCTCTCGGCCGTGGGGGTCACCATCTGGCTCTCCCACATCGCAGATCTGAACAACTACGCGTTGAACATCATCTCGCTCATTGGGATCGGTGTCTCCATCGATTACTCGTTGTTCCTCGTCAACCGCTTCCGCGAAGAGGTACGTCGCGGGAGGGATGCACGCACCGCGACGGCGATGACCGTGGCCACCGCTGGCCGAGCCGTCCTCTTCTCGGGCGTCACCGTTGCGGTGGGCCTGATGGGTCTCCTGTTTTTCGAGCACACCGCGCTCCCATCGCTCGGGCTCGGCGGCACCTTGGCGGTGTCCATCGCGATGGTGTACGCTGTGGTGAGCCTGCCGGCCCTCATGGCGGTGCTCGGCCCACGCATTGAATCGGTTCGTATCCCCTTCTCGTTCGCGATGGACAGCGACGATGAGCAAGGGTTCTGGGGGACCATCGCAACGACGGTCATGGCCCGACCTTGGGCCGTGTTCATCCCTGTGGTGCTGCTGCTGGTTGGAGCGGGGATCCCCTTCGTCTTCGCCGAGTTTTCGCTTTCGGGGACAGGTGCACTGCCGCCGGAGGACGAAGCGAGGCAAGGCCTCGACCTCATCGATGAGTTGTGGCCGGAAGCCAGCCAAAACGCTGGCATCGTCGTGCTTGACATCGGGGACGTCGACCCGCTGAGCGAGGCCAGCCTGCGGGTCCTGCACGCCCACATGACGGACCTGCTGGACGACGAGCGGGTGACCACCGTGGTGGGCCCGGGCCTGCCCGATGCCGGCATGAGCGCGGACGATGTCGTCGCGTTCTGGACGACGCCAGAGGCGTACCTCGATCCGGCAACGGTCGGCGCCCGTCAAGCGCTTCAGGAACGCTTTGTTGCAGAAGGCGTCACCTGGTTTGCCTTCACGATGGAAGGGGAGCAAACCAGCCCCGCCTCGCGCGAGGTTGTTGTTGACGTTCGAGCGGAAGCCGAGACCTTGCTCGACGAACTCGGAGCCACCGAAGGCGCCATGATGGTGGGCGGCTTTGCCGCCTACAACCAAGACATCTTGAACGCCGTCGGTGAAAACCTCCCCCTCGCCATCGGATTCATACTCAGCGCCACCGTGCTCCTGATTTTCGTTCAGGTTCGCTCGGTCGTGATGCCCTTCAAGGCGATCGCCATGAACATCCTCTCGCTGACGGCCTCCTTCGGCATGTTGGTCGTGGTCTTCCAATGGGGCTTTGGTGAAAACCTGTTGAATTTCTCCGCCCAGCCCATCGACGTCACCAATCCGGTGCTCATCTTCTGCATCGTGTTTGGACTCTCCATGGACTACGAAGTGCTGATGTTAAGCCGCATTCACGAAGAATGGGAGCGCACAGGAGACAACACGCTGGCCGTTGCGAACGGGCTGCAGCGGACCGGGCGGCTGATCACCGGTGCAGCAGCCATCATGGTCGTCGTCTTCTCCGCGTTCGGCTTGTCGTCCATCGTCATCATCAAGCAAATTGGGTTCGGGTTGGCCTTGGCCATCCTCATCGACGCCACGTTGGTCCGTGCCCTCGTTGTGCCTTCCGCAATGCGCCTGATGGGTTCGTGGAACTGGTGGTCGCCCTCGTGGCTCCCCCAGCCTGCACGGCCCGCTGCTGCGACGTCACACGCTCCTGCACGGCTTGACGTCAACCACGTGCTTGCCGTTCTGGAACGCCACCGGGACGGTCATGCCGAGGAATGAGCCCCCTCGGCATGCATGCTTCGCCACAGGTCAAGCCACGCCTCGAGGTTTCGTTCGACGTCGGCCGGTTCAACGGCCCGGTCCTGCACCCGACCGTCGGCACCAAGCGGTTGCACCCTGCACCCGCAGGCGTTCGCGTGGCCGCCCCCGGTCGGGTCCAGCAGGGTGGCCATGCGCGAGAGGTCCACGCGCCGACGGTCGTGGTGGAAGGAGTTCGCGTAGAAGGACGCTGAGAGGGCGGGGCGGTCCGCACGGTCAATGGCTCCGTCCGCATGACCGTGCACGATGCAACACGCATCGGCGGCCTCCCCCACATGGGCCGTGACCAGGTACCCGGACACGCGACCTGCCTGCCCGTCGAGGCGGCACACAGCCAGTCCGTCGATGACGGTCGTGTTGGCCTGCACCATGGAAAGCGCGTGCTCTCGGTCCAACTTGGCGGCAGCGACGGTCTCGGCCACCCACGGATCCTCAAACATCGCCGTGCTGTCGGCACCGCCCACGAGCAGGGCGAGCACATGGTGCATGAAGGGCTCGTTCAGCAGGCCAAGGCACCGCGACAAGCGCACCAAGGGTCCGTCTTCAAGGAACACAGCACGCTCGATGCCGCCAGAATCCAAAGCGTCCACAAAGGGCATCATGCCCTCAAGGTGAGGCATCGGATGCTCGGGCGACATCAGGTCGTAGGCCACCCTCGCTGCAGACGGGGCATCCTGCCAGTCGAGGCGCCCACCTGCATCCAGAAACACGGCGGCTTCGCGTTCGTTCGGTCGGTTGGTGTGGTGATGGTCCACGTACCAACCGCATGCTGGGTGGAACGGAAGGTCAACCATCACCGTGCGTCGATCGATCACGTCGTCGAGGTGACCGCTTCGAACCAAGGCCGGATGGGCGAACTGCACCGCCGCCTCGGGCAAGGCCTGCTTCAACACCGCCGCAGCGCAGAGACCGTCGAGATCCGCATCGGCGACGATGCGGTCGTACATCGGCATGCCTTGTGGGGGGAAAAGGCAGGGCATCAAGGTGCCGAGGGGGTCGGAAAGGCCATCAGCGGTGCCTTGAAGCCGACGTCATGGAAACCTCCTGCGGTGTGGTGCTCGTCAACCTCGGGGCGGTGCTGCTGCTGCAGTACCCGCAAGGGCACTGGGACTTCCCGAAGGGCCACGTCGAAGACCGGGACGGGGGTGACCACCGTCGAACGGTCCGGCGAGAGGTGGAAGAAGAGACAGGCATCGTCGACCTCGATTTCGTCGACGCCTTCCAGGACCGAAGCTCCTACTCCTTTCGTCACAAAGGTCGGCTGGTTCACAAAGAGGTGCACTGGCTTCTCGCCGAAACCGAAACGCTCGAGGTGCGCCTATCCCACGAACACCGGGGACACCTCTGGTTGGATTGGGAGCAGGCCGAAGAGGTGCTCAGCCACGAAGAAAGCCGCGCCGTGCTTCGCTCCGCACGCGACATGATGCGGGCGCTTGGACGGGACGGATCATAGCCCTTCGACGTCGGTGTCGTGGTCTCGCTGTCGACGCAACATCCCGCTCACCCCGTCCTCCGAACCACGTTGGGCAAGGGGGAGCCAAACCACTTCGGCTTCACCAAGCCGATGGGAGCACCAACGGCCAAGCACGAAACACCAGTCCGACAGCCGGTTGATGTAGACCAAGACCTCGGGGCGTGCACCGTTCATCTCACTGTCGCGCAACTGCACCACCGTTCGTTCGAGGCGACGGGTCAGCACCCGAGCGTGATGCAGGCGGGCCACAAGGTCGGAACCGCCAGGGAGGACAAAACTGGACAGGGGGGCCAACTCCTCAAGCATCTCGTCCATTTCCTCCAACAAGACATCGGCATGGCGCGCTTCGAGCACCGCCATGCCTTCTGGAACCTTGCCCGGAGGTGTGGCGAGTTCGGCTCCAAGGTCAAACACTTCGCTCTGAATTCGGTCCAACGCTGCCGTGACCACAGCACCAACCCGCACCACGTTGGCCCTTGAACCACCATCGACGTGCTGGGAGGGAAGGCCGTCCACGGCGGCCCGAACCAAGCCGAAGGCCACGTTGACCTCGTCGCAGCCACCTACGGCTTCCAACCGAAGGTCGGCCTTTGAACGACGGCTGCCGTCCACAAGTCCGGTCGTACCGTCGTCACCGGTTCCGGTGTGGACCTTGGTGATTCGGACCATGTCGACGGCTCCGTTCAAGCCTCTATCAAGGGTTTGCGAGCATCAAAGCCCTCGTCCAACTCGTGGTACCATTCAATCCCGGGCTCGCCCTGCTGCCAACCGAACGCCACCACGTGTGCGTCCACCACGCCATACCACACAAGGCGGCCGGGATCGAGGCTCAGAACATGCGTGCCGGTCGACTCCATGCGGGTGACCTCCGTTTGCCATTCCTCGATGGTGCTGGCCATCATCGTGGCCACCTCTTGCACTTCGTCGGCTTCTGGCGGAGCGCCTTGCAGGAGATGTTCCATCTCCTCCGCAAGCGCACCGACTTCGTCATGGAGGGCTTGCAGCACGGCCAGGCTTCGTCGAGCACCGTGCAGCATGCCGCGCGCCTGCTCAATGGACACGAGGAACGCGCGCCTTGGGAGGCCGACACCCACCACCCCGGTGCTGGCGATTGAAGAAGGGGGCATCGGCCGTCCACGAAGGGTCCGCTCATCCCACGTCATCGCTCACCAACCACTCCAGACGGACCTTCAATCCACCGCGTGCGTCACGCCGCCGCCGGCGGGTTCGAACCCAGGTCGGCGACGCAGGGTGGAGCGGAGCAGCCATCCTCCGACGCCAATCCACGCCAAGGATTCGATGAAAAGGATCGGGACGTAGTACGGCCCAAGTGCCCGAATCACGGTTTCGGCATCGTAGGGAACGCCGTACGTCCCCATGTAGAGCGATTGCGAGAGAAGGTTGGCTGCGAACCAGACCAGCAGCCCATACCACAACAGCGTTGCCCGTTCAGCACCCTTCTCCATGGTGGAAGATGGACCTGTGAACGTATCAATCCAGCGGTCTCCAGCATCACGATGCTTCATGGTTTGGCCACCGCAGGGCGGCGTCTGGGACGTGCTGCAACAGTGCAGATTCGACCGCGAAGATCCACTCTGGAGCCACGGCGGCTTCGCCACCGCTGGACGCCAGCGAAGTGGCCCATGCCTCGGCTTCGGTGCTGCGTCCGAGCGCCGCTTCGATCCGCGAGAGCGCCAGGTACGCCATGGGATTCAGGTGAGGTTCGTCCACGGCCCAGCCCCGTTCAAAACACGCGATGGCCCCACGGGAGCCCTCGAGGCGCCCGCGCTGCAAGGCCACGAGACCTGCTTGGCTCCACGCGAGGGGAAGTTTTCCAATCAAGAGCCCGCGAAACACAAGGTACACTTCACCCATGGTCAACAGGACCAAGGCGACGAAATCCACCCATTGCTCGAGGGCGGTCAGGTCCGACCACGAACGGGCCATGAGTCCGCCGACCCCTGCACAGAGCAGGACGCCGGAGAGGGGGGCCACCACCACATCCCGGCGCGTGCGCACCATGTGCGCAAGCCCAACAACGACCCCAAATCCACCGAGCAGTGCGGAGACCCAGAGCACGCCATCAAGCCCAGGAGGGCGAGGTGCTGAGGTGCCCACCATCAGCAGAAGGGCCAGTCCCAACACAACACTACCGTAGCGTCGTGACGGTTCGGGAAAGGGTTGCTTCCTCGACAAGGACAGCAAAGCAAGGCCGACCGCCGCGCACAGCGCAAGAACGAGGCCGACCATGGTCGCCTCGTTCGCGAAGGGCCCCATGCCCATTGCAGAACCGTGCTCCCTTTCAGCCTGCTTCACACGCCACGGTTCAGGCGCGATGGTAGGCGCTTCCTCGAAGGATCTCGGTCGCCCTGTACACCTGTTCCACGAGGACGACGGCCGCGAGTTCATGCGGCATGGTCATCGGTGACAGCGAGATTTGATCTGCACCCTCGCCATGCCCTTGCCACCCGTCGCTTGGGCCAACCATGAGGTGCACGTCCTCGCTCGCAAGTTGCCACGCGTTGATCTGTTCGGCGAAGGACGCGCTGTCGTGCTGGAAGCCACGTTCATCGAGCAGCACCATGCGAGCCGCAGGAGGAACGCTCGCGAGGTAGGCCTCAACGGTGGTGCGCGCCGCGTGGATCTCGATTCGGACGCCGCGTGGCGTCAGGCGCGAGGCATAGACGCCGATGGCGTCCGCCATCGAACGCTCTTTTGGACGCCCATGCAGGTGCACCACGACACGCCCCATGCTCCGCCCAGCAGATGGAACACCAAGGCTGCTTCGTCGGGCCAACCTCAAGTGGAAGCATACCCCGCCCTCACCATGGGATGGTGGCCCTTCACCCGTCGTCACCGTCACGACCGGGACGATTCGGCACCGCTTCGTCGCGACACGCGACGCTGGCTGAGCGAACTTCGGGACGCCTGCGAACGGTGCTACGACCGTCCAGAGGCCGGACGCATCCTCGTTCGGGAACTTCAGGTCGAGTGGCGTGACGCGCACCGCCTTGGCGTCCTTGACGACGCCGGACACCTCGGCTTGGAGCGTCGGGCCTACCGCCTCCTGAACGACGACGATGATGCCTGGCTGATGTGGTTGGACCATCTGGCGTTTTGGAAACCCGGATGGACGCCGGAAGCGGACGAAGAACAGGCTTGAAACGGGGTGTGCAGCAGCCAGAACCATGGCAGCCACGCTGCACCTTCTCCAGACCTGCCCCTTCTGTTGGAAGGTGCGAGCCATGGTCGATCACCTCGGCCTCGACGCCGAGATGGTGCAGGTCAACCCGATGCGGACCAAGAAGGACCTCGCCTTCGCAGGCGACTGGGGCAAGGTTCCGGTATGGACGGAAGAGGACGGCACCGTTGTGGTCGATTCCACGCCGATCATGCTGCACCTCGACCAGTCGAGGAACGAAGGACGCCTCCACGACGCGAGCGACGAGCGACAGCACGAGTGGCTTGCTTGGGTCGACCAGCATTTTTCCAAGGCCACCGTCCCCTTGCTCTACGGCAGCCTTGGTGCTGCCCTGAAAACCACCCTTCGGGTCTCACGGCTGGAACGGTTCGGGTTCTTCTCACGACGGTTGTACGCGTGGGCGGGCTTCCCCGTGATGTGGGGCTTCATCGCACGCCGTCGCGTGAAGCGGGACGGACGGACGCCGAAGGCGTTGTGGCACGACCTCCTCAGCGAATTCACGAGCGCCTTCGATGGAGCGCCCTTCTTCGGAGGCGAGGAGCCAAACCTCGTTGACCTGGCCGCCTACGGCTACGTTCGCTCCACTGCAGATTACCCGCAATTTCACCACCTCCGAGACCACCAAGCTGGCATGACGTGGTTTGGCGCGATGCGGCAACGGCTCGAACGAGCGTGATGCGAATGCGCTTGGGTCCGCTCGATTTCGTTCGGGTCGAGGAGGGAAGCGCGTGGGTTGGCAGCGACCGGGGCGGCTGGATGTACGCCGGTCAGCGCCCTCGGTTTGAGGCTCGGCTCCCCGCCTTTTCCATCATGGAACACCGCTTGACGAAGGCCGAAGTAGCAAACCTGGTTCAGAACGAGGTCAACGGTTCCGACGACGTGCACACCGGCGTTGACGGCGCCTTGCTCGGCGCGGTGTGCGCGGCCGTTACCACCTTCGTTGAAAGCGACCTTGAGGTTCGTCCGCCAACATTGGCCGAATGGACACACGCGCAACGGCTTGGGCTCATCAGCGCACCCTCGGGCGAACTGGAGGTGCTCGCCGACGCACCGTTCAGCGACCATCGCGGTGCTCCAATGGACGGGAGACCACGACCGTTCACGCACGCTGGCCCGCTCAGGGAACACCTCGCCTGCCTCGAAGTGCATCCGAAAAGGGACCACGTGGTGGCCACCTCCTCGGTTCCGATGGACCGTCGTCTCCCGGGCACGGTGCTTCGGCTTGTGGTCGCTCCACGGCGGGACGGGCCCATGCGCACCGTTCCAAAGGAGGCAGATCGCGTTGGGAACCTCCGAAGCGAACTCTCCAGCACCTTGCTGATCGGCGTGGTGCCGTCCTTCCTGATTCCCGTGGTTCGGGGCTTTGGCAGCTATGCGCTTGAAGGGTGGGCGAACCTGCTGTTCGGCGGGCTCGTGGTGGGTTTCCTCAGCGGTGCCGTGTGGCGCCCACGACGACCAAGCATCACGTGGGACGAAGGCGTGGTTCAGGACGCATCGCCCGCACGGAACGACTCCCAGTAAGAGTCGCCACGGCAGGCATCGGCGACGCAGAGCGTGGCCATGTTCACGATGTCTCGAACATCGTCCGTTCGGGCGGTGATTTGCACCGGGAAGGAGGTCCCTTCGAGGACGGGGCCAATCATCTCTGCATCCGCAAGTTGTTCGAGCAACTTGTAGGCAATGTTGGCGGATGCGAGGTTTGGACACACGAGGACGTTTGCCGGCCCGTCGAACGAGAGGAAGGGGTACTCCGCTTGCACAGCCGGGTCCAGGGCCGTGTCGGCCTGCATTGGGCCGTCGATCAGGAGGGTCGGGTCGAGTTCACGTGCTGTCTCCACAGCGTCCTCGATGCGATGGCTTCGCTGCTCCCTGTTGGTCCCGAAATTGGAGAAGGACAGCATGGCCACACGAGGCAGCAATCCAAGCCGTCGTGCGACGCGCGACGCCTGCACGGCAATTTCCGCCAAGGTCCGTTGGTCCGGGTAGATGTTCACCGTCGCATCGGCCAGCACGATGAGGCGTCCGGCCACGGACACGACGTAACATCCCACGATGCAATGTGCGTCTGGATGGGTGCCGATGGTCTGAATGACAGGCCTCAACACGTCGGAATAGGTGCGCCCCACACCCCCGACCATGCCGTCCGCATCACCGGCTGCAAGCATCTGGGAGGCAAAGTAAGGACGGCTCTTCAGCAGGCGTTCGGCATCCGCGAGGGTCATGCCCTTTCGAGCACGGCGCCTGGCAAGGTCCCCTGCGTAGGACGATTTGCGACGGGGGTCGTCACGGGGATTGATGACGCTGTGTTCGAATTCAAGGCCAAGGTCTTCCATGGCCCCTTGAATGCGCTCAGGCACACCGAGAAGGATGGGGTGGCAGATGTTCTGTTCCGCCAGTTGAGCAGCGGCCCGGATCACCCGTTCCTGGTCCCCTTCAGGGAACACGATGCGCTTTCCACGACCGCGAACTTGGTTGATGACGGAGCGCATGAGTGAATACGTCCGGCCGAGGCGTCCTTCCAGCTGTTCGCGGTAGGCCACGAGGTCAAACTCCTCGACGGTGACCCCGGCAACGCCCTCTTCGACGGCTGCGGCCGCGACAGCGCTGGCCTCCCAGATGAGGACCCGCCGGTCGAAGGGCTTGGGAATGATGTACTCAGGGCCATACTGCATTTCCTGACCGTCGTAGGCGTCGGAAATGTAGTCCGGCACGGGCTCCCGGGCCAACTCGGCCAAGGCCCGAGTGGCGGCCATTTTCATGCCCTGCGTGATGTCGCGGGCGCGCACGTCCAAGGCTCCACGGAAGATGTATGGGAAACCAAGCACGTTGTTGACCTGGTTCGGGTAATCGGACCTGCCCGTCGCAACGATGGCGTCGTCGCGCACGCTTCGCACCTCGTCAGGAGCAATTTCTGGGGTCGGGTTGGCCAGCGCGAACACGATTGGCCGAGGCGCCATGGAGGCGATCATGTCCGGGCTGACCAGACCGCCACGGGACAACCCAAGCATCACGTCCGCGCCGCTCAGGGCGTCTGCGAGGTCGCCTGCGGGCCTGTCTTGTGCGAAGGGCGCTTTGTAGGCGTTGATTTCGCCCGCCTCCAGCCGTTCCTTCGTCACGATGCCCTTGCTGTCGCAGAGGGTGATGTGCTCCCGGCGCACGCCGCATGCGACGTAATGGTTCGCGCAGGCGATGGCGCTTGCACCAGCCCCAATCACCACGACCTTGACCGCTTCGAGCGCCTTGCCTTGGAGTTCGCAGGCGTTGATGAGCGCCGCTGCAGAAATGATGGCTGTGCCGTGCTGGTCGTCGTGCATCACTGGAATATCGGTGGCTTCCGCGATACGTCGCTCGATTTCAAAGCACTCGGGCGCCTTGATGTCCTCGAGGTTGATGCCGCCGAAGGTCTTTGAAATCGCCACAACGGTCTGGATAAAGCGCTCCGGGTCCGTCTCGTCAACCTCGATGTCGAACACGTCGATGTCGGCGAAGGTCTTGAGCAGCAACCCTTTGCCTTCCATGACCGGTTTGCTGGCCAAGGCGCCGATGTCACCAAGGCCGAGGACGGCCGTACCGTTTGAGATCACCGCCACAAGGTTGCCCTTGGACGTGTACTTGTACGCGTCTTCAGGCCGCGCCTCGA
>JAYPDK010000002.1:23823-61642 GCA_038125145.1 Candidatus Poseidoniaceae archaeon
CGATCTCAAGGCAGGGGTAGGCCACACCGGGTGAGTAGGCCAACGACAACTCATGCGACGTCGCATGGGGTTTGGTTGGAACGACCTTCACCTTGCCGCGCGGTTCGGCTTCGTGGTAGGCGAGCGCCTCCGCTTTGAGGCGGTCCTCACGCATCTGGTCGGCCATGGCTCCCAACTCGGGGGGCAACGCGACGCGGTTTGAGCCTTGTGCGGTGTGGATGGCCACACCGAGCGTCTCCTCCGGAGGACCGTTGAAGAACCGAGGCACCAGCAGTCACCGCATGCACAGGGCTCGCGTCGTGGCCACGATTGGTCCGTCGAGCGACTCGACGACGACGCTCACCGCCATGATGGCGGCCGGCATGGACGTCGCCCGCTTGAATTACTCCCACGGTGACCTCGACGGTAAAGCCGCAACCATCGAGCGGCTGCGCAGCGTGGAGGAGGCGTCAGGACGGGCACTTGGCATCCTCGCGGACCTGCCGGGTCCAAAACTGCGGTTGGGCAGGTTCGAAGGCTCGCTTGACCTCACTCGAGAGCAGCGCGTGACCCTTCGCTGCGGCCTCCCGTCAACGCCGTTCGCAGATGCGGCCAACCTCCCCATACCGTACGCCGAGCTGAGCAAGGAACTTCGCGAAGGTGACCCCGTGCTGCTCGCCGATGGCTTGGTCCGGTTGGAGGTGCTCGGGATCGAGGGTGAGGCGATCCACACCGTCGTGGTCGATGGAGGGCGAATTTCTGAACGAAAGGGCATCAACGTCCCGCGCACCTTGGTCGGCTTGCCGGCCGTTGGTCCAGAGGACGAGCGTTGCCTCCGCCACGCGTTGGAGCACGGTGTGGATTTCGTCGCCGTCTCCTACGTTCGCAGCGCCGCGGACCTTGAACCAGCGCGACGCATCATTGCCGAAGCCGGCCTCCACACGTGGGTCGTTGCGAAGATCGAGCACCCTGCAGCGCTGAACGACCTCGACGCCATCGTTCACGCCGCCGACGTCGTGATGGTCGCACGAGGCGACCTGGGCGTTGAAATTCCACTGGAGGAGGTCCCTGCGGCCCAAGAGCGAATTATTGCACGCTGCCTCGAGCATGGACGGCCCGTCATCGTGGCCACGCAGATGCTGGAGTCCATGGTGGACCACCCCCGGCCGACCCGGGCTGAAGTCAGCGATGTTGCTACGGCGATTCGCCAGTTCACCAGCGCCGTCATGCTCTCAGGCGAAACGGCTTCGGGTCAGCATCCTGTGAACGCCGTCGAGACCATGGTCCGTATTGCCGAACGGGCGGCCGTGGCCGTGGACCACCTTCCTTCACCACCGGCCCTTGCCAAGTACAGGAGCACGCGTGCCATCACCGGGGCCGCGGCTGCCTTGGCCGCCGATGTGAACGCCGATGCGATCGTTGTGGCGACGCAGCACGGCAACGCGGCGCGGTTGATGGCCGCTCACCGGCCACCCATGCCCATCGTGGCGTTGACCGATCGGCCTCGGGCTGTTCGACGTACGACATTGTTGCCGGGCGTCCGGGGGTGCCTTGTCACGGAACACGACCGGTCAAGGGACACCGTGGCGGAGGCGGTTGAGACGCTGTTCAAAGGCGACCACCTTCGTGGTGGAGATACGGTGGTCACGGTAACCGGTTCGCCCTTCGCCATCCGTGGCCGAACCTCCACCATCCGCCTCATCGAAGTCGGTGACGCAGGGCAATTGAGGATGCTCGAGTAGCGCAGCCAGAACCCACCTTGAAAAAGGAAGGGAATGCCAGTGAAGTCGATGCTGTCAGGCTCAACCGTACGTGAAGAGCGCCCCGGGCGCTCCGTGTTGCTCGTGCTGCTCATGTTGGGCAGCCTCCTTTCCCCCGTGGCGCTTCCTTTCGTGTCCGCGCACGAAGACCCTGTTGGAACAGTATGGCCAATGGAGGGCAGCAACGACACCGGCTGGGTCCGACTGGACGCCACCAGCCCCGGAGTTGGCCTCCCAGCGACGGCGGCATGGAACCTGTCCTTTGCGCCGGGAGCGACCTTGGACAACATCTCGTTCCAACTTCGCGTCTCGGGGGCCGACGGCCTCGCCATCGACAGCCCGATGTTCATCAGCGGCGGCTCCATCGGGAACGCCCTGCTCGACCTCAGCGACAAGGGCTGGCTCGGAACCACCTCCGACCTCGATGGAGGGGACCCGTTCACGGGCAGGACGAGCAGCAACGGTTTGACTTCGGGCTGGACGCTCCCCGAAGGCGCCGAAGTGACCGACCTCGTCATCGAGGCGCTCGCCCCGGTGGACCCAATCACGGCGCTTGGCCCGGCCCCCTTGGTCGTCACTGCCTCGGCGACCCATCCGAGCGACGGACGCCTCTGGCTCGCCGATGCCACCGGTACCATCTGGGTGCTTGACGATGCTTCCACTCCCAAGGTGATCGACATGCTCACCTCCCCCGTCGGTGCAGCGCTCGACCTCGTCGTCGATGCTGCGCGGGGTGAACTGCTCGTTCGAGGAAGCGAGGGCCTCGCGGCCGTCGACCTCGATGACGGTACCATCGCTGCGCTGCCCGATGCACAGGGCACGATCAACGGCGCGCCTGTCCTCGCGTTGACGACGGACAGCAACGGGGATGTCCTCGCCGTTGGCGACGCGTGCCTGCACCGACGAAGTGCCGTTGACGGGTCGTGGGCGAAACTCAGCGGATGCGATGCCAATTCGTTCCCCATCAACTCCAACCCAACGGTGCTGACGATGGTGGTGCTCGGCACGCACGTCTACGTGAGTGTGGCCGGTGACGGCGTCATCCGATACGACCTCTCGAGCAGCACCTCGTCGATGTGGTCGTCGGCCAACGTGCTTCACTCCGACCGAGTGACCTCCATCGTTCAGATGGGAGCCCAGGTGCTGTTTGGATCTGAGGATGCGGGGGTGGCGCGCTACAACCCATCACTCAACCTCTGGCAGGCCACGTGGTCGAGCGCCAACTGGCTCGCCTCGGATGACGTGAACGGATTGTACGTGCTTGGCTCGTCCCTGTGGGTGTTGGCCGGAGACACGGTGCAGCGCTACGACACCACCTCAGGCGTGTTCTCAACGCACGCTGGCCCAAGCAGCCTTGCTGCCGAAGGAATGGCCGGATCCTCACCGGTCATGGTGCCATGGCTCTCCGGAGCAGCACGCGCACCGGTCAACGACACGCTTCTGCTCGGCGACGGGACGGGAACTTTCCTTCAGATGCGCCCTGATGCCAGCACGGTGATGGGGCCCGACCTCGTCATCATCTCCGCCCCCCCATTCGAGGCCGAGATGACCGCCGTCGCTGCCTTTGGCAGCGAGGTCTACGTCGGCGGTGCGGACCTCGTCGCCGTGTACGACACGAACGCGAAGCGGTGGACGCGCTCCATCTCCATCAGCGGCACACCAACCAGCATGGTCGCGGATGCCTCGGACGTGTGGATCGGCACCGACGGGGATGGACTGCTCCACATCGATGTGGCCAGCGGCGTGGTCACCTCCACCTTCGAAGCCAACGATCCGGATTGGAACACGATCCTCGACGTGGCCTACGACGGGGGCGACGTTGTCATGACGCACGCCGACGGTTCGGTGTCGGCTTGGAACATGACGGACAAGGCCTCCGGCCTTGGGCCATGGAAGAGCACCTCCACGGACGCTCCGGCCGAAGCCTCCGGGCCGATTGCGATTCACGACCGCGTGGCCTACGTGGCCAGCGGTGCCGGTCTGTTGCGCCTCGACCTCGACGGGGGACCAGCATGGTTGAGTGCATGGGGTTCGACCGGCGTCGACTTCAGCAACTACGCCCCCGTTGCAGAATACGATGGCGTCCTCCACTACGGACTGTGGGGCTACGGCGTGGTTCGCATTGACCTCGCCACAGGAGACATCCTGCAGCCCATCACCTCCGGCCCGGGCAACGGCGTGTCCGGCGCGCTTCCTTCCGACTTCATCTACGGCATGGGGGTCACGAACGTCGGCGGCACAGCGGAACTGGCCGTCGGCACCCAAAACGGTGCCATCCTCTGGGACGGCTCAACGGGGACGAACCTCGACGTCGGAAATCAATGGGATGAACGCCCGCAACAGCACCTCGAATTCATGGACGTTGGCAGCACGCTCTACGCGGCGACCAACCTCGGGGTGTGCCGCTGGGTGCAAGGATCCAACGGTGGCGTCGACATTGACGGTTGCTTGACCGTGTACGATGGCATGCCAAATTGGGCCACCTATGCCCTCGGCCGAAACGCCACCCACCTCTTCGGCGGCACCCTCAGCGGTGTTGGCATCATCGACCTCGCCACCTTCAGCGTGGAGGACACATGGGAGACCCTGAGCGCCGACAACGCGCCTGTGGCCGTGGTTGGGGACGTCGCGTACATCGGACTCGATGGGCTCGGCGTGGCCCGCTGGGACTTGACCAACGGCGCCTGGCTGTCCATCTGGGACCAGTCTGGCGTGCTCGACACCGACGGCATCACGGGCCTGGCGGCCGGAAGCCAGAGCGGAACGCTCTGGGTCGGCGGAGACGACGGCTTCCAGCTCATCGACGTGGTCAACGGGACGGAACTCGTCGACATTGAGAAAACGAACTCCATCTACCTCGGTGGGGGCGACCCCTACGGCCTCGTCATGCATGGCGACGTCTTGTGGTACCACCAAGCCACGTCCTCCGATCAGGTGTTCCGCATCGATACCTCGGACCTGACCACGGCGCAAACCGCCCTTGATACGGGCACCCGCCTGAACCAAAACAACCTCGGCATTGCCGGATTGGGGCTCATGGGCGACGTGCTGCTCATCAGCACGGTGAGCAACCAATGGTGGAACGCCGAAGGAAGCGGCGGCCTGCTTCGGTACGACACGGCGAACGCCTCATGGCTCAGCGACGTGCTCCCGGGTTCCTCGGTCGACACCATCGTTACGCTCGAAACGAGCAACGGCGACCTCTGGGTGCAATGGGGAGAAGGGCGACTGGACCGCTATGCCTCAAACGGAAGCCTGCTCGACCGCTGGGAAGGAAGCGATGTCCCCGGCCTCGCAAGCGGCAACAACGGCTTCCCACGCGGTGGCGGCATGGTTGAATGGAACGGAGAGGTGCTGTTTGCCACGGAAGACGGCATCGAAGCCTACGATCCTTCCACCGGTACGTGGTCGTCCCATTGGTCGTCCTCAAGCGTTCCAGAGGTCTACGAACTCTGGACAGACGGCACCTGGCTCGCGTACGGTGTCGCGGACGGTGGCGGCTGGAACTTCGATGCAGAGGTCATCGTCGAAGATGCCTCTGGCACCACCACCACCGTCCTCAGCAGCGGGAACGGCGATTTCAGCAACGCCTACCCCATCAGCATGACCTGGTGCGGCGGCCTGCTGTGGACGGCCTTCTTCCAATTGAGCGGCGGCGCAGCGGTGATCGGTATTGATCCAAACGGTACACAGTCTTCGGTGGAACTTGATGGACAGGACCTGCGAACCAACGCTCGTCCGAGCGCCGTCACGTGCGCAGGCAGCGACCTTCACGTCGGATTCTACCAAAACAACGCTGGCATCACCGTGTGGGACACCGTGGGGAACCAATTGGCGGCGAGGATCACCTCGGCGGACGGGCTTTCCAACGACCCCGTGATGTACGACGCCATGGCGACGATCGGCACACGTTCGAGCCCCATGGTGGTCGCTGGGCACCTGACCCAAGGCGGCGCTGGTGGCTATACGGTCTACGACGCGTCGAATCCTGTGCCGTCCCTTCGTGCTTCAGGATCCGATGTCGTGGACGTCATGGCGGATGCTTCGGGCAACCTGATCCTCGCCATCCCTGGAGGAGGGTCGGGCTACAGCCACGTCGACCGATGGGCGCCAGCGACGGGAACGGCCGTCCTCGCCGACGACATTCAGTTGACCTCGGGGGCGATCTCCTCGATGGTGGGAAGCGGCTCCACCTTGTACGCAGCCACCTACGAAACCACAGGCGGGTTCAACGGCGGGAGCAGTGCTGCAGCCATCCTGGTCGGCACCATCGCCTCGAACGGTTCACTGGCGTGGACCGGAGGCCACCTGCTCCCCGGGAGTGGACGCGTCTCTGACATGGAATTGGATTCGGGCGTGCTTCACGTGGCCACCAGCCGGTCCACCACCGGGGGCACAGGCGTTGGCGGCACAGGTGGCATTGGCCTGCAAACGCTCACGCTCGCGAACGGATCCTGGACCAAAGCCAGCGGAGGCTTGTCCAACGACCTTGACGGTCTCGCGTGGTACGGCACCGACCTCGTCGTTGGACTCCGTGGTGGCGGACAGGGCGTCTCAGGCGTCCAGGTGTTCGAACCAAGCACGCTCGGTTTCGTGGACGGAGGCGTGCTTGGAGGCCTCCCCTCGGAAACCATCAACGCCATCTCACGCTCCTCCACCTCCGACGTGGTCTACGTCGGAACGCCGTCGGGTATCGGACGGTGGGATGCGTCGATGGGAGGATGGGACACGCCCATCAGCACCGCGGACGGCCTGCAGGACAACAACATCGAGGACGTGATGTCCTGGACCAGCCCCAACGGCGAGACGCTCGTCCTGATTGCAGGGTCGGGCGGACTGGCGATGTGGAACGAGAGCAGTGGCTCCGTCGGCATGGCGTGGGACACGTCCAACGGCCTGCTTGAAGACAGCACATGGGCCGTCCTTCGGAACGCCTCGGGCACCGTGATGGTCGCTCACGACGGGGCAGGCCTCGGACGCCCCGGTGTCACCCTCTTGGACGACTCCGCGGGGGCCCTCGGCGTGACCGATACGATGCGCTTCGACCAACTCCCATCCAACGACATCACCGCCGTAGCAGCGGATTGGTGGGGTGTGCACGTCGCCACCGACACCGGCGCCCTCACCCATTGGAACTCCTTGACCGAAGATTTCGAGGAGGGTGTTGGACGCGGGTCTGTCCTCGGGTGGCCCGTGGATCAAATGGAGAGCGATGGCTCCACCTTGATGCTGCGCACCACGTTCGGTCTGACCTTCGTTGAAGCAGCGGCCTCAACGCACGCGGTCCGGAGCACGCAGAACGTGCAAACGGTGACCGACATGGCCATCGACGGCTCAGGCTCGCTTTGGGCCTCGTCAACCGTTCCAACGTTGTTCGGTTGGGGCCCCGCTCCCGGCCATCGAGCCGTTCCCTCCAAGCCCTTCAGCCGAGCGACGCCGCTCAACCTCGGCGTTGGAACCGGGTTCATCAACGCGACCGCGATGCTGCACCCAGGTTTCAGCATCGACCTGCTCGACGCCGTCGGCGCGGAGTCCATCGTGATCCCCACCACCAGCGATGCTCCGATGGCGGACGGTTTCCTTCCCTTGGTGTTCAGTTCCCCAGTGCAAGGGGCTCCGGTCTGGGCCATCAGCCAGCAACTGTTGTGGAACGGCACGTTCGAGATGGCGGACGAGGCCTTCGTCGGTCGGCTTCAGGCGGCCGTCAACACAAGCCGGTCCGTGGATGGAAGCACCATCGTTGAACTCACCCTCATCAGCCCAACAAACGGTTCCATCGAGGTACGTCTCGCGTACGATTGGAGCAGGACCGAAACTCCGGTCGAGTTGATGCAACTTGTCGACCGCCCCGACGACGGTGGCGGCGCCCTCCGGGCCGGCTGGTCGCTCGTGCACGACGAGGACTTCGCCCGCTACCTCGTGTTTGCCAAGGCTGGAGGATGGGGCACGCCGCCGACCGCCCTCGATCTCACCTCCATGCAACCCGATGCTGCGGTCGCCCTGCACAGCAGGCTGGAAACGGACGTCTTGACGGCCGAAGGTCAACCCCTCGTTGACGGGACGGAATACGAAGCCGTCGTGGTGGTCGAGTACGCTGACGGTCGGCTTGGTCGACCCTCGCTCCCGCTTGGTCCGGTCGCACCGTCCGATGAGGTGCCGCGGCCACCCGCCGCTGGCAACGCAGCCCCCTCCGATCTCGCGGGAGCCAAAGACGGCGACCTCGACGTTGAGTGGACCCCATGCACCGCCATGGACCACGCGTCCACGCGCCTCTATGCCTCAACCGTCGAACGCACCGACGTGCTTGGTCTTGCACCAAAGGCCGACCTTCCCCCAACCGAAGGCAACAGCACGGTGCTTTCGTTGGTGTCCGGTAAGGTCTACTGGATCGGCCTGACCTGCGTCGACGACGCCGGTCAGGAGAACAAGAGCGACGTGCTCTTCCTCGGCCCCGTTGTACCGACGGGCGGCCTCAACGACGGACTGGCCCCGCCGCCCGTCGTGAACCTCAGCGCCGTGGATGCACCCGACGACGAAGGCGGTCGCTTGCTCGTCTCGTGGAACCAGCCCCAAGACGTCGTGACCGACTGCGCGTTCCTCACCGTGTGGTTGCACGAACTCGGCGTGGTGGACGACGATGCGACGGTCGAGGACGCCATCGAAGACCTCGGCGCTGGTTTGTTGGCGATGGAGGAATCGAAGGTTGTCACCGATTGCGCTGCGACCTCCACCGTGGTCAGCGACATCGGTGACCGGCCGCTCGTCGATGGACGCACCTACCTCGTGTCTGTCACGTCCCATGACGCCTGGCTGAACGTCGACCTTGACTTCGGTGGCAGCGTCGCAGTGGTCGACGCTGTCCCGTTCCGCAACCTTGTGGACAGCGAAGTCCCGCCCGACCGCTTGACTGGGCTGCAAGCATTCGACCATCCAGACGACGATGGAAGCAGCATCGATGTTGAATTCCCGACCTCGGTGGCCGACGACTTCTCCCATTACATCGTCTGGACCTTCACCGAGTCCATCGACGACGTGAGCGCGTACGTCACCGAAGGGGTGCCAAACGTCGACGGGGGATTCCTCCGGCTCAACACGCAACTCATCGACACCGACGGGCGAGCGATCGTCCTGCCCATGTCCGAGGTCTTGCAGCCATCCACATCAGGCAGCATCGACGTGGTGCCCATCGAAGCAGGCATGACGGTGTACGCCGTTGTCACCGTCCATGACCTCGATGGCAACGTGCACCTCGACGGGTTGGATGTGGCCTCGGCCATCGCCGTGGATAACCTCGCCGACACGGAGGCGCCGCCCCGCATCACCGAACTCAGCGCCACCGACCGACCCAACGACGATGGTCGTGCGGTCTTGCTCGAATTCCTCCCTTCGACGGCAAGCGACATCGAAGCCTACCACATCTACGTCGGAGTGCGTTCGTTTGACGCCATTGGAGGCGCCTCGCTCGGGTCTCAACCGATGGTCGTCGACCGGGACGTCACCCTCCCGGTGGTCGTGGACAAGCGCTCGGACGGCGCAGCGCTTTCACCTGGTCAGGAAGTGGTGATTGCCGTGCTCGCGGTTGACTCCGCAGGAAACGCCCACACGGATGGACTGACCACGACGCGAGCCACACCCATCGACAACGGCGTGTCGGACCCCGGAGCCTACCTCGATCCAATCCTCGGTACCACGGTGGCATGGGTGGACAACACGGACATCCTCGTCGCGTGGGAACACACGACGGACGCCTCCGTCAACGCCTACCGCATTTACTACGCACCGACCACCTTCGTTGACGTCGGTGACGCCACCTTCGCTGGTGAAGTCAAGGCGTCAAACTCGTTCAGGATCGAGGCCTCGATGCACACGGACCTGGTCAACTCCAGCGGGTGGTACATCGCCGTCACGCCGGTGGACGATGCGTTCGAACGCCTGAGCGTTGAACCGGTGTACCTCGGGCCATTGGCCGGAGGCACGGGGACCGTTGGTGAAGAGGAAGGAACGGACCTCGCGACCCTCTTGACCTCGCCCAACGCCCTCATCGCCGGTTTGGTGGTGGTGGCGGTTCTGCTGGCGCTCCTCGTCCTCAGGCGCGGAGCGTCACGTTCAGACGACAAGGCGTACGGACTCCAAGAGGCCACCTGGGGGCTTAACGATGCACCAGCGATGGATGCCTTCGGCCCAATCCCAACGTTGGCCCCCGTCCAGACGATCGGTGGTCCGGCGCCTCCCCCAATGGCGGCGCAGCCCGCCACCCCCTCCGTCGACCTCTACGCCTCCGCCCAGCGCCTGAGTGCTCCTCGGGTCGACGTGCCCGTGCAGGCTTCGCAGCCCAGCGCCGCAATGAACGACGTGCTTGCAGGACTGGATCTTGGTGGACCAGCACCTCCAACGCAACCCTCGAACAGCGGCGTGGACACCTCCTTCCTCGACGACTTGCTTTGAGCGGTGTCCTGAAGCAAGACGCCCTCTTCGTCGAGTCGGATGGTGAGCCGACGGCCGCGGGATGGCGTCTTCACGACGCTGCTCTGGCAAGCAGGGCGCGGCGTCGCAGACCTTGGGCTGCACGCCAGACGCATCGTTGACCATGCCGCTCGACTTCGACTTGCTCCGGACATGGAGGGCCTGAATGCGGCCCTGTCCGCAGCGGTGAGGGAGGCTGAGGGGACGAGGTTGGTACGCGCCATGTGGACCACCGAAGGATGGGCGTGCAGCCACCGCGCCTGCCCCCCGGCGCTTGCTGAGGTGGACGCCGTGACCGTGGTGGCACCACGGTGGGCGGGTGCCGTCACGGGCACCAAACACGCCGCATGGGGATGGAACGACGATGCTCGCGACGCCGCAGAGGCCCTCGGGGCGGATGCCTCATTGCTCGTGCATGACCACCGAATCGTGGACGAACGACGGAGTTGCCCCGTCTTGCTCGACGAAGACGGGGTGTGTTGGACACCACGCGAGGAGGACGGCGGGGTGCAGAGCATCACCCTCGAGGTGGTGGCGCCAATGCTGGAACGGGCTGGCTTCCCGGTGCAGCGGGGCGACCTGAACGAACGACGCGTGGCCCGTGCAAGGGCCATGCTGCTGCTGGGGACGGGCCTCGGTGTTGCTGGGGTGTCGACCATCGACGGCCTGCCGTTCGAGGACCACACGGACGTGCTTCGGTCCACAGCACATGCGTTGCTTGAGGAACATCGCGCCTCACCTTCGACCTGGACCGATGTGGAGGGCCTCTGATGGAGGCGGTGCTGCAGATGGTCAGCGGCCTGCGACAAGCGGGAGCACTTGGCCAAAACGCTGCGCCAACCGCTTCACCGGACGAGGTGCTGCTGCTTTCGGGCGGGCCGGCATCCCACCACGCCCGCCACTCGCTGATCGTGCAGCCACCCGCGCGTCGTGCGGTCCTTCGCCAACCAACCCTCGTCCAACGTGTCGATCAGAGGTCGATCCTTGAGGAGCCGGTGCTTCGCCCAACGGCTGACCCGTTCCTCGTTGACGTACAGCAGTGGGAGCAGGGAGCCTGGCGTTCCGTCTTCGCGTGGGAAAGCCTCGACCTTGATCGCACGCTCGAACGGTTGGAAGCCGAGATGCTTGGCGTGGAGCCCTTTGAGGACCCGCTTGAAGCATGGCCCTCTCGGCCCTTCCTCGCAGGGAGTTTTGCCTACGACCTTGTGCAATGGACCCAGCCTCTGAGCCTTCAGCACCCCCCCTCGCCGGGGAGCGTGTTGGCTGTGCTGTGGGAAGTACGTGGGGCCCTCGTGGTCGACCAGCGTTCCAACAGCGTCCATCGGTTGTGTACCACAGGTGAGACGTGGGGGGAATACGCCGACGCCACGGCCGCCGAACGACGGAACGATGGCGCCCAGCCACATCAGAAGCCATCCTCCTCGATGGACGACGAGGCGCATGAGGCAGCCATCGAGGTCATACGACAGGCCATCGTTCGAGGACGGATGTACCAGATGAACGTCGGCCGTCGATGGTCTGGACCACTCGCGGCCGAGCCGTGGGCGGTGTTTGAGCGGTTGCAGGAGACCAATCCCGCACCGTTCGCTGCGTGGGTCAACGCCCCCGACCTTGACCACATGCTGCTCTCTTCCTCACCCGAATCCCTGCTTCGGGTTGAGCGTGGACGAGCCATGGCGTCGCCGATCAAAGGGTCGTACCCTCGCGGCGCTGACCCGCTGGAAGAAGAGGCGCTGCGCCGGGCCCTCGTCAACGATGCGAAGGAAACGGCCGAGCACCGCATGCTCGTCGACCTGATGCGCAACGACCTCGGCGCCATCGCTGTTCCGGGTTCGGTTGACGTGCAACGATACGACGTCGAAGCCTACGCAACCGTGCAGCACCTCGTCAGTCAGGTCGGTGCAGACCTGGAGGTCCCGCTCACGAAGGCGTTCACCTCCGTCTTTCCGGGAGGCTCCATCACCGGATGCCCCCGCACGGTCGTCTGCGCCGGCATCGACGCGCTCGAAGCCGAACCTCGACGCTTCTGGTGTGGCTCAATCGGGTGGTGGGACCCCGATGGGACCCAAGGGTCCTGGTCCATCTTGATCCGCACGATGCAGGTCCATCGCACCTCGTCGGGTTGGCGTGCGGACGTGCACGCTGGCGGTGGCATCACCATCGCAAGCCACGCCCCTCGTGAGATTGAGGAGACGTGGTGGAAGGCTGCGCCGCTCTTCGCGGCCGCCGGCTGGGGGGACGCAGGAAGCGCGACCGCTGGGACCCTGCGCATCACACCCATGGCCGCCCCACGAGGGCCCCCAAGCGGGCCAACGTGCGGCCGTCGGCGCGCCTCACCCAACGGAGCGGTGTTGTTGGTGGACAACCTCGATTCGTTCACGCACAACATCGCTCATGCCGTCATGATGCTTGGACACGACGTTCATGTCGTTCAGGGTCGGGGCCATGAAGCACTTGCCAACCCCGAGGTCACCGTCAAGACCTGGTTGTCGGGTGGGCCGACGCACGTCATCCTGGGGCCCGGGCCGGGCCGGCCCGAAGAAGCGAGGCCGACCATGCTGATTGCGGAGCAGGCGCTGGTGGGGGGCCTTCCTCCGGTCCTCGGGATTTGCCTCGGCCATCAAGCGCTGGCCCTTGCGGCTGGAGCGCGCATCGTCGAGGACCCTGCCGGTCCAGTCCACGGTCAGCCCGTGCAGGTGCTGCACGACGGAACCGGCCTCTTTTCTGGCCTTGCGGCGGGGGAACTTAGCATGGTCCGGTACAATTCACTGATTGTGACCGGGTTAACGAACCCCCTGCTTCGAACCAACGCAAGGGCTGGACACGTCACCATGGGCATCACCAACGCACACGCCACCGTGCACGGGGTGCAAGGCCATCCCGAATCCATCGGGAGCCTGGAAGGCGATGCAGTGCTCAAGGCCTTCCTCGATGCAGCGCATGCTTGAAAGGACGGCGACGGGTCGCGTGGAACGAGGAAGGACGATGCCGCTCTGTCGATCCTGCAACGGGACCTACCCCCGCGAGCACTTCATCCACGGAAACGGGCCACGTACCCAGATTTGCGGCCGGTGCGGCATCGAGCAGGGCCTGATTTCAAAGGACGAGGCACCGCTCCTCTTCGACGACGCCCTCGTCGCCGCCCGGTTGTCCACCGTCTCACGCCGTTGGGGGCCAACCATCACCCTCCTGCTTGGGTGGAGCCTCTGGATTTCGGTCCTGTCAGGCGTCAAGCCGTGGGGAGCCTACGTGCTCGTGTTGCTCGGCTTGGCCACGCTCCTGCTGCCCGCACAGCTCTTGTTCTACCGTGCAAAGTACGCAGGGGACATGGCGAGGCTCACGCCTGCCCACGACCGCCCGAAGGGGCATTGATCACGACTTGGCGTGAATCTTCAGCACCGCACCGTCGTCGACCTCATGATCGGCACCCACAACGCGCCGCGATCGACCGTCCACGCCACGGATGAATCCCGATTCTAGATCGCTGTGCACATGCCCTGCCACGGACTTGGCCGTGATGCCACGGGGCACAACAATCGCATCTGGAAGGACCCGTCCCTCGCCGTCCACCCATCGTCCCTCGTCCTGCACAGGATACACCACGATGTGGTCGAGCGTTCCGAACACGACTTCATCGAACAACGCCTCCACGCCGGTCCCCTCGTGAGCGGCGAGCGACGACGCCATCTTGGCCAAGGCTGCCCGTTGGGCATCGGACAACGAGGCCTCCTCGTCCACACTGAACGAATCGGCGCCCGAGCGGTAGTGGATCAAGCCGGAAGAGGCCGCTCGTCGAAGGCCGAGTTCCATGTCCGCTAGGCAGCCGACAAAGGGCACGCCAAGGTCTGCGTCCTCGAGGGCTTTCATCAGACCCGGCGGTGCAAGGTCCAGTTTGTTCACGGCGATGTGGAGAGGAAAGAGACCTGCTCGAAGGTGGACCGCCAGGGTGGACAGCACGTCCCTGCCCCACAACCACGGCTGCTCGAGGTTTGGGAGGGACGTGCGTAGACCGTCCAGAGCCGTCCCGATCCGGGACGAGGTCGCACCAAGACCGCTCAGCCGCTCCACGAGGAAGGCCTGCAGTCCTCGCTCCCCCTCGGCCTGAACTCGACGGACGCCACGCGCCCATCCGTCCTCAAGGAGGCCTGCGAGCCATTGTTCGATCTCCTCGGTCAGGAACGTGACCTCACGGACCACGGCGGCTGCAGCCGCCGAGGCATCGGTGGCCGGAGGGATGGGTTGACCTTCTTCGTCGGTTGAGCCGGCTCCATCGACGACCTGAATGAGGGCGTCACAGCCAGCAAGGTCGGCGAGGAACGCGTTCCCCCGGCCTCTCCCTTCGTGGGCGCCCGGAACAAGGCCTGCGACATCAACCAGTTGAACGGGAACGTGTCGCTCGTGGGCCGTGCACGTCCCTGTCCTCGGAACGCAGAGCGAGCCCGCTCGCCCGGGAAGGTCTTCGGGTGCTCGCCCATCTTCCGTCAGTCGAAGGCGCAAGTCACCGCATGGGCAGGGCTTGCGGGCCCTCGGGAAGGCCACACCGACGTTTGGGTCGATGGTGCAAAACGGATAGTTGGCAATGTCCACTTTGGCCAACGTGCTCGCCGCAAAGAGCGTGGATTTCCCAACGTTGGGTTTGCCAACGAGGCCAATGCGCAGGGCAGCGCCCCCTCATTCCTCCTCGGAGGAGGCGGCACGAAGGCGCGCAAGCACGATGTCAAGTTCAGGGAGGTTGATTTGCCCGTCGCCATCGAGGTCAACCGCCTCAAGAAGACGCCCCATGTCCCACGGAGGGAGGTTGGCAATCTTCGCGGCGCGAAGCGCGTTTTGCAGTTCACGAGCGTCCACCGCACCGGAGTCGTCGAGGTCAATGCTCCGGAAGAAGGAGAACACGTCTTGCTTGCTCGTTGTCAAGTAGTCAGCAAGCATGTGCAACTCCTCAGGGAACTTCTCCTCAAGGTCTGGGAACTCCTTCACCTCGTCGGCGTGCAGGTCTGCACGCACGGCGATCACGGTGGATCCGGACAGCGCGGCTTCGTCGGCCCCCACCACGAGCACGGTGTCCAAGCCAAGGCCACGTCCAAGCAACGTCCGGATGCTGGTGCTGCCACCGGCGAGGGCGTAGGTGCCCACGTCCGAGGTCGATGCCGCCGTCGCCGTGGCAGGGGTGAATCCGTTCCGCACCGCAGCGACGCCGGTGAGCATGAAGCCCAACGCGACACCGTAGAAGAGGAAGGCCCCAACAAGGTCGAAGCCGGCAAGGTTGGCCATCGTCGCGTCAAGCATGTCCGCATCGCTGACCCCGTGCTCAACGGCACGGGTCGCAAGCGAGCCAAGGGTCGTGCTCACCGTTGCGAGCACGCCGCCGACGGCAACCATCCACACAGCCGTGCTGGCTCCACCCGTCGAAGCCGGCTGGCGGCCTCCGGCGAGGGGCATGTAACCGAGCACGGAGGCAAGAACCAGAAGACCGCCAACGGTGAAGAAGAAGTCGCGGGAAATAGCCGCGGACAGCGACGCGAGGCTGCCAGAACCGACCATGGCCTCCATGGCGGCAAAGTACGTGCCAACCGCGTACAGGGGAAGGAGGAGCATCGCGAGCACCGTGGCCATCCCTGCGGGGGACGAAGCGATGCTGGAGGCACCGTTCTTGGCCGTGGCGAGGAGGTTGACCGAGGTGGCGAGCAAGGGGAGGATCCCGAGCGTCAGAAGGATGCCTGCAAGGTTCTGAAGCAAGGGGGCCGCGTCCACGGACCTGGCCGAAACAACGGGCACCGTTGCGAAGGTCAGCAGCAAGGCGCTCGATGCGAGGGCCGAGGACCACACCGCGCGCTCGGCCATGGCCGGAACGACGGCGTAGGCGGTGGCGAGCATGAGGGCGAGCGGAAGCCAGCCTTCGAGCGCAGCCTGGGCAAACCACACGGATTGGGTGGCTCCGCCAAGTTCAGCGGCGATGTACACCAACGGCGCGACGACCATGACGACCAGGGCATCGACGAGGAACCAGCCGCTGTAGGACACGGGGGCGTCGCCTCGACCGGCGAGGGTCATGAGGGCGTTCACAAGGAGGGCGCCGCCGACGATGCTGTGGAGGACGATGGACGAGACCGACTTGACCAACAGGTCTTCCGTCGCTGCATCAAGACCTGCGATGCCCGCGATGGTAGGAAGGAGCAGGACAAGGAGGGAGACGCCGGTGAAAACCAGTGCCATGAGCGAGGCACTGGCTTCGCTGGCGAGCCGACCGCCCGAAGCGCGCCCTGCGGCCGTCAACCCGGTGCCGAGGAACACCATGACAATCCCCGTTCGGAGCGTGTGGGCGACGGTGGTCGCAAGGCCGCTTCCGTCGTCGTAACTCCATCCAAGGCTCGCCAAGGAGTCGAGGGCTCCCCCGTCCCAGCGGTGCCAGCGAGCCACGAAGGCGAGGGTCGCGGCGAGGATCATCCACGCCAGACCGAACCGAACCCACGTGCGACCGCCGCGCCCAGGTGCGTCGTCAAACAGGTCAACGGCACCGGCGGGGGCCTTGACCAAAAGGAAACGGCCAAGGGCGTGCAACGAGGGGGACATACCGCCCACCCCGTTCTGCAACCAGCGGGCGACAAGGTACATCGCGCCAAGGAGAATGGAAATCGAGACAAACACGGAGACCATGCATCACACCTCCTTCACTCGACGAGGACCTCTCCAAGCACGCTGGCCACGATGGCGGCCGCGCCAACCATCAACCCGATGAGGTAGTACCAGATCCCGCTGCCCCCAAGGTTGCCCAAAAGCGGCACGAGGTCGCCGAGCACCGGGACAG
Organism: Candidatus Poseidoniaceae archaeon; assembly: GCA_038125145.1. GTDB lineage: Archaea > Thermoplasmatota > Poseidoniia > Poseidoniales > Poseidoniaceae > MGIIa-L3. Next base: position 40,831 of record JAYPDK010000002.1, read on the forward strand.
CGTCCCATCCGAACACGTTGGCGAAGAGCGCGAACATGCCGAGCAAGCCAACGCCAAGGAGGGCGAGAACCGTACGGCCCATGCTTGGCTCTGCGTCCCCCACGGTGGCTTCATGGATGATCTGTGAGGCGGACATGGGCTCACCATGGAGGTCCCTGAAGGGACACGTCGAGCCACCTGAGGCACGGTGATAAAGATTCACCACAGCCTACCCTACGAGGGCGGTTCCGCATCACGGCGCCCTCAGCCGGTCCATCGGCGGGCCTCGTCGCGGAGCCGAGAGACCGAGGGGGACAGGAAGGCGTCGTTCGAGGTCAAGTTCGCACGACCACTCAGCCTCGCAGGGGCACGATAGGCCCTCGAACTCGAGGAGGTCACCAGAGACCGCGTACCGCTCGATGGCCGCCACCACATCGGCGTCGCAGGATCCGCAGTTGTGCGCGCCTCGGATACGCCCGCCTGCGGTGGGGTGCACGATGAGGCGGCTGACCTGATCTGCATCGCCGTTGGCACCCCCGTCGGGATGAACCACAACGTGCGCGCGTCGAATCATCTCCACCAAAGACCACAGCCACGGCGGGCGGTATTGCCGGGCCCGATGGAGCCGATCGATGACCGTCCCCCCTTGGATGTTCATGGGGTTGATGGAAATCTCGTCCGCGTCCTTTGCGATGGCAGCGATCCACGTGACGATGTGGTCCAATGCATCTGCTTCGCTCATGAAGGGCGGCTTGAACATGAGGTAGGCCTTCACCCTGATGTTGGCGTCCTTGAGGGCCGCGACCGCCTTGTCGTAGGAACGTACGCTGAATCCTTTGTTGACGTGGAAACGAAGCACTTCGTCGTCGTAGGCTTCCAGACCAATCGCTACCGTCAGGTCGCTGTGGATGGACGCAGCCCATGCCAACTTCTCTGGGGTGAGTTGCTCGGTTCGGCTTTCGACGATGAGGTGAAGGCCCCGTTCTGCGCAGTCCTCGAGCACATGCTGCTGAAACTCGATAGGGATCTCGCGGTCCTCAAACAACGAGCCCGAGGTGTACACCTTGACCATCGAAGCCCCAGCAAACCCCTCGAGTTTGCGCGTGGCCCACGCCCACTGCGCGTGAAGGTCGTCGCTCGTCACGTCGTCCCTCGTGTCGTTGAAGTAACCACAAAACGTGCAGCCGCTGCTCCACCACCAGTGGCACCCCTTCGTTCGAAGGATGACGGTGGCGGCCGTGCAAGGCGTCCCGTCCGGCATCATCTCCGGCGTGGTGTACACCGTCGCCGGCCGGGTTGCGTCCCAACTTGCTTGCCTCCTCCTGGCTTCTGGCGTGTTGGCTGGTGCCTTGACCAGATCGTGGACACGCACCGCCTGTTGGGCACCTCCAACCAAGGTGAGCGGGCGTCCCATGCCGTGAGGGCTGAACCTGTCCGCTTCAACCTGCCGCGGCTCACAAGGCAGAGGCCCATGCAAGGAGGGTCGCCTCGTATTCGCTCGTGTGGGTCAGCATCAGCGTCACGTGCGATTCGTCCACCTGTCCATCGTTCACGCTTGTGAACGTCGTGGTGCTTTCCGCGAACCAACAATTGACCTGCGAGGGGTCAGCCGCGTTGGCTGTGGCCTCGTCGCACATTGCTTGGCCGTGGTGAATGCGAATGCGCTGGTCGTCGAGGCCGTGCACCACGGTCATACGACGCTCACCAATGTGCGATGCAGCCGCGAGCGGTTCGTGTTCAACGATGTCTTGACCCTTGACCCGTCCCGCAAACAAAGCGGCGTCCTTGAGAAAGACGGGGTAACCTCGGAACGCGAGTTCTTCTTCGATGATGCGGTCCATGCTGGAAAAGGGGCTGTCCAAGAACACGGATTGAATCTCAGGTTCTTGCGCAAACGCGATCGCGGCCGTTCCGGCCCCCATCGAAGCGCCAAACAGGCCGATGTGCTGGGGGTCGGCCCCTCGGTTGTCCTGCAACCACGACCAAGCAGCCACGACATCACGCCATTCTTTCTGACCTGCCGAGACTTGGCCGTCCTCAAGGGTGCTCTCCCAATGGTCTCGCATGTCGATGAGGAGGACGTTGACGCCTGCGTTCACCAACATGCCAGCGGGCAGCAACACCTCATGGTTGGCCTTGCACGAGCGAATGCCGTGAACGAGCACCACCCAGGATGCATTCGATGAGGTGTCGACTTCAACCATCCAACCCGCGAGCGTGATCGGTTCGTCGGTCACGGGTATGCTGACGTTCGCCCACGCTGGCATCGCGTAGGCGTCAAACCCGTCCGGGGTCGCCTCCGAGGACAAGTTCGTCGCGCCTGCCTCAAACAGGTCGGTTCCCCACAGGTGAGGTGTGAAGCCCGATGGGTCGTTGAAGGGTGCGTGGTGACCGCATGCAGGATCCGCCGCAGTGGCCCCCGCATAGACGAGGAGGCCGGCTTGGTAGTACCCTGAGGGCACGAGCATCACAAGCAACATGGCCAAGGCCGGAAGGGTTCGACGCACCTCACTCATCCTCCTGCTCCACAAGTTGGAACAGAACCGATTGCCCAGCAACGACCTCTTCACGCTTCGTGCTCGACCATGCCTCGAGCAGGTCGGTTGCGGGGCTCCAGCGGTTCACCGGCACACGGACGTCAATCCATGACGCACTGGCATGGAGCGCCAACCGTTGCCCCCGTCGGAGGCTGGCCCCTTCAAACGCGTAGGGAACGGTTGCCAGCCTCGGCCTGCGAAGATGAGCGGTGACCTCCACCAACGCACCGTCCACGTCCAACACCCACCGAAGCCGTTGCGGATGGCTTTGGCTTCTGGGTGTTGCCGGCAGGCGAAGTTCGGCCTTGCGAACGGTGGCCTCGGCTGGACTTCGGTGCACCTGCACGTCCAAGCGACCAACGTCGATGCGCATCCTCCAGACGTCCCCCTGGGGATGCGGTTCCCAACGCAATTCATCCTCAACGGATGGAGGGGCATCGCTCAGCGGTATCCACAAGCCACTCTCTGGGTCATGATCGGCCTGACCCACGTCGGCTTCCGACGGGCGCCGGGCCACGGCGCGCTCACGCTGGACCAGTGTGAGGCGTCCGTCCGTTGGCGAAACCACGCAATTCGGTTCCTGTTCGACGCGACGGGGCCCGTCCCGGAAAAGCAGCCCGAGGTAGGATCCCCACGCAAGCAACGTGGTGCCGAGCAAGGGGGCAAGGCCGTACACGGGGTGAACGAAGGATGCGATCAGCATCACGGCCGAACCGAGCAGAAAGGGCCGAACCACCAACGGAGCGCTGCCTTGCGCCAGGACGGCCATGCGGCCGCCTCACGAACCGTCCCATGGGTCGTCGCCGTCGTCCCATGTGGCAGGGACCTCCTCCTCGGTCGAATCGGCGTCGTCCTGTTCCTCGCTGTCGTCTTCGGCGGTGGACCCTTCGTCGTCCGAACCTTCGCCTTCGGCCTCATGGGACCGGGGGCGGATTTCGACCGCGTCGTCATCGGTGCCGAAAACGCCGTCCTCTCCGGGGGAGACGGCGACCTCGACAACGCCGACGGGAACGACGATTTCATCCAAGGTGGACTTGGCACCGCCTGCGGCGGCGAAACTTTCCTTCGCGTCCTCGAGCGTCATTTCAGCGGCGCGCTGTTCAACGAGGTCGTCCATGCGCTCGACGAACGCAGCGGAGCGGGATTGGGACGTTCGTTCGGTTTCGACGGCTTGCTCGATCATGTCAAAGCGCTCTTTGATGGCCTTGTTCAGGTCTTCAAAGAGGGACATGTGCGCTACGTACCACGCGTCACGTGCTTGGAGTTCGGAGACAGCCAATTTGACGTCGTTGTCCAGTTCTTCCGCGATGGCGAAGACCTTGCCAAGCCTGTCCTTCTCGCGGCTGTACTTTTCCTCCATCTTCTCGAGTTCTGGCTCAAGGTGCTCGACGCGCTTCTGCGATTTCGTCGAGGAGAGTTCGATCTCGCGAATGCGGAGGTCCTTCTCCATCAGGAGGTTGTCCATGGCTTCCTTCTCGATCTCGCGGTCCACGATTTCCTTCTCGAGGACCTCGATCTCGGCCTTCGCGTCCACGAGTTCCTTTTCTTGCTGCTCATACGCGTGGTAGAGCTTCTGCAACCGGTCGGTCTCGGTGGACAACGCCTCCTCCAGTTCTCGGATTCGGACTTCTGGCGTGACCGTGCCCTCGTCGCTCATACCCATCCGTCCTGAGGCTACGCTCATGGTGAGGACCGTCCACCCCCCTATCAAGACGACGCCTCAGGTGCGTCCCTTCGTTCCAGCCTGACGCTCAACCGTGGCGGGCGGCATGTGCTGCGAGGACCTCAGCCACGGAGGAGGTGACCCCCTTTGCGCACGGGATGTGGGTGAACTCGTTTGGACCGTGTGCGTTCGACTCAGGCCCAAGCACGCCGGTGATCATGAATTCAGCATCAGGGAATTCGACCTGAAGCATCTGCATGAAGGGAATCGTTCCTCCTTCACCCATGAACTGCACTGGAGCGCCAAAGTGACGCTGGCTTGCGGTGTCGAGGGCTGCTCGAAGCCATGCCGAGACCGGCGGAGCATGAAAGCCGTCGGCGGGGTGCTTGACCGTCCACGTGACCTCGGACCCGTGGGGCGGGTCAGCGGTCAACAGTGCGCCCACGGCCTCCGCAGCGGCGGCTGCGTCCACGCCTGGTGGAACACGGATGGACAGGGCAAGCGTCGTGGACGTCCTCAGCACGTTTCCAGCATCCTTCGTGGCCGGGAGGCCATCGGCTCCTGTCACCTCGAGGGAGGGTCGCCACGTGCGTGCGAGGATGGCCTCGACGGGGTCCTCGGTCATGGGATGAACGCCGTTGAGGAAGGGGAATTTGGTGAACACGCTGTCGCCGAGGACCGCAGCGGCAGCCTCGGCCTGCTCCCGTCGAACGGAGGGGATGTCGACGTGCAATTGGTCAAGCGTCAGCCGCCCGGTGTCGGGGTCCTCAAGACGGTCGAGGAGACGCCGTGCAATCCTGAACGACGACGGAATGATGCCTCCGGCATCGCCGGAATGAACCCCTGCCGAGGTCACGCGCACGTCCAAGGTACCCACGATCACCCCACGGAGGGACGTGGTCAGCCAAAGGTGATCGTAGTCGCCCGCCCCCGAATCAAGGCAAATCACCAGGCTGGGCGACCCGATTCGGTCGCTCAGCGCTTCAAGGTGGGCCGGCAGGTCTGGCGAACCGGATTCCTCGCTCGCTTCCACGATGATCTTGAGATGACCGTGTGGCAAGCCCTGCTCCTGAAGGGCACGCACGGCCGTGAGGCTTGCGTACGCACCATACCCGTCGTCCGCACCACCACGGCCGTAGAGCCGGTCGCCACGACGGACGGGCTCCCATGGGCCGAGGCCTTCGTGCCACCCGACGAATTCAGGTTGCTTGTCGAGGTGCTGGTACATCAGAACGACTTCGTCAAGTTCCCCTGGGACCTCCATCAGGATCAACGGCGTACGCCCCGGCAAGCGGTGCACCTCGAGGGTCAACCCTTCAATTGGTTGAGCGCGGCACCATGCAGCGATGTGCTCAACCGCGGCCTCAATGTGTCCGTTGGCTTCCCAGTTGGCGTCAAACGCGGGCGACAGCGCTGGGATGCGGATGTATTCACTGAGGGAGGGGACGATGGAGCCCTCCCATGTGGTTTCAACCCGTTCCCTCAGCCGGTCTGCGTCAAGCATCACCATGCGTCGAGCACGTTGACGCCACTTCATAGCCCATTCCTCCGTCCCAGCCACCATGCGGGAAGCGACGGACGTGTTCAGCGAGTGGGCTGGTGTGGGACGTGACGAAGGCATGGAGCGGGGCCACGCCCCTGCCGTCTCGGAAATGCTGGCTTTTGGATTGGCGCGAACCGCTGAACTCGGGCGAAGTTTCCGGGCCATTGACGTGGGATGTGGCAACGGTTGGGTGGTTCGTCAGCTGCAGTCCATGCCGTTCTGTACCGTGGCTGAGGGAGTGGACGGAGCCGCGGGGATGATCGACAAGGCCCGGTCCATCGACCCCGAGGGACGGTACCACCACGCGATGCTGCCCGATTGGTCCCCTGACGCACGGGTTGACCTGCTGATGTCGATGGAGGTGCTCTACTACCTCCACGACCCCGCGGCCATGCTGAGCGAATTTTGCACGACGTGGCTGGTCCCCGGCGGATGGGCCGTCGTCGGCATCGATCATTACCGTGAGCACGAGGCAAGCCTTGCGTGGCCTGAACAGGTGGGGGTTCACATGACCACAATGAGCGAGGAGGAATGGCTGCAGGCTTGGGCCGCGGCCGGTTTCTCAGGCATCACGTCGTGGCGGGCCGCAGGCGACCCTGGGACGCTCGTGATCGCCGGTCAGGCACCCTTGGCCTGACCCACGCCGTAGCCAAGCGGCTCCCCATCAGGACCGCACAACCGAACCTTCCCACGGTAGTACGGGCATCCTGCACACGTGCCCACCTCGGTGGGTGGAAGGCGCTCCGGTTCCTCAAGGGCTTCCGGGTCGATCGACAGGTGGACCATCCAACGCATCAGGTCCGAGGCGTCGGTCGTGGCCGCATTGAATTCAGCACCGGTCATCTCCACAAGCCGACCGCTGGCTGCAACGAGCAACGCAGGGGGGAGCACGGTGCGACGCTGCTCCACAGGCTTGGCGGCTTCTTGGGCTTCAAGCGCAAGGGTGTACAAGGTCAACTGCAGCGCGTACCGTTCCAATTCTTCGCGCTCCGCAACCGACCGACCAGCGTCATCAAGCGGCGAACGGGGAGCACGCAAGGGATGCGTTCCCCAGTCCCCCATGCAGCCGCTTGTTTTCAGGTCCACAACCTGAAGGCAGGGGCCGAGGTGTTCGTCCTCCACGGCCAACACGAGGTCGATCCGTCCGTCCACCTCAACCAACGGACGCTCGACGGTGGCCACCTCGACCCGCCCGCCGTCCCGCCACACCGTACGCGGCAACGGGCCACCCATCGGAAGGGAGACGAGGAAGGGGTGTTCTGTGCGGAGGCCCTGCACCACCCGTCCGTGCACAGCATGGCCTTCGGCGAGGCGACCGAGCGGACCGTCCTCGATGATGCCCATCACCTCAGCCACACGTTCTCGTGCTTCGGTCGAGAGGGTGGCCGTCGCTCCGTGTTCTGCAATCACGCGCTCGATCAGTTCGGGTGAACGCAACAGAGAACCATGAGGGGTCGTCCATGACGACGGCAACGCAGGCACCAGCGCCTCGCCCGTTGCGGGATTGGCCAATCCCAACTCGAGGCCGCGGTGAACAATCGTCCCAAACAAGGTGGGGGCGGGCCATGGTCCAGATGGAAGCGTGACGTCCTCGCTGGAGCGTGGTTTCTGGTCCTCATCGGGCGCTTGGACACCGAAGGCCTCGGGAACCCAACCGCGCACGGACGCAAGCCAATGACGGCGGCGGCACGAGCGCGCGGTGTCGAGGCCGTGCGGGGTCACCCTCAACCGGTGCATCACGGAGAGCGGGTGCGTCGGGGTTGGTTCAGTTCCCCTCAGCCTGTCCGGTGCTTCCGTAAGGCGAGCAAGGCGGTTCAACGGCGTGGTTCGCTCGTGCTGCGGCACTTGGTTCGGGTGATGAAGCAGCAGCATGGTGGGCACGGCATCCTCGCCCAAGCCTGCGTCCGTCGCCAGCACGTCGGGGTCGAGCACCAACGTGGTGCCGCCGTCGCCCTCCTCAACAAGGAACGGGTGCTCGGCGCCATGCTGATTCGCCAAGCGCGGGAAGGCCGACAACAGGTGGTCACCGAAGGTCATGGTCGACGAGGACGAGATTGGAACGTGAAGGCGACCATCCTCGTCGAGGGAGACGCCCTCCGGGGCGCCGGCCAAGATCAACTGCCGCCCGACCCGGGTCATCGCGACGTACAGCTGGCGTGCCCGCTCTGCCTTCGCTTGGGCGTCGTCCAAGGCCTTCGCCATGCGCCACATCGCGTCCTCTGGGAATCCCGCCGTCGGCCACGGTTTGGTGCGGGCGACAACGAGGTCGGGAAGGACGCGGACGTTGTCACGAGCGGCGAACGTGGCGTCATGGCCTCCTGCCGTGAACAGCCCGGCCACGACCACCACGTCACGCTCGAGGCCTTTCGCGTTGTGAATCGTCATGACCTCGACGGCCCCTCCCGAGGGTTCGACGACCGCTGATGGGCCGTCCCGCTCAAGGCGCTGGAGTCCGGCAAGATGCTCGCTCAACACCACAGGGTCCTCCCCATGGCGACCTGCGAGGTCCCGCACGAGCAGGCAAAATCGCTCTGCGTGCTGGCGGTCCGCGTCGGAAGGCCAGGCCACCAGCAGGTCGCTTTCGTCGAGGATCAGGTCCAGCACCGCGTGAATCGCTCCATCGCAAGCAAGGGCTGCGCACCGCTGCGCAAGGCCGGCGCGCCGTGCATCCAGCACGCCGGCAAGCGCGGCCCACACCGGTGTTCCGCCCCGGACGGCTGCGAGCGCCGTGTCGAGGTGTCGATCGCTGACCGCGAAGGCAGCCGAGCGGCCCAACACAGCAAGGGCATGAAGGCTGCCGTGGTTGGCCACCGCGTTCAACGCCGCAAGGAGGGGCTGCACCACGGGCTGGTGCAGAAGGTCACCCTGACGGTCGACCATCACGGGGATGTTGCGGTCTCGAAGTTGCTCAACAAGGCCGGCGGCCCTCCCCCTGGAATGGACCAAGACGAGCACATCGCCCGGTGCCACAGGGGCGTCCGCGGCGACCGTTCGGTCCGGAGTGAGCTGCACCGGAGCACCATGGACGAGGGCAGCGATCCGTGCAGCGATCAACTCGTTTTCCAGCGAGGCCTGCGTCGAACGGGGGTCCTCGAAGGGATCAAGCGGAACGCGAAGGTCTTCGACCTCCGTTGCGTCCTCGGTGCGCACTGGCATGAGCCATTCCAACCGCGCTGGTGCCTCGGTCGTGCGCATGGGCTGCAACCGCTGTGGATCCGCATACCAGTCCCCGTCCATCGTGCGTGAACCTTCGCCGAGGATGGTGTCGAACAACCCGTTCATCGTGTGCATCAGCGGCGCTGCCGTGCGCCAGTTTTCGTCGAGTTCAATGTGCCCGAGCCGTCGCATGGTCACGGTTCGCTCGTCCGTACCGTAGTCGACGTGCGACCACGGCGCACCCGCTTGACCGGTCACGTGCTCAAGGGCGGAATGCACCCCTCCCGCCGTCCCACCGTCCCCGACAGGGCGGGGGTCGCGACCAGCGTTGGTCGCTCGGAACGGCAGCAATCGTGGCTCGTCCGCTTCAAGTGCGTTCATGCATCGAATGGCGGCCGTGGCGCGCCGCATCACGCGGACGTCGGCTTGGCGGAACCTGTAGATGGATTGCTTCATGTCCCCGACCACACAGACCGTTGGCTCCCACGCGCCGTTTGTTGGCCCGGGCTCACCATGACGTCGCTCTCGCGGCCCCCACAGCCGAGCCAAGAGCCGGAAATGCGCCGGGTTGGTGTCTTGGAATTCATCGATGATGAAGGCCCGGAATTCACGTCGAAGCCGCCGAAGCCTGTCCCAACGCATCTGGAGGTCACGAGCGATGTCGTCGTGATCCACGGCAATACCCAACGCACGTTCGATGTGTTCGTCGCTCCACGGGCCTGCGCCATCGTCGTCCTGCTCCGAGGGTAAGGCGTCGAGGGCTGCCACAACCTGAGGAGCCCGAACGGACCAATCTGCGCGAACCGACTCAGGGCAGTGTGCGAGCAACAAGTCGGAAGCCATGCGTTGAACGTCTTCAAAATCAATCAAGCCTTGCTCTGATTTGATCAGGTCCGAGGCTTGCCGGTTGGCGTCGTGCACGGTGAAGAGGTCGGCCATCACTTGCGCACTGAACGTCGATCCCGTGGTCAACACCCCCTCCACGGGTTGCATGGGCAAGGGGTGGGCCAACGGGGTGGGCCACAGGTCGATGCCCTGCGGGAGGAAGTCGAACGCCAAGCCCGGTTCAAGGTCCAACGCGCAGGCGCCCAAGAGCACCCACCAGTGGTGCTGTGGGTGGTTCAACAGGTCACGGACAGCATGGATGTGTGCTTCGCAACCTTCGATGAACGCCACCTTGGCGGTGTCCGGATTTCCCCTTCGTACAGCACCTTTGCAGCCCCCTGCCCATCCTTGGTCCGAGGGCAAGGCCAAGCGGGGGAAGGCGGCGCTGTACGCGAGGTCCTTCACCGCAGCATCGGAGACCACGATACGTACGGCCCCGTACAGCCATCGGATGGCCTCCCATGCATCGGTCGGGGGTGCAAGGTCGCACCAACGACGGAGTTGCCGGAACCGTGTTTGCGTCCCCTCCTTCGCCTCCTTTGCGAGCACGTATTCCTCCTCCCGCGTCAAGATGTGATCGTGCCATCCTCGCAACGCGTTCCGAAGGTTCTCGACAAAGGCGAGCAAGGCGTCGATGCCGTGCTCAGGTCCAGCGACGGCGGCACGCTCCACCAAACGGCGTAGGGTGGTGCCATCGATGGCGCCCTCACCCAAGCGAACGAGCGCCGTCCTCGCTTCGTCGACGAAGGCCGCGTTGCGCAACATCTTGGACAGCACGCGGTGTGCGGCACCCTGACCGCCCAGCGCCACAGACAATCGGTCCCGTGCTTCAATCACGGCAGTGCCGTTCGTGATGCCGAGGCGAGGCGCATCGTGAGGGCCACGCAAGCGCCACACCGAAGCAAGGGTAAGGTTGTGCAGCGCCTCAACCTGCTCTTCAGGGACCACCCCATCGATGCGTCGTGGCATCAGTTCGTCGATGTACGGGCTGACCAGGCGCTGAAGGAAGGCATCGATGGTGGAGATTGGAGCGTCGTCGAGCAACGAACTGAGCAAGTCAACAACAGCGGTGTCCACGCCACGCCAGCGCACGTCGACCACGCCCTCGTCGTCGCCTTCGACGGGCGCCCCTCGGATGGCGCCAATCCGCTGCTTGATGCCTCCCCGAAGGTTTCCTGCGGCCTTTCGGGTGAAGGTGATGGCGACCACCTCGCCCGGCAACAACCCAGGCCACGCCTCGGCCGTGATGCGGTCACGAGGAGCAGCCAACGAGGAGCCTGCGGCTTGGCTGGGTTGGCGTGCCCCGCATGGCGTCACCAGCACAGCACGTTGCTGGGGGGAAAGGAGGTGCTGCACGTAGCGCTCGACCATCACGGTCGTCTTGCCCGTTCCCGCACCGGCATCCATAACGATGTGACGGTCCAGATCGAGGCCGAGCCGTTGGGCGTCGCGAAGAGGATGGCGCATCAGGCACCACCCCCAAGTTCAGCCGCAGGACAGGCTGCGCGCACCCCACAATAGCGGCACGCACCTGATGGCGTGGGCACCACGTGACCGCGCTGTGCGGCCTGAACGGCACGGGCCAAGGTCATCCGACGCTCAAGGAGCCAGCGTCGGAACGGAGAGCACGGGGCTCCATCTGGCGTCGAGGCGGGGTGGGTCTGGTGCAAATGCTTGCTTTGCTCACCGATGCTGAGGTCAGCCAGCATCGCTGCAACCTGACCGTCGATCTCAACAAAATGCGTCGTTGTGCTTCCCACTTCCGTGATGCCAACCCCGACGACCATCTCGGTCGGCCGAGCGGCCTCCCATGCCAAGGCATAGGTCGCCAACTGCACGTCATCGTACAGGCCTTGCAAGTGACGCTTCCCGTCGTCCCCCTTCTTGGGGCCAACCACGCTTTTCAGGTCTCGAAGGACCACAAACCGTTCCACATGGTCTGGAATCAGCCCGGCGCGTTGGGCTTCAACCAAGACGCCCTCGGGCAGGAGCACCTCGTCGGCACGGTCAATCCGACACCGGAGATGGACGGGGTCCATGCCTTCGTCGAGCACCACGGACGGGATGTTGCCTTCGTGGTCGACCACGGCCCACTCGCTGGCCAACGGCGCCGCATCGGCGAGGGCGAGGTCGGCCAACAGCAGGCGCCCGAGTTCCCCGGTGGGGCGAGCAGGAGGGTGCAGCATACCTTCGTCGTCGAACGCGCAGGGCCCGAGGGCGGAACGCCGACGGTGCATCGCCACCGCGTCCGCCCGACCAAGCCACGGGGTGTCCTGAAGCAGGACCTCGACCAGCGACTGCCACAGGGCGGAGGGGTCCTCGGACGGCAACGCTGCCGCTTCAGACGTCCGAAGACCGTCGGCACCCCATGTTCCGAACGACCGAAGCGTTGATTCCTCAAACCGGTGAACGAGGTCGCCCTGTTCTCGACGGTCAACGTCCTCGGAGGACGCCTCGTGTTCACCTGCCCCATGCACGCCTTCCAACCACGCCTGCCGAGGGCAGGTCACCCACGCGTGAAGCCGACTGGGTGACCACGCCTCGCGTTCGACGGTGGGCCCTTCGTGGCCGGTTCGGCCGTCAAGTGCCTCGTGTGCGAAGCGATACGGCGGCAGCGGTCGAGGGTCGATCGACACCGACACGCTGCGCTTGTTCAAACGAACGCCAAGGTGGGGCCAAGGCTCGGCTGCAGCGACCGCGCCTTTCCCGAGGTGCGACGGAGACGGGCGAAGCTGCAAGCGTTCGGTGGATTGCAGGCGTTCGCGGACGGCCCACGGCAACTGCTCGTCCTCACCGACGTCGTTCCGGTCGGGCTGCCGTCGAACTCGGTCGAGGAGCACGGACGCCTCCGCAGCAGCAGCAAGCGCGTCCACGGCCACTGGAACGGAGGAAGCCCCTCCGTGCTCAAGCACGAGGCCCGCCCGCTGACGAGCGTCCCTCCGTTCTTGACCCGCCCGGACGGGCCGACCTTCGTCGTAACCCGAGGGACGCGGGCTCCATGATCCATCTGCTTGGCACACCCACAGACCATGGCCCTCACCGGCATCGGCCTCGAGGAACGACGTCGTTTGGGCATGAATCGAGGCTGTGCATCCACGCCGTTGGAGGTGCAGCAGCCATTCTGCCACCGGAGGCGAGGGGCCAGCGGCCTCTTCGGGAGTCGAATCGAAGACCACCGTGCACGAGGCAGAGGCCACCATCGAGGCCAGGGCGTGCCTCCCCCTGCACAACGGCCGGTCGGCATCAAACAAGCCCAACCGAAGGCGAGCATCACGGTCGCACCACGGGAGATCAGCGCTGCGCATCGTCCATGCCTCAGCGTCCACGCCGGCCAACAGCAACAGATCGGACGACACGCCGACAGCGTCGTTTGGGGCCACCACATGGAGCGTATCCGAGGAAGCACGAGCGCCGGCGGAGGGGCCTCCTTGACTGAGCACCCGAAGGAGGTCGACGGCGGACGAGGGGTCGCTTGGAACAAGGCCTTCAGCAGCAGCCCGTTCGATGGCCTCGACCAAGTGGTGCAGGGACGCAAGGCTGCGGTCAAAGGGCGGGCGGCGTTGACGGATCGTGTGCCAGTCCGCGCCTTGAAGGAGTACGTCGAGCCACGACGCAAGGGAACTCGGTGCTTCTGGGAGGGGCAGGGGGCGCCCAGACCAGGGGCCTGTCACAGGCTCCGTTCCCTCGCGGTCGCCGTCGGTCAGCAACGGCGTCCACAAGCGTTGCACGCATGCCAACCACCATGCTGTTGACTCGATTCTCTGAAGTTGAGCTTCGACAGATCCGCGATGGGCGTTCGGTCGCCAGCCTTCGATCACCCGTCGCCAACGCTGCAACGCCCCAGGGCCGCCACGAAGGTGAGCGCCTCGTGCAACATCACGAAGCAGGGCCACGTCCGGTGCTGCCTGCAAACCGGAGGGGTGGGGGGGAACCATGCCCTCCGAGGAGAGGGAGAACCCCAGGGAGGCCCCACCAGCAAGGTCGAGCAGCCGTTCCAAGTTCCATGCCTCCGGACCAACACCCGCTTCCGCCAAGCGAAGCACGCCAGCGACGCCCCGCGAGAGGGACGACGGCGGGTCACCGTCCACCGTCAGACCATGGGCTTCGAGGGATCGGGTGATGGCAGACCGTCGAGCAGCGTCAGCGTCAACGATCAGGATGCGGGACGAAGGCTGCTTGCGCACGGTGCGAAGCGCAAGGTCAACGGCGGCCATCGGCCCATGCGAGCGCCGCTGAAGGACAACTCGGTGCACGCGCTCGACGTGCGCGTCGAGCAGGTCCCACGAGGTGCCTGACGTGCCTGCTGCTGCACCGTCGGGCAGCCATGCCGGCCATCCCTCAACGCCGCAAGGAGCAACATCGTCCACCCACCCTCCACCAAAGCCCGTGCGGAGGTTTCCTGGTGTGCGGAGCACGTGCAACGGACGCACGGCGTCCACAGCGCGCAGCAAACGTTGCCACGACCCTTCCATCTGCGGTGGATGGGGAAGCACGAGCACGCCTTTGATCGGCCCAAGTGTGAACGGAACGTCGCTGCTGTGTTCGAGCGCCTCAGCAACCCGGTAAGGCAGCACGGACGGATGCATGCGCCCTGTCGATTCCTCGACCTCACGCACCGCGACCCGGAAGGCGTCCAACCCAGGATCATCTTCCCACGCCGTGTCGAGGAGGTCTTCTTCGGCCAGGCGGGCATGCAACCGTTCCAATCGCTCCGTACGGCCCACGTGCCACGTGGAGTGAAGCAGTGGGAAGGCGCCCTCGCTGGCCAAGCGGCGGCATGCAAGGTCCAGCCTCAGCGTTAAGAGGGGGCGGTCGCGCTCGACCTCGGGGAGGCCGAGGTCTTGACGAAGCAAGCGTGCCAATCGAGGAAGGGTCACGATTCGGGTGGTGTCGGCCGTGGCGTTCCTCGCCGCAAGCGCTCGAAGGTGCTGCTGACGTTGCCGTTCCGTGGCGCACACCACGAGCACGGTGCTGGACGCCATTGCGCCCTCAACCCAGGAGGGGAGCATGCCGTGTTCCACGATGGACACGGTGCTCATACCGAGACCGTCGACGGTCAGGCTACTTGAAGCCGCGGTTCGGGGAGGGGGTCTCGCCGTTCATGTCAAAACATATCTCTATCTTGTTTCCGTGACGTGAGTGGTCGCGGGAATTCCCCTCGGGGCGTTGTTTCTTCGCAGCAATCCTTTTAGTCTGGCTCGTACGGCCTCTGGCGTCCGGCCGCGGCCGGATTCAAACAAATGAGCGTGGACAACATGAGCGGCAACGATGAAGAACGTGGGGAAGGCACAAACAACCGGGACATCGAGGACGAGGAGGGCGTTTCGGAGGAAGCACAACAGAACACTGAGGAACGCTGTCCAGAGTGCAATACGGCCCCCTACAACCCCCAAACAGTCTGTGGCATGTGCGGACTTGAGCCGGCTGGCGACGAAATCGCTGCAGGCGACCAGGCTGGACTTGTGGCGGACCAAGGCGCCCGTCGACGAGGACCAAGCCCGTACGGTCCCGCATTCGATTCCACGGTCCCGGTCAACCGGCTCGACCAGTACGCTCGAAAGGGCGTGCCGCAGCACCTTGCCCGTGACGTGTACGAGTGCGCAGCCCGGCTGTTCGGTCGGGCGAGAGCCGACCGTTTGTTTGCGAACGGCTTTCTTGACCTCTTCATCCGACCCCTTGCGTCCCATCCTGTCGCGGCGGAACTTGCGTCCCGGCTTCGTGCAATCAAGGCCAGCATGCCGAAGGATCCTGTGAGTTCCTTCACCCGCAGCCGCACGTGCAAGCGCTGGCCGAACGGCCTCAACGAGGAGGGAAAGGTTCTCGCGCTCACCCTTGCCTTGGCCCTCCTCGAAGACGAGCTGCTCGCCATCGAACAACGTGGCACGGACCTGCAGCGCTTGCTGCGCGCGCACGGCCTCGAAAGGAAGCACGTGACCGACGCCAAATCCTGCATGCTGAAGGTCGTGCAAGCCATGGTCAAGGCCGAACTGGTGCACAAGGACCGCCTCACCGGACGTCGTTCAAGGCAGGAAATCGAGGAAGAACGCTGCATGATGATGGCACACACGTTGGTGGAACGCTTGGTGGAACCGAGGCTGATGAAGGACCTCGAAGCCCAAATCAAGGAGCGGGTCGAGGCCATGCTGGCCGATGACGCCCACCCTCAGTACCGAAACCGAACGGCCCGCCGCCGCTGGGCGCTTGCCACGTGGACGGCGTTTGGAGCCATCGGGTACCTCGACGGAAACAAGGACCTCATTGCATCAATGTTTGGCCTTTCCCCGGACAGCCTCACGAACACCTTGCGCACCCTCCGCGCGGCCGATCCCCACGGACGCGCGCTTGACGCCGACCAACTCCGCATCCACGCGCGACTCGACCGCCGTCAGCAGCGGCCGTCCTACCCCGCTTTGGAGGAGCGTGGCCTGCCCGAGCACATCCTTCGCATGCTTGGCGACCGTGCCCCCGCACACGAGAACGCGGGCGATGAGGGCACCGATTCGGAGGCTTGAGCCTTCAAATGGACTCGCACGCGGTGTCTTCCATGAAGGCGACATGCTCCATCTGCACTCGAAGCATCCAGCAAGGTGAGGAAGGCGGCCGGTCCACGTGGTGTGCGCTGTGCACGTCCATCGTCGACAAAGCCACCGACCATCGTTGGCTCCACTCGCTCGATCCAACTGCGGTCGACTGGGCCTACGGTACCCTGAACGATGGGCCATCCAAGGAACGCTGGAGGCACGTGGAGGGTCTGCCATGGGTCGAAGAGCGAGGGGCGTGGGCACGGCTCACCGCTCCGGACCTTGATCCGGTCGGGTCGTGGGGTGCTGGTGAAGCAGCATTCAACGAGGCGGCCGCCCAGGTGCTTGCAGGGGAAGGCGTCGACCGCGATGCGCGCCGGGCCCTGACGGCTGGTGTGGTGCTTGTCACCGAGCACGTCATGCAGTTCACGGACCAGGGCGTGATCATTGACGGCGTCGGCCCGCTTGATGGGGCTCCATGGAAGGACCTGCTTCAGGTGTTGACGTCCCCGCTCCGCATCGGCTGGGACCTTGCGGCCCTCACGGTCGCCCTCACCGCTGCTGCGGGAGATGGGGCCGTGGGAGGAACGCACCGACCGAACCGATGGACGAGGAACCACATTGAGCGGTCCGTTCACCCTCTGCTGGCGTGGATCCACGCTCATGCTCGCATCGGCACGCCCATGGACGCAACCTCGCGAGCATGGATTTTGGAAGAGTCAGCACGCCACCGCGTCCACCGCGAGCGGGGTGAGTTTCACGATGCGGTGGCGCGTCGACCCTTGAAGTGCCTCGAAGGGTGGACGGAGCCCTGGCTGCTCGCCTGGTGGGGCGGGGCTCCAGATGGCGCATTTCACGTCAAGAACGCGAACCCCCTCCGGCTCCGAAACGGACGGCTGCGCCTCTGTGTCCCAACCCCAAAGCAGAGCAGCCTTGTGAAGATCCCCGCGCATCCCCTCCACTGGGCGTGGCTCACGGAAACCGTGCTGCTGCCGCCGTGGGCGGACGACGCACACCGCCTTCATGCGCTCTGCGCCGCATGGCGGCTGCCTCAGCCGCTTGACGAGGTGGATGCCCCCTTGCAGAGGTCCATCGCGTTGCTGAACGGGGTGCTCGACGACAACGCCGACCGGACGGCCATCGAAGGTGCCCGTGTCCTCGTTCGGGGGCGGTTGGGCCATGGCTACTCCGTTACTGTCGGCCACGGGGCTCACGGCGCACCTTTCGTCGTCAACGGGCTCGATGGACAAGGACGCATCCTCCATGCGCCCATCTGCATCCTTGAGGACAGAGAGGGCCCGGAACGGCCGCTTGGCGACGTGCTTGGGACGGTGGTGCTGTCCTTGCTTGACGACGTGGGTACATCGCGGACCATCCGGTCCTTGGCGACCCACCTGACCAGCATCAGCCCTGCTCAGGACGGGCTTCCTGCCTCGGTCAACGATCTCACGCTCGCCTTGCCATGGTGCGATGCCGAACCGACGAGGCAGGCCATGGAGACGCTTCGACCGGTGTGGCACGGGCAAGAAGGCACCAGGGACGGCCCGGCCATCCTTCCTCAGGAGGCGTTTGAAGCGGCGTGGCGGGAGGGGCGAAGCACCAAGCGAGGGCGCGGCGGCTGGCTGCAGGGCATGGTTCAGCACGGTCGAATGAACGCCGGCATCTTCCATCGGTTCCTGAACGAAGAACGACGTAGGAACGAAGAGGACGAACAAGCGGGCGATGCCCGCGCCCTGTTCAGGCATCAGATGGAGATTGGCCGGCAGTTGGAACGTGACATGGTTGAGAACCTTCATCGCCGATTTGGAGCACGACGGAACCGCCCTCAAGACCCGTTTGAGGCCATCCGACGCCACATGCACGTGGAACATCGGGAACGATGGGAAGAGCACGACCCCCGTGAAGGGGCGCGCCGATGGCGCGACCTGTACGCGCGCGTGTGGGCAGCGGTGGGCGGTGCGGGCGAAGACCCGCAGCCGATCCATCTGGTTGGTCACCCTCCTTACGACGTGACGCTTCAAACGGGCCTTCGTTTCACCGTGCGTGACGAGCGTGAAGACGGTTGGTTGCGCTTTTTGCTCGGCGTCTCGGGATGGGTGGAGCAAGAGGATGGCATGTGGCACCGGGTTGGAGGGTGGGCTCCAGACGCGGCCACGCAACTCGTGCTTCGCCTGAACGCGATTCAACGTGAGGTCGTCGACACGGACGCACGTCCGTGGTGGTGGGAGTACATCCGCGACGGGGCCCGTCGGCACGAACCAGCGTGGCGGTTGGAAGAAGACCTTCGGGACGAGGGCTGAACCTCAGGACTCTCGTCGAGCGGCCAAAGCCAACGCAAGGACGCTCAACATGGCCCCTGGACCTGGAAGGCCTGCAGGGGGTGCTGGCTCTGGCTCAGGATCGACGACCGGTTCGGAGGCGGCGTTGTACACGAGGTACAGGCTGAGGTCGTCGCCGTCAAAGGCTGCAGGGAGCGAGATGTCCATCGTGCCTGTGCTCGTCACTCCATCGGCACCCCAACCTTGCGTATCGAGGGTGATGATGTCCCGCACGATGTGCGGGTAATCCTCCTCGCCGTTGCTGCCGTCGGGGAAATGCGCCGTGTCCTCTACGACCCATACGTCCACCGAGACCTGCACGTTGCTCATGCCTGCCGGGGGCCCTCCCTGCGTCGAAAGTGCCCACGACACCGTGCTTTGTCCTGAGGTGGCTGCGGTCCACGTGAAGGTCGACGAGCCTTCGGGGAGGTTGAGGCTCATGTTGGCGAGGGCGCGGAAATCCTCGAGCAGGCTCGCACCTTCCGGCACGCTTCCCACCACCATCGTGCTGCCGTTGAACACCACCGTTGGAGGGGCTCGACGGCTGTACCGCTCCTCCCAGCGCTCGTCGAGCACCTGCGTTCCGAAGGGATCCTCCGCTTCACCGATCGAACGGTGGAACGAGAAAACATGCCCGTCGCGTTCCTCGAGAAGGTCGTGGAGCGCGTGCTCGACGTACACGCAATTTTCGCACCACGTCGCGGTGTAGTCCTCAAGCACGGGGGGCATGGCGTCCAATGTTGTCGTCGAGGTCGAGCCATTGGCTACAGATCCACCCTGACCGCCAAACAGCATGCCCGCGTCGGTCGCGGCCGGTGCCCCTGCCGAGGCCGCTGGGAGGGTCAGGCTGAGCGTCAGCAGCAGGACGGGCATCCAACGGCGCATGCTGCGTCGTGTGGCCCGTGGCAGGTCAATGCTTCGTCGTCCTCAGGCGACCGACGCGATGGCGGCTTCGACCTTGGCCACGTCCTCGTCGGTGATGTGCAGGTGCGTGACGAGCCGGCAACGCGCGTCGTCAATCGTCAGGACGTTGATGCCCGCCTCGGCGAGGTGCGCTTGGGTTTGGAGGGCGGACCACCCGTCCACACCGAAGTAGACCATGTTGGTTTGAACCGCGTCGAGGTCGAGGTGGAACGAGCCATGCTTCGCCATCGCTTCCGCCATGCGTCTGGCGCGTGCATGGTCGTCCACGAGCCGGTCGACGTGATGATCCAAGGCGTGCAGTCCCGCCGCGGCGAGCACCCCTGCCTGACGCATGCCGCCACCGAGCATCTTTCTCCAACGGTGGGCTCGAGCAACAAAGGCGGTGGAACCCACGAGAACGGACCCCACTGGAGCGCCAAGCCCCTTTGACAGGCAGACGGAGACGCTGTCCCAACCTTCGAGCATCCGAGCAGGCGTTGACGATGTGGCGACCGCTGCGTTCATCATCCGCGCACCGTCGACGTGCAGGGCGCAACCCTGTGCCCGACCAACCTCAACAATGGCGTCGAGGGTGGTTTGGTCGTAGCAGGCGCCACCGCCCCTGTTGGCGGTGTTTTCAACGCAGATGAGCGTGGCGTCCGGATAGTGCCCATGTGAGCCGGCCGATTTCCGGATGGCCGACGCCACCGAAGTTGGATGCATTCGCCCACGGTCGCCGTCAACCAAGGCAACGGAGCAGCCAGAAATGGCGGCGTAGCCCCCGCCCTCGTACTGGTAAATGTGGGCCTCACGCTCGAGCACGATTTCGTCGCCCGGCTGGGTGTGGGCCCGTACAGCAACGGCGTTGGCCATGGTGCCAGAGGGCATGAACAGGGCGGCCTCCATGCCGCACATCGTCGCCATCCGCGCTTCGAGGGCTTTCACGGTGGGGTCGTCACCAAGCACGTCATCGCCAACGTGGGCCACACGCATGGCCTCCCGCATCGCGTCCGTGGGTTGCGTCACCGTATCGCTGCGCAGATCCACGCGACCTCTGCCTGCAGCACCCATGCACCGGCATGGGCATGGCCATCATCAACGGTCCGGCGGCGGAAGCGTGATGGGCGAAGGCTCGAACCTCTGCATGTGGGGTTCCGTCGCTGGTTGCACCGGTTGACCGCCCCCCCGCCTTCAGGCCCACGGCCAACCGGCGCCACAAAACTGGTGCTCGTGGTCAACCATGGCCTGAAGATGGGCAAAGGCAAGGTCGCGGCCCAAGCGGGCCATGCATGCGTCAATGCCTTGCT
>JAYPDK010000003.1:0-56834 GCA_038125145.1 Candidatus Poseidoniaceae archaeon
CCTAAGAAACCGGGGGCGGGGAGGCTTCGGCCTCCCCGTCTCCACCCTTTTTTTTTCCAATTTCAGCGTGGGTAGCGGACACGCTCTGCGTGCCACCTTCCAGCCAGGCACAATGCTCAGCCGATGCGCTCGACCTTTTCGTCCATGGTGCGACGGAAGGTCAGCAAGGTGAGCGCCGGTCCTTTCGCGTCGACGGTGACCGTTGCGCCTCGGTTGAAGTGCACCTCGTCCCATCCGTCAGGAACCACGTACCCGCGGTGCATGTCGCTCACCACCACTGTTGGCTCACCGGTCCATGCCAAGTGAGCCCACGGTCGAGCAGTTCGTTCGTCCTTCGAGAGGTCGCGAGCGAACACGAAGCAATGGTCGGTTCGTTCGTCGCGTGAGGCCTTGGCTCGTAGTTCGTTCATGTGCCCTTCGGGTGCGGCGTGGCTCATCCATGCGTGTTGTCCGTACCACGTTGCGAACAGCAACCCACTCGACGATTGGACGACCGTGCTCGTACCGCGACGCATCAGGTACTTGCTTGGTGCATACTGGTGGGTGTTGGCGACGAGCAGGTCGTTCAGGGCCGGGTCCGTGGTGTACCTGTTTCCCGAGGTCGTGTCGATGATCGCCTGCAGCCGTGGAAGCCGGTTGACGATCGCAGACCCTTCGAGCACCCGGTCAAGGTCGTGCTTGAAGGTGGCAGGGTCGCTGTCCATGTAGAATCCGACGCTGCCTTCAGGGTCGCCGTCGCGTGGGTGAGAGTTCACCCCCATGACCATGGTTTGGTCGTCGATGTTGTGGGAGATGCTCGTCAACGTACCGTCGCCGCCGAGGACGATGACGAGGTCACGCCCGAGGAAATCCGCCCTCCGGACACGTTCACGCGGTCGAACTTCGGTGTGGACCACGCCTGAACGTTCCTGCAGGGCTTCCTGGAGGCAAAGCAAGGCCCTGTCGTGCACCTCTTCGTGTGTTTTCTTGTAGACAAGCAACACGTGCATGCTCGTCCCCTGTTGGGGCACGGCGGTTGTTCACTTGAACCCCGCTCAACAGCCGAACGTTCTTGGCGGACCTCCCCTTCACTGCGTCATGGAATCCTCCCCATGGCCGAACGAAGGGTCGGACGATGCCTCCAGCCCGGCTGCCTTTCAACAACCGTCGCACCTCTCCCTCAGCGGGCAGGTCAACTCCTTCGACGGTGGCGCTGCGCAACAGATGCCGACGATGTTGTACGTGCAACCTCCGAGCGGTGCTGCCAAAATCATGGGGATTCTGATCGTCATCTACGGTGCCTTTGGACTGCTCGCTTCCGTTGGCGGTATTGCTGGCGCGAGTGTCCTTGAGGGCTTTCTCGCCGATGTCCCAGAGGGTGAACTTGGCTTCAATTCGGAAACGATGGCCAGTTATCTGTTCGTCAGCAGCCTCTTGGGCATCGTGACGGCGGTGCCAACCATCCTCGGTGGTGTATGGACCATGCAGTATCAGCGTCGAGGCGTCCATCTCGGCCTGCTGGCGGTTGGCGTTTCCTTCATCATCAACGTCGCGTTGACGTTCGCCTACTCGGAAATCACAGCGGCGGGCATCGGTGGCGTTGGCGGCGCGGTTATCTCATCGTTGATTGGTTCAGGAATTTGCGGCCTGCTCGTGGCCGTGCCCCTGCTCGTCAGCGACAACGGTCTTGACGATTCATCGCTGTTCACACGTTGAGGAAACCTTCCTAAAGGGTCGGTGTTGAATACACACCATGTTCATGAGTTTGCTCACGTTCAGTGCCATCTGTGCGTGCCTCGGGACCGTCCTCGCTGTTGGCGCCATCGTCCTCGAGATGCGTGGCCTTCTTCATTCCAAAGGACATGCCTACCTTCTTGCGGTCGGGCTTGGTTCGGCCATGCTCGCTTTCCGAGCCTTTGTGGTCCGCGAACCTTCGTTTCTGATCCTTGAAGCCATCAAAACCTTCGCTGCGTTCTCTGCCGTCTTGCTCCCTCGTCGACCGTTCCTCACGGAACTGCTGCACGACGTCGAAGCGCTCTGACCGCGCACCTGAAGGGCCGGCTCAACGGTTCGTTCCTCATGGGCACACGCATCGTGGGTCAAGCGGCCACCTACGTTGAGGAACTCTCGTTCACGACGGAAGAACGGGCATGCATTCTGTGCATCACGAATGAAGTGGAACGAATTGTACGCGAGAGCGCCATCGACGACGGTCTGGTGCTGGTCAACCCCATGCACATCACGGCCTCGGTGTACGTGAACGACCTGGAGCATGGCCTGCATCAGGACATCATGGCGTGGCTTGAGCGGCTCGCGCCTTTCCATGGTCCGGACGGCTACGAGGGCACGGAGTACCTCCACCACCGCACTGGGGAGGACAACGGTGACGCTCACCTCAAACGGCAACTCTTGGGCCAGCAGGTGACCATGCCGGTGCGCGACGGTCGTTTGCACCTTGGCACGTGGGAGCAGATCCATTACGCTGAATTTGACGGACAGCGAAAGAAGCGTGTCTTGGTCAAGGTCGTTGGGGTGATGCGCACATGAGCGCAGCACAAAGCCCACCGCCAGAGCCATCGGGCATCGCCGCCGCTCTGGGCCTGCGCGTGACGGAGTGGCGTCCGGGGCACTGCAGCGTCGAGGTGGACGTCACACCGCTGCACTTGAACAAGGGCGGAGCAGCGCACGGTGGGCTCTTGACCACCATGCTGGACATGGCCCTCGGCGGGGCCCTCGTGGCGTCGCTGAAAGAAGAAGAATGGTGCGCAACAACCCAATTGGTGACCAGTTTTCTCGATGCTGCGAAGGTTGGAGACCGTCTGGTGGCCGAAGGGCGCGTCGTTCGCCGTGGTCGCCATGTGGCGCATCTGGCCGGACAGGTGCGGCGCGGGGACCGTGACGTTGCCTCGGCTTCTGGGACGTGGGCCGTTTGGTCCTCCCGACCTCCCTCCCTCGAACTACGGCGGGCGGATGCCCTGCTTGAGCGACTGGTTGCCTGCCATGGGCAAACGCTTGAGGGTGAAGGGTCGTGGCACTTCAATGGAACACGCGGGACGAGCGAATTGACGGTGGAGGTCACGGAATCGGTGGACGAAGCAAAGCAGCCCATCGTTGACGGGGCTGGCGCATTGACGCTGCGTGAAACCGTGTTCAGCGCCGAAGGAACGGTGGTGCACGTCGACACATCCACCTACGTTCGCGGCGAGGACGGACGCCTTCGTCTGCTCTTCTCCACGGGCGAAGGAACGGAGGAGGCGGTCGTCGAGGAAGGAGCATGTTCCATGCGTGTGGGGCCCGTCGGCGAGGACGGGCCAACCTGGCGGCACGGTCTGGACGAAGAAGGCCGTCTCAGCATGGACCTCTGGTTCTCGGGCAGCGCACAGGGCGGTCGACCGGACATCGCTTGGGCATACCGTTGGCCCAACAGTTGATGAGCGGGGCCTGACCCGTGCGGACCATGGTCGAAGACGTGGTCGTTGTCGGTGGAGCACGAACCCCCTTCTGCGAATGGGTCGGTGGGAAGCGTGGCGACGGACGTCCTGGAGGGCGGCTGAAGTCGGTGAGCGCGCAGGACCTCGGCGCCACGGCCATCAAGGGAGCGCTGGAGCGCACCGGCACCTCGCCGTCGACCGTGGACCACGTGGTGATGGGCTATGCGCTGCAGACCTGTTCGCAGTCCATCTACGGGGCTCGGCATGCTGGTCTAAAGGCCGGCATCCCGCAGGAAACGCCGATGCTGACCCTGTCCCGCATCTGCGGCTCTGGCGTCCAATCCATCGTGACGGGGGCTCAAATGATCATGCTGGACGAGGCAGAGGTGGTCGTTGCCGGTGGGATGGAGAACCTTTCCCAAGCCCCCCATGTGCTTCGCGGAGCGCGTGACGGCTGGAGTTTGGGCCGGGCACCTCCCGTTGAGGATTACATGATGACGAACCTGCAGGACATGACATGTGGCCTGTACATGGCGCAGACCTCCGATGAACTGTGTTCCCGAAAAGGGGTGACCAGGGAGGAGGTGGACGCCTTTGCCGCCCTGTCCCACCAGCGAACGGAAGCGTCCATTGATGCCGGCGTCTTTGAGCAAGAGATCGTTCCTGTCACCATCGCGTCGCGGCGTGGTGAGGACGTGGTGACGCACGCGGACGAAGACCACGTGGTGCGGGGCACGACGGTTGGCTCCCTGTCCGGCCTCCGTCCAGCCTTTGGCGAAGGGTCGCTCGTCACCGCAGGCAACGCCTCTGGGGTCGTTGACGGCGCTGCTGCCGTGGTCATCAAGTCCGCTTCGCGCGCTGCTGCGGACGGCGATACACCGCTCGCGCGCATCGTGAGTTGGGGCATCGTTGGTCTCGAGCCAGCCATCATGGCGTACGGTCCAGTTCCAGCGAGCAAAAAGGCGCTTGAAAAGGCAGGCCTTTCCGTCGGGGACATCGACCGATGGGAGATCAACGAAGCCTTTGCCGGTCAAGCAGTGGCCTGCATCAAGGACCTCGGCTTGGACGTCGAGAAGGTCAACGTCAACGGCGGGGCGGTCGGCCTTGGCCACCCGCTTGCGGCGACCGGCACGCGCTTGGTGCTCACCCTCGCATACGAACTGCAGCGGTGCGGGGGCCGCTACGGCGTGGCCACCGCATGCATCGGTGGAGGCCAAGGCATCGCGATGGTCATCGAGTCCCTGTAGGTGGGATGATGGATCCTTTCGTGCTCGTGCTCCTGATGCTGCTCGGTACAGCGGTGCTCTTCGCCCCTTTGGGCTTGGGGGGAGGGATGCTCTTTGTCCCCATCCTGCTGTATGTTGGTGGCTGGGAGGTGGCCTCGAGCACCTTCGTGATGTCCTTGACGTTGACCCTCTGTGTGTCGATTGGCTCGGGCTGGGTCCATCGTAAAGAGGGGCTCATGGACGGGGCCCTGATCCGAACGGCGGCCCCTGCGGCGATGGTCGGTGCTGCCCTTGGGGCGGTGGTCGTCAGCCTGCTCGGTGAGGCGCTTGACCCGGTGTTCAAAGGGCTCGCGATGGTTCTCGTCGGATGGGCGTGCGTCAAGACCTGGCGCAAGGTCCGAGGCAGGACGCCCCAACACACGGCAGGAGAGGTCCGCACGACCCCGCTTCGAGTCGGAGCAGGGTTCGGTGGTATGGCCAGCGCGGTCCTCGCCATCGGTGCAGGGGCGGTGTACATCCCGATCCTCAATCAATTCGGTGGGGTCAGCGACCGTCGTGCCATCGGCACCAGCCTTGGACTGATGGTGCTCGTCGTGCCGGTCGCCGTGGTCATGCATGCGAGCCTCTTCGAGGGGGCGTGGCCGCCGTTGTGGCAGATGATTTCTGCACCGATTGCCGTTGTCGTGGGGGCGGTCGTCGGAGCAAAGATTGGCCTAAAACTCCCAGATGCTGTTATTCTCAAGGTCTTCTTCGGATTGCTTCTCATCATCTTTTGCAGGTACGCAACCGATGTCTTCGGAAGGTACGTTTGAGCGGAATTCTCGCTCGGCCATCAATTCATAAGGCACCTGCGGGCTCCGTTGATTCATGGAACCCATGACCATCGTTGCCATTGCCGCAGCCGTTGTGCTGCTCCTCTGGTTTGTGTCCACTTGGAACCGCCTTGTCCGTCTTGAGAAAGACGTCGACCGGTCGTGGTCCAACATCGACGTCATCCTCAAGCAGCGCTACGACATGATCCCGAACTTGGTCAACATTGTCAAGGGCTACGCAGAGCACGAGCGAGAGATTTTCGAGCAGTTTGCCGTTGCCCGCCAAGCCGCTGCTGGAGCCCTCGCTCAGAAGGACGTCGCCGGAGTTGTCGCGGCTGAGTCGACGCTCGCCGGCATGATGCCTCGCATCAACATGGTTGCTGAGCAGTACCCTGACCTCAAGGCGGACACGTCCTTCGTCAACCTGCAGAACCAACTCGTGGGTTTGGAGAACCAGCTTGCGGACCGACGCGAGTTCTACAACGCCAGCGCGACGACCTTCAACGTCGCCATCGAGACGATCCCGACGAACATCGTTGCTGGCATCAAGTCCTGCTCCGAGCGCACCCTCTTCGAAGTGCAGGGCATCGAGCGAGAGAACGTGACGATTTCGTTCTGAACCGCTCTGACGAGGTCAAGGAATGTACCTGCTGATTGGTTCAGGTGAGCCGTTGGCTCGCCTCGCAGCATGGTGTGCATCGTCGAGGCCCACGCGGGTGGTCCTGCTCGCAGCAGAGGTGCAGGACGCCGCAGGGTTGCAGGATTGCGACGTGATGGCGCTTCCCTCGCCGAGCTCTGTGGACGGACTGCCGTCGCTGCCCCGGGTGCCGAGCCTCATCGTTGTGCTGAACACGCGTCCGCTGAGCGATGACAATGTTGCCGCAGCCCTCGCCGCACGTTGGCCGGGCGTTCCCATCATTGGACCCGTCGCTCCTGCAGATGGAGCGATGGTCGACGAGATTCGACCCGCAGACCTGTTGCTGAGCGCGGTGAAAGACCGCGTCCGCGCCCACGAACGTCATACCGGGGCGGCGGTGCTCGACGCACACTTCCGTGACCTCGAGCCAGGTTCCAAGGTGGCCATTTTCTGCCATGACAATCCTGACCCGGACGCGCTCGCAGCCGCCCTCGCGATGCAATGCTTGGCGGAACACCGAGGGCACCATGGGCGCATCTACCACGGCGGATTGGTCGAACACCATCAGAACCGAGCGATGGTGCAGTTGCTTGAGATCGAATTGACACGCGTGATGATGGGCTGGGAAGTCAACGACGTCGTCAGCGAGGCCGATGCCATCGTCGCGGTGGACTTCCACCAGCCCGGTGCCAACAACATGCTCCCAACGGACGTGGTGCCCAACATCATCCTCGACCATCATACCGTGGAGGACCTGCCCGCAGCCGATGTCGCCATCGTTCATCCAGAATTTTCGGCGACGTCCTCCTTGGTGGCGAGTTTGCTTACGGCCCTGGACATGGACATGAACGCACGCCTTGCCACCGCGCTGGCCTTCGGGATCAGGACCGATACGCTTGGTTTCACGCGAGGCATCAGTCCTGCGGACATCCGAGCCCTGTCGTGGTTGAACGCATGGGTTGACCACGACTTGATGCGGCGCATCGAATCCCCCCCTCGCTCGAAGGAGGCGCTCTCCGCCTTTGCCGAAGCCCTCGCATCGATGACGACGCACAACGGGGTTCTGTTGGCACCGGTGTTGCATTTGGCAGAGCGCGACGCGCTGGCCCAAATCGCAGATTTCCTGCTGGCCACGGAGGGAGTCGCCACCGTCGTGGTCTATGGGCCTCGGTTGAACCGAGTGATCCTCTCAGCGCGAACGAAGGACCAGGCCCTGCACCTCGGGCGACGCCTCGCTGCTGGTTTTCCAGAAGGGTCTGCTGGTGGGCACAAGGCGTTGGCCGGTGGGCAGGTCGGGTTCAAGCACCTCGTCGGGGACGAGCATGCTGAACCTGAGCAGGCGATGGACGCCATGACAACAACCCTGCGGGGGCTGCTCGGGGGCGCTGAGGATGAGTGAAGCCCCCTACCTTGACCTGAGCCCATCGTTGAGGATCCTTGGGACGGCACACGTGGCACGCTCCAGCGTGGAAGCGGTCCGTCACCACATTGAGGCCTTCGAGCCTGATGTTGTTGCGGTCGAACTCTGCCCCACGCGCCATGAGGCCTTGCGTTCTGACCGAAGGTTGGACCGCGAAGGTTTGCTCAAGGTCGTCAAAGAAGGCAAAGCACCGTTGGTCCTCCTTCAGTCGCTGCTGGCCGCTGAACAGCGACGCATGGGCCTCAGCGAGGGAGAACAGCCCGGCGCTGAACTCCTCGCAGCGGTGCAAGAAGCCGAGGCACGTGCGCTTGAGGTCGAACTCGTTGACCGGGACATCCAGACGACCCTCCGGCGAGCATGGCGCACGATGCGCATGCGTGAACGTGCCCGGTTGCTTTGGGCGCTGATTGCAGAAGAGGACGAGGAGGACGAAGCGCTCGATCTCGAAACGATGCTTGGCGATGGCGACCTGCTCAGTGACCTGCTCGACGAACTACGGACCATTTCCCCGGGCGCTGGCAGGGTGTTGATCGACGAACGCGACGCGTACATTGCGGAAAAGGTTCGACGCCTTGAGGCACGAGGCCGCGTCCTTGTTGTCGTTGGCGCCGGCCACCTGCGTGGAATCGCACAGCGTTTGGATGAGGAACAAGGGCCTGAGGAAACGGACCTCGAACCGCTCGAACGGCTTCCTCAACCGGGATTCGCGCGCAAGGCGATGCCATGGGTGCTCCCTCTTGCCGTGCTGGGGCTTGTGGCATGGAACCTCTCCCGAGGCAGCGTCGACGAAGTCGTCGCCCTGCTCACGGTCTGGACCGCGGCCAACGCGGTGCTGGCGGCCCTTGGATGCCTCATTGCACGTGGTCATCCGCTTGCCGTGTTGACCGCCGCCCTTGCGTCGCCAATCACGTCCCTCAATCCCACGCTTGCCGCAGGATGGTTTGCCGGGTACGTTCAGATGCGGTTGGTCGAACCCACCGCCGAAGACCTGACCACGTTCCTTCGTCTTGAGCGCGTGGGTGACTTCTGGAGCAACCGCGCTGGCCGTGTCCTGCTCGTCACAGCCCTCTCCAACCTTGGTTCGATGGCCGGAGCATGGGTGGCGGCTGGCAGCTACGCTGGATGGCTCACCCTCTGAGCAGGAACGGTTGCATGGCGTGCAGCAGGTCTCGGTGCTCGCGCACGTCGTGGACCCGCAGGACATCGATGCCCTGCTGAACGGCGACCGCCGCAAGCCCGAGCGTGCCGGGCAAGCGTTCGGCTGCATCGTCGCGCCCAGTCAGGTGGCCGACAATCGACTTTCGCGACACGCCCCAGAGGATCGGCCAACGGCCATCGTCGCGGAGGTCGTTCGCGCTCCTCAACAAGGCGAGGTTGTGCTCGTGCGTCTTTCCGAAGCCGATGCCCGGGTCAAGGCAGATCATCCCTGCTGGGTGACCACGCCGCACAAGATCGGTCGCGGTCGCATGAAGGGCGGCGTGAACTTCGGACACGACATCATCGTAGGTGGCCTCGCGCTGCATGGTCGAAGGTGTGCCTTGCATGTGCATGATGCAAACGCCACATCCTGCGGCCAGCACGACGTCCACCATTGCAGGGTCACGAAGTCCGGAAACGTCGTTCACCATGTCTGCACCAGCGGCAATCGCTGCCGCCGCCACGTCGGGACGTCGGGTGTCGATGGACATCAAGACTTCCGGGAGCGCCCGACGGAGCCCGGCGATGACGTCAACCACCCTGCGTTGTTCCACCTCCACAGGGACGGGCGCTGCACCTGGACGAGTGGATTCCCCGCCGATGTCAAGCCACGTTGCCCCTTCGTGCACCATCCTCAACCCTCGCTCAACGGCATCGTCGCCCGAAACGCGCGATGCCGCGTGGAAGGAATCCGGGGTGACGTTCAGGATCCCCATCAGGCGTGGGAGGCCCTCGGCCTGCTTCCTCAAGGCGTCCGCCACACGCGCTCGGCGGGCCGGGGCGACCGCAGGGACGGAGGACACCGGTCGGCCCCCGCCGAGAGCCTTCATAAGGAGGTAGGAGGAATGCCGGCCATGGTCGAAGGCCCGGACAGCATCGTTGCAGATGCAGGTCCAATGCCCGACCATCAAGAACTCGCGGAACGCCTGTCCGTGCGTTTCCAAACCCAAGGCTTCGCGTCGTTGAACAGCATGATTTTCGCCAAGGCGAAGAACGGCGCCATGATGATGACGGGTCTGGCGTTCTTTGTTTGGATGAGCGTGTTTTTCCGTCAAGAACTGTCCACAGAGGTCGACACCATTCTCCTTGGCTTCCACTTCCATCATGTCGCCCTGCTCGTCGCCGCACTGGCCTTCTTCGCTGCAGTGTTTTCCGAACTCGGGAACGAACTCGGCCGTGCCATCCCAGGGCTGCTCGCAGGGCCGATGCAGGTGGTGGCGTTCATTTACGCCATTGAACCCGTCATCACCGGATTTTCGTCCGACGCCCTCGCTGTGGAGGCAGGGTTGTGGAGGACTGGGCGATTGATCACCATCGCGGTTGGCTCGACCCTCGGCGCACGCATGATCATGGAGGCCTTCTTCCTCGTCTGGCTCCGGGACTTTTGCGATTTCAACGGCATCGATCCCCGTCCAAGCCACGTTCCTGCGATGGTGACGCCGCCCGGGGATGCCCTCCTCGAGGTCGAGGACGTTCTCTCGTGATGCGACCCGCGTCTTTGATGTGCACCCTGCCATCGGGGGTTCATGGTCGAGCCCCTGCACGTGCTTCGCTTGGGGCACAGAAAGGGGCGCGACCCTCGCATCACGACCCACCTCGCGTTGGTGGCCCGTGCGATGGGAGCGGACCGATTCCTTCTCGCAGGGGACGAAGACGAGGGGATGTTTGCCAACATCCGTTCCGTGGAGGAACGCTTCGGTCGCGCCATGGACCTCGAACACCTCGCTTCGCCAATGGCTTGGCTTCGTCGCTTCGCCCAGCAGGATGCGGGAGACGGTGCTCCCGGCACCGTGGTGCACCTCACGATGTACGGGATCCCTCACCGAACGGCCATTCCAACCATTCGAAGGGACCGTCCGTTGACGGTCGTTGTCGGTGGCGCAAAGGTGCCACCAGAAGCGTTCAGCCTCGCCCATCACAACGTCGCCGTTGGCAACCAACCTCATTCGGAGGTTGCAGCGCTGGCGTTGTTCCTCGACGCATGGACCAACGGCGCCGGACTCGAACGCACCTTTGAGGCTCCACGCTTACGCATTCATCCTTCGGCACGAGGGAAACACGTGGACGAAGAGGAATGACGTTCGTGTCGGCTTTGAACGACCGCCCCAACGATTATTGAAGTCCGGTCGGGCCAAACGATGATGTCGGGACACCTCAGAGCAGGCCCCGACCTTCCTGACGCGGCAACGCCGTTGTCGTTGGGCCCTCCTCCCGAAGGGGCCAACGGTCCAGGCGTGCTGCTGACGGCTGATGGACAGCGGTACGAGGGCCGGCTGTTCGGGGCTCGTGGTCACGGGGAGGGGGAACTTGTCTTCACCACGGGGATGATGGGCTTTCAGGAATCGCTCACCGACCCTTCCTTCGCGGGGCAGGTGCTGACCTTCACGTACCCGCTCATTGGGAACTACGGTGTTCATCTTGGTCGGTCAGAATCCGGTCGGGTGTGGCCCCGTGGCGTGGTCGTGAGGCACGCGATGCAGGACCCCGACCACCGGGACAGCATCGGTACGGTCGATGATCTTCTCAGGCACCACGGTGTGCCAGGGATCGAAGCCGTGGACACCCGTGCCATCACGCGCCACGTTCGCGAACTTGGGACCGTGCTGTGCGTGTTTGGCCCCGTCGAGGATGAGGGCCGGCTGCAGGCCCGCCTCGCAGACCTGACGTCCCCGGACCTTGAGGACCTCGTGAACGAGGTGAGCACCCGCGAGGTTGTGGCCTTGAACCCCGGGGCCACCGATGACCTTGGCCGTGCGCTGCCGCGTCTCGCGGCCCTCGATTGCGGTGTGAAAAACAACATCCTCCGGCACCTCTGCCGCCACTTTGAGGTGCTTTGGTGCCCTCCCGAGACGCCGTTTGAGGCCTTGACGGAATCGTACGGCATCGACGCGCTGTTTTGCTCCAACGGGCCCGGTGACCCGGCACACCCCGGCCGCGCGACGGAAGCGCGCGAAACGTTGGCTGCTGCCGTGCAGGCGGGCCTGCCGGTGATGGGCATCTGCCTCGGTCACCAATTGATGGGGCTGGCATCCGGCTTGCAGACCTACAAGATGCGCTACGGGCACCGCGGCGCCAACCAACCGGTCCTCGACCTCGTGGAGCGTCGCGTGTGGATCACCTCACAAAACCACGGCTTCGCCGTTGCGGACCCGGAGGCCGGGATGCTTGCGGCGCACCCGAGCGGGGCATCGAGCCCGAAGGCGGCCCCGCAGCACGACGCTGAAGTCGTCGTGCGGTACGTCAACGCGAACGATCGCACCGTGGAAGGGCTCGACCTCGTCGGACGGCCAGCCTTTACGGTGCAGTTCCATCCTGAGGCCTGCCCGGGCCCTCACGATGCAGCCCCCTTGTTCCAGCGCTTCCGTCAGATGGTGGATGCGCACCTTCGTGGAGGTGTGGCCTGATGCCCCGGAGGGATGACCTGGAGACCATCCTCGTGCTTGGAAGCGGCCCAATCCGGATTGGACAAGCCGCAGAGTTCGACTTTTCTGGGAGCCAAGCGGTTCGTGCCCTCCGGGAAGACGGCTACCGCGTGATCTTGGTCAATTCAAACCCCGCCACGATTCAGAACGACCCCGAGATGGCCGACGTGGTGTACATCGAACCGCTCCTGCCTGACACGGTCCGTCGGATCCTCGAAGCCGAACGACCGGACGCCATCCTCGCAGGAATGGGCGGCCAGACGGCCTTGAACATCGCCAGCGAACTCGCCCACGACGGGACGCTTGAACGTCTGGGGGTGGAACTCATCGGCTCCGACCTTGACGCCATCGACAAGGCCGAAGACCGGGACCTCTTCAACGAGGTCTGCACTTCCATTGGGCTTCCAATTTGCACCTCTGTTGCGTGCAACACGATGGATGAAGTGATTGCTGCAGCGGAGCAGCTTGGAACGTGGCCGCTTCTGATCCGTCCGGCGTTCACCCTCGGCGGGCTTGGTGGCGGCACCGCATGGGACATGGGGCAACTCGTCGAAATTTCGACCCTCGGGCTCCGAAACTCGAGGATCAATCAGGTGCTGATTGAGGAATCTATTCTCGGTTGGCAGGAACTTGAGTACGAAGTGATGCGCGACGAAGCCGACAACGCCACCATCGTCTGCACCATGGAGAACATCGATCCAATGGGCGTGCACACCGGAGAATCGGTCGTCGTGGCGCCATTGCAATCCTTCAGCGATGCAGACCACCAACTCTTGCGCAACCATGCGCTTCGGCTCATTCGGGCGTTGAACATCAAGGGAGGCTGCAACGTCCAATTTGCGTTCAACCAATTCACCGGTGAAGTTCGCGTCATCGAGGTCAACCCTCGCGTGTCCCGTTCGTCCGCCCTTGCCTCCAAGACCACCGGTTACCCAATCGCCCGAATGGCCGCGAAAATCGCGGTTGGGTACACCCTCGACGAACTGCCGAACCCAATCACGGGTGAAGGAACGACGGCGGCCTTTGAGCCCACGTTGGATTACTGCGTGGTCAAAATTCCGCGCTGGCCCTTCGATAAATTCCGAACGGCGGACCGAACCTTAGGCACCAGCATGAAATCCACCGGTGAAGTCATGGCCATCGGCCGGTGTTTCGAAGAGGCCTTCCTCAAGGCGTGGGCCTCCTTGGAACAAGGCGTCGCCCACCCTCGCCCCTTGACGCGAGCCGACGAATCCGACGGCGAGGATCAATTCGAGCGTGCTCGGGAGCCTTTGCCGGAAGCCACCTTGATCGACTGGCTCACGACCGCGACCGACCGTCGTATGGGTGCGTTGCTCGAAGCCTTCCGGCGGGGATGGAGCATTGAACGGGTGCATGAGCTGACCCGTATGACCCGTTGGTTCCTGCACCGCTTCAAGCACATCGCGGACCTTGAGGCTGAACTTGTCTCGAAGGGATGTGCTCCGTCCAGCCTTTCCCTCGACGACCTTCGTCGATGGAAATCCCATGGCATGACCGATGCCCACATTGCGGACGCCCTTGCAGGCTTTCCTGCCACCGGACCAGGGCAGTTGCAGGAAGGTCACGACGAAGTGGCTGTCATGGTGCGGCGGCACGAACTTGGCCTCCACCCCGTCTATCGAATGGTGGACTCATGTGCCGCTGAATTTGCTGCGGTGACGCCGTATTACTATTCCACCTACGAGCCCAGCGGCACCACCGGGATCGACGTGCTTCCAGACATGGCCTCACGGACAAAGGAGCGGGTCATGGCCATCGGCAGCGGCCCCATCCGCATCGGCCAAGGCATTGAGTTCGACTACGGATGCGTGCACGCCGTGAACGCCATCCGGGCTGCAGGAAAGGACGCCGTGTTGATCAACAACAACCCGGAAACGGTCTCCACCGATTTTGACACCTCGGACCGCCTCTATTTCGAGCCGCTGATCACGGAGCACGTCGCGGAAGTCATGCTGCGGGAGCAAGCACACGGCATCCTGCTCCAGTTTGGCGGTCAAACGGCGATCAACCTCGCGTTGCCGTTGGAAGAGCGCCGCCCCTTGCTCGCCAAGCGTGGCGCCGATGTGCCCATCATGGGGACCACCTGCGATGCCATCGACGAAGCCAGCGACAGGGAGCGCTTCGAGGCCTTTGCTGCACGTGAGGGGCTGCGCATGCCGCGAGGGGCAACAGGGACGACGGCGGACGACATTCGGGCTGCGGTGGAGACCATCGGCTTCCCAGTGCTCGTTCGTCCGTCGTACGTGCTCGGCGGGCGCGGC
Organism: Candidatus Poseidoniaceae archaeon; assembly: GCA_038125145.1. Classification (GTDB taxonomy): domain Archaea; phylum Thermoplasmatota; class Poseidoniia; order Poseidoniales; family Poseidoniaceae; genus MGIIa-L3. Next base: position 14,407 of record JAYPDK010000003.1, read on the forward strand.
ATGGAGATCCTCAGCAACGATGAGCAACTCGACGCATACCTCGCCGAGGCGTTCTTCGCACCAGATCGTCCGTTGTTGGTCGACGAATACCTCGGTCAAGCCACGGAACTCGACGTGGATGCGGCCTGCGACGGCACCGATGTGCTCGTGGGCGCAGTGATGGAGCACCTCGAGGAAGCCGGCATCCATTCCGGTGATTCAACGTGCTTTATCCCGACGCAGAACGTCTCCGAAGCCATCCTCGAGCAGGTCAACGCACAAACGCGAACCATTGGATTGGGTCTCGGCATTCGTGGCTGCTACAACATTCAGTTCGCGATTCAAGGGGACGCGTTGTACGTGCTCGAAGTGAACCCACGCTCGTCCCGTACGGTGCCGTTCGTGGCCAAGGCCTCCGGCCTTCCGCTGGCGAGGATCGCTGCCAACATCACCATCGGCCTGCCGTTGTCCGCTCAGGACGTCCCCCGCCGCGTGACGGGCCAAGTGTGCGTCAAGGCCCCTGTGTTCCCGTTCATCAAACTTCGAGGCCTCGACCCAGCTCCCGGTCCAGAAATGAAGTCCACGGGTGAAGTCTACGGCTCCGACGAGGACCCTGCGATGGCCTACCTGAAGGCGCGCCTCGCGACCGAAGTTCCAGTGGCGACGGAGGGTGGCGTGTACCTGACGGTTCGCGACGAGGACAAAGCCGGGGCGGCCGAGGTGGCCGCCGATCTGCATGCCTTGGGCTTCACCCTGTACGCCACGCCGGGTACGGCCGATGTGCTCCGTGGAGCGGGATTGCCTGTGACCACGGCCTTCCGCATCGCGGAACGAAAACACCCAGATGCCCTGGACTTGATGCGGCAAGGAAAGGTGCAGTTCATCGTCAACGTGCCAAGCGTGAGCGGTGGAGCCGTGCGTGACGGCAACATGATGCGACGCTTGGCGGTTGAACTTGACATTCCCTTCGTGACCACGCTCCGAGGCGCGCGCATGGAAGTGGCTGCGATGGGGGCGAGGGTTCACCGCGAGCCGGTTCCGCGCCGGCTTGAGGTCCACTATTGAGGCGCTGCAGCCCTCGGTGATGCTCATAAGGCGTCAGGGCCATCTGCATTCATGGCCGGTGTGTTTTGTCCCACGTGCGAATCGCCCGTCTCGTCCGCAGCCACGTACTGCCTTGCGTGCGGGCACGACATGACCGTCCAGGGGCCAATCACCTCCACCGGTCACGACCTGAACCAACTGAGGGAGGTCGTGCGCATGCGCGACGACCTCTCCATGGCTGAAAAATTCGACATCATCGCCAAGGTGGAGGAAGGTGCGAACCCTATCGTGCTCGGCATTGCGGCTCCTGCCGACGGTGACGAGGTTCCCGATGAGGGCGGTCCAGAACCTGCGACGGTCCCTTCGCTTGAGCCCCCAAGCGCGGGATGGGGTCACTCGACGGCAGCACGTGCCGCCGCAGAGGACGCCGCCCGGTCCTCCCGCGCCATGGGCATGGTCGAGGACGGGACCATCGACCGCGCTTCTGCTGCCTTCCATGCTGCGATGAACCGTGGTTTGGCTGCAGCCGCCCGCATTCACGCTGTGGCGACGGGAGCCGAGGCAGGGAACGATCCCGAGGCCATGGCCGAGGTGGCCCTGCTTGAGCCGCCGAAGCGGAGCTTCTGCCCGAAATGCGGCTCAGACATCCACAGCATGGCCGTGCATCAGTGGGGGAAGTGGCGAGGCATGGCCGATGACGTGCTGCTGCTGCAACTCGAATCGGCGATGGAGGCAGCGCTCGTGGAGTACGCGGGCCAGCAGGCCACCTCGACCCCCGCGTCCGGTGAGGTTGACATGGCGTCCTTGCGGGCCGAGATTGAAGCCGAGGTCCGCGCGTCGATGAGCGCCTCGACCGCCGAGCCTGCTGTGGCACACGACGCTGGCACCAGCACGACGAAGGACGCGGAACCCGCTCCTTCGAAGACGACCGAACCCCCGGCAGCCTCCGAGGAGACCGCTCCGAAGGAGGCGACGAAACCTGCTGCACCGAAGAAAAAGGCAGGTTTGTTTGGCAGCAAACGTCCCAAGGTGTCCTACGACGGACCGCCGGAAGGCAAGGGCGAATGGTTCCTTGAACACGCCTTGGAAACGGTCTACGACCCCCACGGCACCGGCAAGGCATTGAAGCCGAAAACAATCCTTGCTCGTTCGTCCGAGGGCAACGTACGTGTTGCAGACGTGGTTCATGCCTACGCGGCCGACGGCGAGGGCGGCATCAGCGAACTCGCGTGGACCAGCCCACTCACGAAGTACATCATCGAAGCCTACGACGCCTGCTGACGCTCGCCGGTGATCAACCAGAGGGCCTTGGACGGGTCCATGGCCGCGAGCAGGGGTGCGAGTTTTGGCGCCACGTCCACCCCGAGGATGAGTTCGTAGGTCAGCCTGTAGGCGCTTCGAAGCGGCTGTTCCACATCACGGGCTGCGTCTGGAATGCAGCGAGATAGCGTGGCTTCGTCCCACGACCCTGAATCAATCGCGTCGGAGAGTTGCTTGACCAGGGCGCGGTGGAGCGGCTTCTCTTCCTCCGCGAGGTTGCTCAGGCGCTCCGCATCGGGCGCGTCGCGAACCGCAATGCGCATCTCCTCCGGGAAGTGGTCGCTGTTGACCCAATGGCGCATGCGACGAACGCGTGCGTCGAATTCAGACCGTGCCCCGACGTCGTCGGGCATCATGGCCCACACCTCTTCGTCGTCCTCACGGATCTGCACCAGCATGGCGAGGTGACGGAAGGTCACGCCGACGGCTGATGGGCGCTCGCCCGTGTTGATGACCGACGAAAGCCGCGTCGAAACGATATCGTCCTCGACGGAAACACGCTGGCGTCGGCTGAGTTCCGGGTCGTCCAGTTTGGCTTCCAGGTCGTGACGGAGCAAGCGCTCGTAGGCATCGGCGAGGGTGACCAAGCCCATGCCGGTGTCGAATTCAATGGCCTTCGACGGCTTGGTTGACGCGATCAGGTAGCGAAGGATTTCCGGTGGTACGAGGCGCAAGGCCTCGATCGGTCCGACCGTATTGCCGCTCGAGGACGACATCGCGCCTTCGCCTCGAAGGCTGATCCACTCGTAGGTGAGCCCTTCGGGGGGTGTCCCGCCAAGCAGTTCGCAGAGTTCCTTCCCGGTGTCGTAGGACCCACCCGCTGCACCGTGGTCCTTGCCGAAGGGCTCGCAGGTGACGCCAAGGTTGCACCACTTGGCCGGCCAGTCCAAGCGCCAGGGAAGTTTGCCCTCGCCCTTCGTGATGTCGCAGGCGCCGGTGCGTCCGTCGTCGGCCACCCAGTGGATGAGGTCGCCTTCCACGTGGGACACCTGAAGCCCCGTTTGGCACCCACGTTCGTCCACAGGGGTGAACGGCCACCAGTCGTTTGGAAGGTCTCGGCCGGAGATGCGCTCGATGATGTCCCGAACCTTGTCACGCTCACGGATGGCGGTGCGGATGTGTTCCACGTACCGCCCGTTCAGGTATTCGGTGTGGTTGTAGACCAGTTCTGGCTGAACGCCGAGGATCTTGAGCGCGTCGAGGAAGGGTTCCAGAAAATGGTCGGCGTAACTCCGACCGCCGGAGAAGGCTGCCATGTCCGGTCGACCGGCGGCGTCAGGAGGTGGGATGCGGAAGAGCTGCACGCCCACGTACTCCTCGTAGGCCTCGTCGAGGAAATCGTACACCTTGCGCAAGGGGTCGGCGCTGTCCACGACGAAGCAGAACCGAGCATCGCCGCCTTGGGCTCGGATGCCGCGGACGATCATTTCGCCCGTAAGGATCTCACGCAGGTGCCCAATGTGGAACTCACCGCTTGGGGTGATGCCCGTGTTCACCACGTGCACGGGCTTCTCGCTGGACACAAGCCGCTCACCGATCACGTCGGACCAGTGCATGGCTTCACCTCAAACGGGAACGGCTCGAACGATGCCGCGCAGTGGAACGCCCTCGATTTCGTTGCGCATGGTCTTGTTGACCAAGACGATCGCCAGCACGACGTCGCCTCCGGCAGCACGGATGGCCTCGATGGTGCGGGTCATGGTCACGCCTGAGGAAAGGACGTCGTCGATGATGACGACGCGCTTCCCCGAGACCCGTCCGTACTTGTCCGAAAGGGCGCCGAGACCGGGGCCTCCGTCGATGTTGCGCATGATGGCGACCTCGGCTCCCAAGAGTTTCGACGTCTCCTGCGCGAACACGATGCCGTTGATGGAAATTCCAACCACGGTGTCGATGCGCTCACCCGCCTCTTCGTAGGCCACGTCGGCCATGATGGAGCCAATCGCTTCGATGCGCTCGGGCTTCACCCCGATGGTGCGCCATCCAATCCGTACGTCCGCCGGTGCAGCGCTACGGTCTTCACCCGCGAGAAGCCACGCGACCGTGTCCTGCGAAAGCGAGAGTTCGTCCGCAATCTGTTGTGAGTTCAGTCCGTCGCCTCGAAGGCCGGATGCGAGGGCTCGCAGTTCCTCGATGCTCATCGTCATGTGGCTCAGGGCGCCGTCCGCCTCGTCGCAATTGAACCCTTCCTCACGGGGGTCAAGGTCACGGACAGGTTGAAAGCGGAGGCGTCGGAGCCGTTGGTATGGGTGAGTTCGAGTACGAGGCCTTGCTCGACCGGGCGAGGGGGAACATCCCCGAGGACATCTCAAACCGCCGACGGTGGAGGTTGCCAGAGCCTCAAATCCTCATCGAAGGGAGCAACACCATCTTCCAGAACTTCAACGCCGTTGTCTCCATGATGGACCGCGACGAAAACCACGTGTACCAGTTCATTCAGAACGAACTCGGTACCGCTGCATCACGCGATGGTCCCCGCATCCGTCTGAAGGGTCGAATTCCCCCAAAGCGGATCAGGAAGACCATCGTGAACTACGTGAACACGTACATCAAGTGCAGCCAGTGTTCTGCCCCCGATACCGTGTTCATGAAGGAAGACCGGACGACCCTGCTGAAGTGCCAGGCGTGCGGTGCAACCCGACCGGTCAAACTTTGATCAGACGAGGTCCTTGGCCAGGGGTTCGACCTCGTCCACAGAGGTCGGCAGCGTCAACCATCGTCCTTCAGGGTACACCACCGCGGAGGGTCCTGCTTCGCATCGGTCCAAGCATCCTGACTTTTGCACGCGCACATCGTCAAGACCGAGTTCCCGTGCGGATCGCTTCAGCGCGACCATGAGGTCCAGTGAACCACGACGAGCGCAGGAGGGCCGCGCCGCCCCCTCGGGGCGTTCATGCGTGCAGACGAACATGTGCCGACGGAAGCCTTCGTGCTCGCTCTCCACCAAGACCTGCACCGCTTCTGCCAACCGGTGGTCGAGGTCCGTGACCACGTTCCCCGCGTCGTGGGTCGTCGTGCGAACGGTGAGGCTGCCCCAAGCGGATGTGACCTCGGCATGATGGCCAAGGCGGTCGCACAACCCTGCGATAGCAGCGGCGAGGGCCGAGGGACGGGCCATGCCGTGGAACTGCCACGTCCGCTGCAGGGCGCCGTCCGCTTCCACCCAGCCCTCGAGGGTCACGGGCTCACCCCCAGAGGTGGCTGTCGTCTTTGCCTTCCGCCTTGCGCTCAGCGTCTTCGTGGATGTTTGAACGGCGCTTGTGGTCCTTGCGTTCGAAGGCGAGCAATTCGTCGTCGTCGATGTAGGCCGGGCGAGTGTGTGCGATGAGGTTGATCTGGACCAGGACCTCCCTCGCAAGGTAGAGGTGCTGACCGTCCGGTGTCAAGAGTTCAACAGACGAGGGCGTGCGGGACAGCATTCGGCCGCGAACCCAGGGGTCATGGTCGGGCGGCAAACATCGGACATCGAGCAACACTTCGACGAGGTCGTCGCGTCGCAGGCCATGCCGACGGTCGAACAGATCGCCCGAGGCCACGCTGGCGCAGGCATCGAGGTCGGGGGAGCCAAGGGCTTCCCACATCGGCGTGGCCCACTCCGGCAGTTCGTTTGGGGCGGAGACGGTTGGCATGGGTGCTCCTCCCGTCGAGACTTCTTGAACCCTCCAATGCGGTCAAGGGCAGCATGCCGGGGCGTGGGTTGAAAACGTGGCCGCCGGCCCGGAGGGTGAGCACATGAAGGTCGAATGGCGCACGCTGCCGACGGTCTTGACCGAGGATGAACTCCTCGACAAGGCCTTCTCAAGGGCCAAGAAGGCCGCCGACAGGGTCGAGGACCGCGACCGCGTCTTTCGAACACGAAAGCAACTCACCCGCATGGTGCAAACCGCTGCGGACGTCCTCAGCACCTCGCTGACGGAGACGGTTCGCGTCTGGCCGTCGCTCGACCAATCACCCGAGTTTGACGTCGCGATGATCGAGGCTTGTGTTGGGACCGATGCCTACCGTCATCACCTTTCGGTGCTCGATTGGGGTGCGGTGCAGATCAACAAAATCGCGACCCAGAACGCTCGAAAGATCACGCGGACGGCCCAACTTCCGCTGATGCACGACGCGAGGAAGGAAGCCTACGGGAGGATCTGCTCCATCATGGGACGTGTCGGAACCTCCCTCACGTGGTTGGGCGAGTCGCGTGAGACCCTCAAGCGCTTGCCTCACCTTGACCCGATGCACCCTATTATCGTGGTCTGTGGCGCTCCAAACGTCGGAAAATCGGCGTTCATCGGTGCCCTCTCCACGGGCACGATGGAAGTCAACCACTACCCCTTCACGACCAAGCAACTGCACGTTGGCCACTTCTTGCACCGTCGCCTCGCCCACCAGATGCTTGACACGCCTGGGCTGCTCGACCGGCCGATGGAGGACAGGAACGCGATCGAAATGCAGGCCATCGCCGCCCTTGAGCACGTCGGCTCGGTCGCGTTGTTCCTGATCGATGAAAGCGCCACGTGCGGCACCCCCCTTGAGGAGCAACTCCATCTTCTGGACGAAGTTCGTCTGTTGCTCCCCGGGACAAGGCTGCTCGAAGTGACGTCGAAGGCCGACCTTCTCGACCCGAGGCCCGAAGGTTGGGAGGCGACCAAGGACGCTGAAACCGCCTGGCGTGACGCTGGACGGCAAGGGTTGCCTGACCTCCCGCTGCTGCTGGACGGCGCAGGTCGCCCCACGGTGTCCGCGGTGGACGACGTGGGTCTCGAGGCCCTCCGCCTGCATTTGGTTCGGCTCTGCGCTGAAGGTCGTTCGAGCGACGCCCTGTCGCTTCCTGAAGGCTGGCATCGTTCGGACCGTGAGGCGTGATCAGGCGCCCATCAGGCGTCCAATCACGGGGCCGACGTACCCCAGCGCAAAGATGGCGAAGAAAATCAGCATCCACATGCGCATCTTGCGTTCCGAGGCCTCGCGCTGTTCGAATTCGTTCGTGCACGCGGCCTCCCCACACACACGGGGGTCGCGCCCAAGCGCAATGGGCGCCTGACAAATGCGGCAGTGGGCGTGGGGTGGCAGGTCGGTTGGGCTGCGCTTCGCCGCGCTGCTTGCGGGTTTTGCTCGTGCCTTCGCTGCGGATGCGTCCACCATGCGCTCACCTGCTCCTCACCAAGGTTCCCTCGAAGGGACGCCCGTCCAAGGCGGCCTCCAATCGGTCCATCTGCCGGCCGTCCAGAACGGCAAGATCGACCAAACCACGTTTGGCGTGGCCGACGGCGACGGGGTCAACGACGGTGGAGGCGCCGGGCTGCAGAGGGGTGTCCATTCCGGTGATGGCTGCAAGGGCGTCGATGTCCATCTCGCTGAAGGAGATGGCATCGGGGTTCGTTCGAGGGTCCGCGCTGTAGACACGGTCGACGTTGGTCGCGATGATGCAGGTGGAGGCACCGGCTTTCCGTGCCAAGTCCACCGCAACAGCGTCGGTGGTGTGCCCGGGGACCGTGCCGCCCATGACGACGACGTGGTGGCGGTCGAGCAAGGAGGCCCCTTCGTCGGTGGTGGTTGGAATCGTCGGGGCCACGTCAAGGCCCACGTCGAGCAGCACCTGCTGCAAGACGGTCGCGTTCAGCCTGGTGGCTGCGATGCCCACCGTGTCGAGGGCGGCACGCTCGCTGAGCACGGTGGAGGCCAGGGCGATGCCCTCCCTGGCCGGAGCGCCGCCGCCCACGACGAGGGCCAGTCGACGACCTTCGCCCTCGAGGCCGATGACGACCTGCCGAAGGCGACCGAACCAGCGGGCCCTGTCCTCGTCGTGCTCCGGTCGGAGGGTGCTCCCACCAAGGGCCACGATGGCGGTGGTGGGCATCAAGGACGGCTCCATGCAGCGTCGCTTCATCTTATCCCCCTCCAAAGCCTTGAAGCATCCGCGTCAGGGCCGTCGCAAGGGGGCCACCATGGACGATGCGGAATTGGCCACCCGGCGCGTCCGTCTGAAGATGGCGCTGGAGGAACTTCGCGAGATGCGAGGTTTCGGTACGGAACTGGTGACGCTCATCATTCCTCCCGACCGTCAGGTCTCCGATGCGCGTTCGATGCTGCAGGTCGAACACGGGCAGGCGGCGAACATCAAGTCGAAGGGCACCCGAAAGAACGTGCAAGGCGCCATTGAATCGGCGATCTCGACCTTGTCACGCTACCGCAGCGCTGGCGAGCACGGGCTCGCCATCTTCGTCGGCTCGATCGTGATTGGCAACAACAAGTCCCGGATGGTGAACATCGTTGTCGAGGACCCTCCTCAGCCCCTCCTGTCCTTCCGATACCGGTGCGATTCCACCTTTGAGTTGGACCAACTCGAAGACATGCTTGTGGACAAGAAATCCTACGGCCTCTTCGTCATCGACCGCGCTGAAGCGGCCTACGGCATCGCCAGCGGAAAGCGGATCCACGTCCAAGAACACCTCGTGTCGAACATCATGGGCAAGCACCGGCAAGGTGGGCAGTCCGCGCAGCGGTTCGAGCGGCTCATCGAGGAAGCAGCGCACAATTTCTTCAAGCGGGCCACCGAACACGCGTGCGATTACTGGCTCCCCGAACTCGAGAACATTCAGGCGGTCATCATCGGGGGGCCGGGGGCCACGAAGGATTTCGTGGTCAAGAACGAATACTTCCACCACGAGATCGTCAAGAAAATCGCCGCGACGACCTTCGATGTTGGATATTCCAACGAATCAGGCATTCGGGAATTGGTCGACAATGCCGGGAGCCTGATGCAGGAGATTGAACTCGACGCCGAGCGCGAGGTCATGAACGCCTTCTTGTCCGAACTCATCAAAGCGCATCCCAAAGCCACGTACGGTGAGCGGATGATCCGGGATGCACTCAACGCTGGAGCCGTCGACCGTCTGCTGCTGTCCGAAGGCCTTCGCCGCCGCGTGGCTGAATTGACGTGCGCATCGTGCAACCACGCGTGGACCGAGACGGTCAGCCGCCACGAAGCGCTGCCTCCGTGCCCGTCCTGCGACGGGAACAGGGTCGATGAAGGCGAATCGACCTCATTGATCGATGAATTCGTTCAACTCGCGCTCAAGGGGAACGCTGAGGTGCTCTATATTTCGGTGGACACCGAGGAAGGTGCTCAACTGCTCGAAGGATTCGGTGGCACGGCGGCCCTCCTGCGGTACGCCATGATGTAAGGTGATGGCATGCAGGTCCTGCTCAATGTCCTTGAGGCCGACCTCGAGGCGGCGCTCGGCGACATGGGCGTGGATTCAGCGCTTTGGCGCAAGGTCATCGGCCCAGCCCGTGAGCGAACGGAAGGCGACGTCGCGCTCCCGTGCTTTCCCTTCGCAAAGGCGGTTGGGCAGGCACCAGCCGACATCGCCGCCACGTTGGCCGCTCGCCTTGGCGACCACCCTGCCCTCAGCGAAGCGCGCGCCTCCAACGGTTACCTCAACCTCGTGGCCGACCCGGCATGGATGTTGGAGCATGTGGTGGTCCATCGCCCCCTCGCTCAGAACGACGAGACCTTGCGCCTGATCGAGCACACCTCAGCGAACCCCAACGGCCCCTTCCACGTGGGCCGCGCGAGGAACGCTATCCTCGGCGACACGCTTGTTCGGCTGCATCGACTCGCTGGGCACCGCGTCCGTGCGGAATACTACGTCGACGACATGGGGAAACAAGTCGGTGTGCTTGCTTGGGCCTTGGAGCACCTCGACGCGGAGCAGGTGGACACGCTGCTGGCGGAGCGGGAGCCGGCCGACCCGAAGTGGGCCGGGAAGGCCGACCATGCACGGGTCCGTTGGTATCAAGCGGCTCAACTCCTCAGGCAGGAGGCATCCGAGGAAGAGCAAGCCCGCATCGAGGCCCAGATCGCCGACCTCGTGCACGCCAGCGAGCACGGTGATGCTTCGGTGCTGGAATCCTTCGAGGCAGCGTACGGGCCCGTGCTGGAGGGAATGTTGGAGACGCTTGCTCGCCTTGGCATCACCTTCGACGCGTTCACCAAAGAATCGACCTTTGTCGTGGACGGCAGTGTTGCCTCTGTGATGAAGGAACTCGAAGGGTTGGACATCCACGGGGTCGCCGAAAACGGGGCACGCTTCCTCGACCTCGGTCAACGGGGCTTGAAAGGCAAGACCGAATTCTTCTACCGAAGGGCCGACGGCTCGTCGCTCTACGCCACCCGCGACCTGGCCTACCACCGATGGAAATGGACGCAAGCCGACCACCTCATCGACGTGCTCGGGGAAGACCATCGCCTTCAGGCGAAGCAGGTCGGCATGACCTTGGCCGAACTTGGCGTCATGGCTCCCGAGGTTGTGTTCTATAGTTTCATCAAACTCCCCGAAGGCAAAATGAGCACGCGGCGCGGCAATGTTGTGTTCATGGACGACCTCCTCGAGGAAGCGTCTGCGCAAGCCGCCGACCTCGTTCGAGGGCTCCGTCCCGACTACGATGAAGAGCAGGTGCACGAGATTGCGGAAGCCGTCGCCATCTCAGCGGTCCGTTTCAACATCATCCGCGTCAGCCCTGAGAAGGGCTTCACCTTCACGTGGGAGGACGCCTTGAGCCTCGACGGGGGTTCAGCACCGTTCGCCATGTACGCCCACACGCGTGCGTGCTCCATCGCGCGCCGGCTTGCTGATGCGGGATGGGAGGGTGCCGGACAGGTGTCCCTTCCGGATTCGCCCGCGCCCGGTTTGGTGGACCTGCTTCGCGTGTTGGCCGTTCACCACGATGTGCTCACGCAGTCGGTTGAGCAGCACCGACCCCACCTGTTCGCCCTTCACTTGCTCGATCTGGCCACGGCCTACAACGCGTTCTACCGGGATTGCCCCGTCCTCGTGGACGGTGAGGTGCACGCCACCCACGCAGCGGTCAGCGAGCGGGCACGTCAGGTGCTGCACGACGGATTGGTCGGCGTGGGCATCGTGCCGTTGGAGCAGATGTGAGGCTCAGGCTTCTGCATCCAGCGCTTCGTCCGCTTCTCCCTCGATTCGCTCATCGTGTGCATGCACGTCCGCTCCAACGCCCTCTAAGGCATCCATCGCCTCTTGGGGGCTTGTGCAGCGTTGGAAAAACCGCGTTGGTGGCCAACCGCAATCGACGGTGTTGGCTTCGGTGGCGTGCTCTTCGATCCATGCTTCACACGCACCGCCGTAGCACAAGGCGCTGAACTGGCGCAGGTCCACCCACATCGTTCGCCGTCGACATACGGGGCAGGCGCGTGCCTGCAGGTGGGCCAACTCTGTCATGCCGTGCTCGCCGATGACGTCGAGTTCCCATGCGACAACGCTGGCTCGCTCGAGGCGCATCTGGTCGGTACGGCGAAGGAAGGAACGGAGCACGCGCCATGCAGTGGCTTCTTCGCGGAAGCAACCGAGTCCTGTGGGGGTGCCGTCCTCCTCAACGACGGAGGGGACGTAGACCCGCGTCATCGACCCGTCGGCCATGCAACGAAGGTGCACGTGAGGAGCATGAAGGCTGCGGCTCACGCGCTCCGCGAGGCTTCGACCCAGGGCACGCCACCGGGATGGGGAAGGGGTGCGTCCGGCTTGGCGATGCGCACCGTGGCCCGGACCACGCCGGGGAGGGCGACCATCCGGTCGAGCATCGCGTCCACCATGGATTCCATCAACCGATGCTGGACACCCGGCGTGAGCAGCACCTCGTCCACGATCTGCTGCAGTTCGGCGTAGTTCACCGTCGACGGCAGGTCGTCGGCCCGTTCCCATTCCGTGTGCACCTCGGCGTTGACGATGAAGGGCTGCGGGGCCTCGAGTTCATGGTCGAACCAGCCGTGGGCCGCCTGCACCACGTAGCCCTCGAGGCCGATGCTGTAGCCCACGTGACCACCTCAGGATTCGTCCTTCTCATGGACCCAGATGAGGTGCCACCCAAACTCGGTTCGGACCGGTTCCGACACCTCGTTCACGGGGAGCTGCCACACCGCGCTATCGAAGGGCCGCACCATTTGGCCGCTGCGGAACCATCCAAGGTCGCCGTTGTTGGACTTCGAGGGGCAACTCGACTTCTTTCGGGCCATCTTTTGGAAGGACTTCAGGTTCGTGCACTGCTCCCGAATCTGCAGCGCTTCGGCTTTTGACGCCACGAGGATATGCGACGCATGGGCGCGACGAGGGGGCATGGATGTGGCCTCGCGAAGGTGCTCAAGACCGTTCCGGCTCAGCCCCACGCCAGCCAACGGAGGTAGGTGCCGTAGACGGTGACCGAAACGCCGAGCGATTCGGCATTGAAGCGGCTCATGTCGTCGGCGTAGGTGTGGTATTCGTAGGAACCGCTGCCGTAGCAGACCACCGCTTGCCCCTCCTTGCCTCCGGGAAGGTCGTACACGAAGGGGCCATGGTCGGAGTTGTAGGGCATCCCGTTTTCCGCGCCTTTCGGGCCGTCGAGCAAGGAGAAGCGGACCTCGTACCGTTCGGCGACGTCGCTGCGCTCGGCGCTGTAGACCTCCCAGATGCTCCTGATGTGGTCGTAGTCCTCCTCGTTGTTCGTGAACATGGAGAGGCTGTTGCCTCGGCTGAAGTCGATATCGACGTGGTTCATGTCGAGGTTGATGTAGAGGCGGAGGTCGTCGGCCAGCGTCGCACCGTTGGCTTGCACGTACGCACGCGAGCCGAACAACCCTTCCTCTTCACCTCCCCAGGTGCAAAATCGGACCGTGCGTTCGGGTGTTCCTTGCGCTTCGGCGATCTTCGCGACCTGCCGCGCCATTTCGAGCACGCTGGCGGAGCCGGACGTGTCGTCCACCGCCCCCGGCCCGGAATACACGGTGTCGTGGTGGGCGCCCACAAGCACGACCTCGGGGGTGGTGCCCTGCAGGGTCCCGCACGGGACCTTGACGTCGAGTTGGCCGCCGTTCGTGACGTCGATGTTCATCTCAAGGCGTGCCCCTTCCGCGGCGAGGTCGCGCATGGATTGGCCGGTCAGGTTTGAGACGGCGATGAAGGCGATGTCGGGCATCGAGCCACCGTTGGCGTCCTTGATGGCGCTCGTGTCGACCGATTTGAAGATCGGGACGCAGTCGTCGGCTTCCACCTTGCCGCAGTTGTAGTTCGTGTTCACACGAACGAGCGCGGCGAGGTCGTTTTCGATGGCCTTCACAAAGAGGGCGGTGTTGCCGCTGATGGTCCCGCCGCTGTCGACGATGCCCACGGCCCCCGACGCGTCGGACCAAAGGGCATCGTCGCCTCCGTCGCCGAGGTCCACCAACGGGATGTTGTCCTGGAAGGCGACGTTCACGGAGCCAGAGTAGCCCTGAATGACGTAATCGATGCGGTGTTCGAAATCGACGATCCGTCCCTGAGCGCCGAGGTCTCCGAAACCGCAGGGTTGGACCAAGGGATTGGCACCCGGTGGGCACATGCGAAGGCTGGGCTCACTGTTGACGCTGAACATGTCCACAGGGTAACTGTGCATCTGCGTCTGGTAGCCCATGCTGGAGAAGTTCTCGAGGATGGATTCGGCCGCTGCATGCTCGTACGCGGAGCCGGACATGCGCCCTTTCCATTCTGGATGGCCGAGCGCGACCAGTCCGGCGGCATAGGCCTCGGCCTGGGTCGCGTCAAAGTCGATGAGTTCCCAGTCGGGCTCCTTTGCAAAGCCCAGCAGGCCCGGGGCGGCCAGGGCGACCGCCGTCATCATCACCGCGAGGAGCACGGCAACGACGGCCCCGTAGGGCAAACCGAGCACGGATTCCCTCCGCATCATGGCCAGCGCTGCGTCCTTTCGGGTGAGCGGAGCGTGGTCGTCGTGCGAGGCCATCGCTGCTGCGACTTCCCCGCCGTCATCGACCTCGCTCGCTTCAACCGACGTTGACGCCGCTGCCTCCTCAAGACGCGCGATGAGTTCGTCCTTCCTGCCCGAGACAGGAAGCCCTGCTTCGCGCAGACGCTCCTTCAGTTCGGCGACGTTCAGGACGGACAGGTCCTCGGCCATGAGCAAGGCTCCACTCGCGTCTTCAAGAAGCGAACGGTATGCTGGGCCCTCAGAGTTCGTCACCGCTCCAGCGACGACCAAGGGTGTGGTCGACGTCCAAGCGGTCGAGGATGCGGGCCACGACAAAGTCAACCATGTCCTCAACGGAGGTCGGGTGGTTGTAGAAGCCCGGCATGGCCGGAAGCACGGTGACGCCCCAGCCTGAGAGTTTGGCCAGGTTTTCGAGGTGGACCGTCGCGAGCGGGGTTTCGCGTGGCACGATGATCAGGTGACGTCCTTCCTTCATGGCGACGATGCCAGAGCGCGTAACGAGGTTGTCCGAAATCCCCGCAGCCAACTTGCCGATGGTCGTGCCGGAGCAGGGGCAGATGACGACGGCGTCAATCCTCGCCGAGCCAGACGCCGAGCGAGCGGCGACGTCATCGGCGTCGTCGAGGACCACGCCGTGGGCTTCGGCAAGGTCTTCGGGCGTCGTGCCGCATTCGTGGCGCAACGTCAGGCGGCCAGAGGGCGTGACGACGAGACGAACGCGGCGCCCTGCTTTGACGAGTTCCTCGAGGACGCGGATGCCGTAGACGGCACCGGAGGCCCCGCTGATGCAGAGGACGGTTTCCCCACCCATGTGCGAAGGCCGGTCCATGCGCACTTCAACCCTTGTCCCCCGTCGCTGGCGCCGGACGAGGTCGTCGGCCCAGCGCCTCTTCGCAGGTGTCGAGCAAGGCTGCGACAAGGTCCTCCCGTCGGACCTGCCTGCCAAGGGCGGCGAGGCTGGTGGTGGTGTCGGGGGACAGGCCGCATCCGGCCAAGCCTTCGACGCGTCCGGCTGGCGTGTCGATGTTGACGGTGAGGCCGTGCCTGCTCACCCAGCGAAGGAAGGAGAGCCCGATGGACGCGATTTTTCGACCGTCCACCCAGACGCCCTGCATCCGTTCGTCGCGGTGCCCTTCGATGCCGAGGCGCGATAAGGCGAGGATGATCCAGGCTTCCAAGCGGTGAATCACGGCCCGGACGTCCTGTTCTCCGGAGAGGTCCCAACGGACGATGGGGTAGGCCACGAGTTGCCCGGGTCCGTGCCAGGTCAGCCCCCCACCGCGGTCCGCCTCTGCCACAGCATAGCCATCTGGAGGGCGTTGACCCTCGCTGCGTGCCTTGGGGCCAACGGTCACGACTTCCGGGTGTTCGACGAGGACGAGCAGGTCCTCCCGCTCGTCGGCGATGCGCTCCTGTTGCCACTCGCGCATCCGCGCATCGATGGTGCCCCACGGGGTGGGGTCGAGGCCGAGGACGTCGAGGTGGCGCATGCCGAACCCTCAGAACCGACCTGATGAGCCGAATCCTCCCGCTCCACGGTCCGTGCTGCCGAGTTCTTCGGGCGTGCATTCCGTCACCGTCACCTGAGGGACGGGGGCCACGAGAAGTTGCGCGACGCGTTCGCCGGCTTCGACCACATAGTGGTCGCCTTCCCCAATCCATGTCATCATCACGGCGAGTTCCCCGCGGTAATCGGCGTCGATCGTACCAAGGCCGTTTGGCATGATCAGGCCCTTCCGTCCGAGCGAGGAGCGGCAGCGGATCTGCGCCTCCCACCCCTTTGGGAGGGCCATCGCCAGTCCGGTGCGGATGAGCGTGGCCTCGCCTCTGCCGACTTCGGTGCGTTCGAGGGCGTGAAGGTCCATGCCGGCGGAGGCGGTCGTGGCCCTGTGCGGGAGGGTCGCGCGCTCGTCGAGGCGAGCCAGTCGGAGTTCAACGGCGAGGTCGTGCATGGTCGAAAACAAACGGAGGGGGACATTCAATGCTTCGCGTTTTCCAGTGGAAATGAGGGGGTTGACATCACTAATGGCAACAGTGTTAGTTTTCACCTTCACGATGGTCTCACGCACATCCTCATAAGCCTCGGACCGTGCAAAACGAATCCCGCGTTCGGGCCCAACGCCATCCATCTGCACGCGTGCTTCGGCACAACCGCCGAGATGGTTATAGGCCCTCCACAGCGGGAGAGAAAAGCCGTTGCGCATTGGAAATGGGGGGTCTCGTCGTGGTGATTGACAGCAGCAGCGCAGACGGCTTTGATCTGGACCTCTCCTCGGAGTTTACCGAGCCGATGCTGAAGGAGAACCTCGACCGTTTCGTGCTCTTCCCCATCCAGCATTCCGACATCTGGGAGATGTACAAGCAGGAGCAGGCTTCCTTCTGGACGGCGGAAGAAATCGACCTCAGCCAGGACCAGAAGGACTGGGACGCCTTGAACGAGGGCGAACAGCATTTCCTGAAGCACGTGCTGGCCTTCTTCGCCGCCAGCGACGGCATCGTCAACGAAAACCTCGTGATGAACTTCTCGAACGAGGTTCAATGGCCGGAAGCCCGTGCCTTTTACGGCTTCCAGATCATGATGGAGAACATCCACGCTGAAACCTACTCGCTCCTCATCGACTCCTACATCAAGGACGAGGCGGAGAAAAGCCACCTGTTCAAGGCGCTCGAGACCGTTCCGTCGGTCAAGAAAAAGGGCGACTGGGCCCTGCGCTGGCTGTCGCGAAAGCGCGGTTCATTCGCGGAACGGCTCGTGGCCTTCGCGGCCGTGGAGGGCATTTTCTTCTCCGGCTCGTTCTGCGCCATTTTTTGGCTCAAGAAGCGTGGCCTGATGCCCGGTCTTACCTTCTCCAACGAACTCATTTCGCGGGACGAGGGCCTGCACTGCGACTTCGCGTGCATGCTCCACAGCAAGCTTCAGCGGCCGACCCCGGAGAACGTCATTCACCGTATCGTCTCCGAGGCCGTGACCATCGAAACCGAATTCGTGACCTCCGCGCTGCCCGTTCGCCTCATTGGGATGAACGCAGAGCACATGCAGCAGTACATCCAATTCGTGGCGGACCGGCTCCTCCAATCGCTTGGCGCCTCCAAGCTCTATGACGTGCAGAACCCCTTCCCGTGGATGGAGATGATCTCCATGCAAGGCAAGACGAACTTCTTCGAAAAGCGCGTCGCGGAGTACCAAAAGGCTGGGGTCATGGACAGCACGCTGGGTTCGGTCCAGCAGCGCTTTTCCATGGACGAAGACTTTTGAGCCTCCTTCAGTGATTCAGAATTCCCGCTCGCGACAACATCGGAGGCATCATCATGGCAATGCAGGTCATCAACAGGAACGGAGAGCGAGAAGACGTCCGCTTCGACGCCATCAAGGAAAAGCTGGAGGGGCTCGCGCATGGCCTCAACATGGATTGGGTGGACGTTGACCTCGTCACGAAGACCACCATCGAAGGCCTCTACGACGGCGTCCGCACGAGCGACCTCGATCAGCTCGCTGCCGAGACCGCTGCTGCGCTGGCGTCCCACCACCCGGACTACAGCCGCCTGGCGGCCCGGATTTGCATTGACGATCTTCACCGGTCCACGAAGACGTCCTTTTCGGAGGTCATCGAGGACCTCCGTTCCTACGTCGATCCAGAGTCAGGCATGCACGCGCCGCTCATCTCTGAGAAGGTCTACGAGATCATCATGGCGAACAGCGAACGTCTGGACGCCCACATCGATTACGAGCGGGACCACACCTACGACTACTTTGGATTCAAGACGCTTGAGCGCTCCTACCTCCTCCGCCTCGACGGCGTCGTTGCCGAGCGCCCTCAGCACATGCTGATGCGCGTGGCCGTTGGCATCCACCACGAGGACATCGACAAGGCGCTGCGGACCTACGACCTGATGTCGCAGGGGTACTTCACCCACGCCACCCCCACCTTGTTCAACTCGGGAACGCCCATGCCGCAGATGTCGTCGTGCTTCCTGCTTACGATGCAGGACGACTCGCTGGACGGCATCTACGACACCCTGAAGCAGTGCGCGATGATCTCCAAGTCCGCTGGCGGAATCGGCCTTTCCATCCACCACGTGCGCGCGAAGGGTTCCTACATCAAGGGGACCAACGGTTCTTCAAACGGCATCGTCCCGATGCTGCGCGTGTTCAACGACACGGCACGGTACGTCGACCAAGGCGGCGGCAAGCGCAAGGGCTCGATCGCGGTCTACCTTGAGCCGTGGCACCCGGACCTGCTCGATTTCCTCGACCTTCGCAAGAACCACGGAAAGGAGGAGATGCGTGCCCGTGACCTGTTCTACGCCCTGTGGACGCCCGACCTCTTCATGGAGCGTGTCGAAGCGAACGGCGAGTGGTCCTTCTTTTGCCCGAACGAATGCCCTGGCCTTCAGGACGTCTATGGCGAGGAGTTCGAAGCCCTCTACGCGTCCTACGAGGCGAAGGGACTGGCGCGCAAAACGATGCCCGCACGTGCGGTCTGGGACAAGATCGTCGAAGCCCAAATCGAAACCGGGACCCCGTACATGCTCTACAAGGACGCGGCCAACACCAAGTCCAACCAGAAGAACCTCGGGACCATCCGCTCGTCCAACCTGTGCACGGAAATCATGGAATTCACGTCGCAGGACGAGGTCGCGGTGTGCAACCTTGCGTCCATCGCCTTGCCACGTTTCGTCGACGAGGAGCGGGGTGCCTTCGACCACAACCTGCTGTACGACGTGACCTACCACGCGACAGGCAACCTCAACCGTGTCATCGACGTCAACTACTACCCCGTGGAAGAGGCTCGAAACTCGAACATGCGGCACCGGCCGATTGGTCTGGGTGTGCAAGGCCTCGCCGACACCTTTGCGATGCTTGATCTGACCTTCGAGAGCGATGCTGCGCGGGCGTTGAACAAGGAGATTTTCGAGACGATCTACTACGCGGCGTGCTGCGCGTCGATGGACGCTGCCAAGCGTGAGGGCCCCTATTCCTCCTTCGTCGGCTCGCCGGCGAGCAAGGGCGACCTCCAGTTCGACCTCTGGGGCATGAACGAGCACAGCGGTCGCTGGGATTGGGAGCAACTCAAGGCCGACATCGTGCAGCACGGCATGCGCAACTCGCTGATGGTCGCCCCGATGCCGACCGCCTCCACCAGCCAAATCCTCGGCAACAACGAGTGCTTCGAGCCCTTCACCTCGAACCTCTACGTGCGCCGCACCTTGTCAGGGGAATTCGTTGTGCTCAACAAGCACCTCGTGCGTGACCTCATCGCGCTCAACATGTGGAGCATCGAGATGAAGGACGAGATCCTGCGTCACAAGGGCTCGGTCCAGAACATCATGTCCATTCCTGAGCACCTCCGTGAGAAGTACAAGACCACCTGGGAGATCAAGCAAAAGCGCGTGCTCGAACTCGCCGCGGACCGCGGTGCGTACATCGACCAAAGCCAGTCGCTCAACATCCACATGGTCGATGCCAACCCAGCGAAAGTGACGTCAATGCACTTTGCAGGATGGCGCCTCGGCCTCAAGACGGGGATGTACTACCTGCGCACCAAGGCTGCGGCGGACGCCATCCAGTTCACCGTGGAGCAGAAGTCGGCCGAGGACCAAACGGTCGGCGGCTTGCAGGAGCGTGCCGAGGAAGCCGACAGCATGGACGCCATCGCGTGCAGCCTCGACAGTCCCGACGACTGCCTGATGTGCGGCAGCTGATGCGCTCCAGGCCCACGGTTCCGCCCGTGGCGTGAACAACGCTTCATGAACACCCGTACCCACATGCGGGCATGCAAGCAGCGTTGCTCGGCCGTCCTGCGGCGTTGGTGCTCGTTGTCACCCTCCTTGCCGGCGCTGCTCTCGGAGCGGGCCTCACGTCGTTGGTGAGCGAAGGGCTGTCGCCACCATCGCCGCTGAAGATCCTCGTGTCCGACGACGTGGGTGTGAACTCGTACGTCATGGTCGAGGTCGACGACGGAGACAACGACGAGCGACAGGAGGTCTCGTGGACCATGCACACCTTCACCTTCAGCACCGAAGGTGAGGTGTCCGGCCTGCTGACGTGGGACTTCGGCGATGGCGCAACCGCCGTCGGAGGGGTGGTTCAACATGCGTTTGAAGCGGCCGGTCGACACACGGTCACCGTCGTCGACGCTGAGGACCCCGGTCGTGTGGTTTCGGTCGAGGTTCGGGTTGAACTGCAGGGCGACGTCGTGTCCGACAACATGGAGTGCACGTGCGCTCCAACGGCAAAATCAACGCTGGTCGACCTTCAGGCGACGCCCGAGGCAGCGTTCATCGACGTGGAAGTTCGTGTCGAACATGAAGGCAGCAGCGAATCGTGCAGCCTCCGCAACCCGTTGCAGGAGTGCCACGTGCGGGTGCTTGTGGAGCGCGTGAAGGAAGGTGATGTCGTGGCCCGGGACGAGGTGTTTGACGCGACGTTCCGCGAGAACGAACTGCTGATCCCGTTCACCATCGAGGATATCGACCTTGAAGAGGGTGAATCGCTGCGTCTCAGGCTGGAAACCGACCAACTGCGCGACTGGCACAAGCCGACCACCACGTGGATAACGTCGGTGTGATCAGGTCGGAAGCCCTTCAAACCGACCTGCCACCAAGGACAGCAGCCACCATCCCGCAGGGAGGAGGAGGCTTGCCACAAGGCCAGTGATGGCAAGTGAGAGGATCACGGTGCTGTCGCTCACCTGCCTTGCCCAGGCATAGACCGGGACGAGCACCATCCACAACCACAGGCGCGCCGCCCTGCTCGGCGTGCGTGTGCCTTCAACGTCAACCAAAGGAGCGAACAGCCATCGAGCCGCGGTCACGGTGCGAAAAGGGTCGGCCGCTTTTCGTAGGGTTGTATGAGCGCAGGAAGCGGCCGTTGCTCAGTTCGTGATGTGGATGGCGTGCCCAAGCGAGGCGAGGACCGCCTCGTGGGTCATCTCCGTCATGGTGGGGTGCGCATGGATGGTGCCGGCGATGTCCTCGAGGACCGCGCCCATTTCGAGGGCGAGGGTCCATTCGCCGACGAGTTCCGCAACGTGGGTCCCGACGGCCTGAACCCCCAGGACGCGGTGGTCGTCCTCACGGGCCACGATACGGACGAAGCCCGCGGTCTTCTCGGCTTCCATGGTGAGGGAGCGGCCGTTCGCAGCCAGTGGGAACTTTCCGGTGATGACGGGATGGCCGGCTGCTTCTGCCTCGGTCGGTGAGAGGCCAACGCTGACCACTTCGGGGTCGGTGAAGACGATGGCGGGGACGCCCACGGGCGCATAGGCGCGGTCTTTGCCGGCGATGATCTCCGCCACCATCTCGCCCTGGAAGGAGGCGGTGTGGGCGAGCATCTCGCCAAGGTTCGCAACGTCCCCGATGGCGAAGACGCCACGCATGTTGGTGCGGCATTGGTCGTCCACCTTGGCGAAGCCGCGCTCGTCGAGCGCGACACCGGTGGGTTCGAGCGCGGCGCTGTTGGGCTTGCGGCCCACCGTCACGAGGACCTTGTCCGCAGCGAGGCGCTCCGGGCTGGCCCCCTCCTCGGCGTCCTTCGGGCTATAGAGCAAGGTGACGCCGTCGGCGTCTTCTTCGACGCCCTTGGCGAAGACGCCGGTGATGACCTTGATTTTCATTTTCTTCAGGGCGAGTTCGAGGGGCCTGCGCAGTTCCGCATCGAAGATGGGCAGCACGGTGTCCATCGCTTCCACGACCGTGACCTCACTCCCAAGCATGCGGTAGGTGATGCCGAGTTCAAGCCCAATGTAGCCGCCTCCCACAACGACGAGGTGCTTCGGAATCTCCTGCAGGTCAAGGGCTCCACGGGACGAGATGACGTGCTCGCTGAAGGGCATGAACGGGAGTTCGATGGGGACGCTCCCCGTGGCGAGGATGACATGTTCGGCGTTGATGGTGACCGCTTCGTCCCCGTCGCCGACGCGAACGGTCTTGGCGTCCATGAATTCGGCCCAGCCGTGCACCAGTTCGACGCCAGCCTTCCCGAGGAGCGTCTCAACCCCCTTGTTCAAGCGGTCCACGATGCCGTCCTTCCACGCCACAACCCCGCCCATGTCGACGGTGGCTGGGGCGCTCAGCGAGATGCCTTGATGGCCGCCGTCTTCGGCGTACTTGGCCAACTTCTGGACGGTTTGCGCAACGTGGATCATCGCCTTCGATGGGATGCAGCCGCGGATCAGGCAGGTCCCACCCGCGCGTTCCCCTTCGACGATGACCGTGTCGAGTCCGAGTTGACCCGCTCGGATGGCGGCGACATAGCCGCCTGGCCCGGCACCAACGACAAGGACGTCACAGGAACGCTGCTTCATACCGGGCACCTCACATGAACAGGGTCGCCGGGTGCTCGAGCAGCGCCTTCAGGCGCTGCACCAGCATGGCGCCGTCCCACCCGTCGACCACGCGGTGGTCGAAGGAGGAGGAGAGGTTCATCATGCGGCGGATTTCGATGCGTCCGTCCATGACCATCGGTCGCTCGACGGCCTTGTGGACACCGAGGATGCCGACCTCGGGCTTGTTGATGATCGGGGTGGCGCCAAGTCCGCCCATCGCTCCGAGGCTGGTGATGGTGAACGTGGACCCTGAGAGTTGCTCGCTCGTCGCGCTTCCGTTGCGTGTCGCTCCGACGACTTCAGCCATGGCGCTGGCGGCGCCCCACACGTCGAGGGCTTCGACGTGCTTGACCACGGGGACGTAGAGGCCACGTTCGGTTTGGGTCGCGATGCCAAGGTGGACGCCATGGTGGCGGACCACGGTCATGCGGTCGTCGTGGTAGTGGGCGTTGCAGACCGGGTGCTCCCCGAGCGCCTTGGAGAGCCCGAGCATGATGAAGGGCAGGAAGGTCAACTTCGGCTGCCCCTCGGCCCGCGTGGCGTTGAGGTGTTGCCGAAGGGCTTCGAGGGAGGTCACGTCGACCTCCTCGAAGTAGGAGAAGTGCGGGATCGTGGTGTACGAGGCCGTCATGCCCTCAGCGATGCGCTTGCGAAGGCCGGCGACCTTGATCTCCTCCGTCCCGGTGCGCTTCATTCCAACCCGGCTGACCGGCGCGGTACCGCCACCGGCAAGGTGCGCGTCAAGGTCCGCGTGGGTGATGCGCCCTGCAGGTCCACTGCCCGCAACGTGTGCAAGGTCCACGCCCGATTCACGTGCACGTTGGCGCACGGCCGGACTGGCGAGGGGGCGAAGCCCAGGCGCGGCCTGGCCTTGGGTGGGTGCCGAAGGGGCCGCTTCGACCACGGGGGCAGGTGCGGCTTCTGGAGCGGGCTCCGCTGTGGGTTCTGGTGTGGAGGCTTCTTCGGTGGGCGCGCCGGCTGTGGAGTGCTCCGCCAGCGCGCTCGCGTTGCCGTCGCCCTCCACTTCGAACTCGATGCAGATGCCGCCGACTGGAAGGATGTCGCCGACCTCGCCGACGCGCTGGAGCACCGTGCCGTTGACGGGGGAAGGGATCTCGACGGTCGCTTTGTCCGTCATGACGGAAAGAATCGGCTGGTCTTCCTTGACCACGTCGCCCACGGCCACCATCCATTCGACAACTTCGCCCTCCACGACGCCTTCTCCGATGTCGGGCAGCTTGAACGCGTAGATCCCCATGACTCAGGCCTCCTGTGTGCGGCTGATGGCCTCGGCGATGCGGCCGGGGCTTGGAAGGTAATCCCACTCCGTGGTGTGCGGGAAAGGCGTGTCCCACCCCGTGACCCGCTGGATAGGGGCCTCGAGGTGCCAAAAGCAGCGCTCCTGAATCGACGCGGACATCTCTGCGCCGAATCCGCTCGTTTTCGGTGCTTCATGCACAATCACGCAGCGACCGGTCTTGCGAACGGACTCCACCACGGTGTCGCGGTCCCATGGGACAAGGGTCTGCAGGTCGATGAGTTCGGCATCCACGCCGCTTTGTCGAATCCCTTCTTCGGCCACGTGGACCATGGCACCCCATGCGATCACGGTGCAGGCCGCCCCTTCCTTGACGACGCGGGCTTGCTCAAGGGGGATGGTGTAGTGCTCCTCTGGCACCTCGCCGTCGGGGTGGTTGTTCCACGTTGGGACGTTGTGGGGGTCGCCGTAGAAGGGTCCGCGGTAGCAGCGCTTGGGTTCGAAGAACACCACAGGGTCGTTGCATTCGATGGCCGAGGCGAGGAGCCCTTTGGCGTTGTACGGCGTCGAGCAGTACACGACCTTGAGGCCGGGTGTGTGGGTGAATTGGGCCTCTGGGGATTGGGAATGGTGGTGTCCTCCCTTGATGCCACCACCGGCAGGGGTTCGGATGGTGACCGGCGTCCAGAATTCGCCCCCGGAGCGGTGGCGAAGTTTGGCCATCTCGTTGACGATCTGGTCGTAGGCGGGGAAGATGTAGTCTGCGAACTGAATTTCCATCACGGGGCGCAGTCCGTTCAATCCCATGCCGAAGGCCACTGCGGCAATGCCGCCCTCGGCGAGCGGGGCATCGAAGACGCGGTGCGCCCCGTGCTTCTCTTGCAGGCCAGCCGTGACGCGGAAGACGCCACCGAAGTATCCGACGTCCTCGCCGAAGACAACCACGTTCTCGTCGCGCTGCATCTGCAGGTCAATGGCCGAGTTGAGCGCTGCGATCATGTTCATTTTCGCCATGACCTCACCTCACTTCCCGAGTTCCTCTCGCTGCTCTTGGACATGCCAGGGGACCTTTTCGTAGACTTCTGTGAAGATCGTGGAGGCCGGCGGGTACGGCCCGTTGGCAAGGTCGCCGTGGGTGCACGCCTCCTTGTAGGCGGCCATGACCTCGGCGTCAAGGCGCTCGATGAGGTCACTGTGTTGGTCTTCGTCCCACAGTCCCCGGCCGATGAGGTGCTGCTTGAGCCGGTCGATTGGGTCGCCTCCGGGCCAGCACGTGTGCTCGTCTTGCGGACGGTAGGCGCTGGGGTCGTCGGACGAGGAATGGGCGCCAGCACGGTAGGTGTAGACCTCGATGAAGGTCGGTCCGAGTCCTGACGAGGCGCGCTGGCGGGCCCACTTCGTCACCGCGTACAGCGCCAGGAAGTCGTTGCCGTCCACGCGGAACGATGGGAGGTCGTAGGCGAGCCCTCGCTCGGCGAAGGTTCGGCCGCCGGTCGCGAGGTTCGCGTGGGTTGAGATGGCCCACTGGTTGTTGACCACGTTGAGGATGACGGGGGGCTTGAAGGTGGACGCGAAGTTCACCGCGTAATGGAAATCGCCCTGCGCGGAGGTCCCGTCACCAAGCCACGTGATGCAGGCCTCGTCGAGGCCACGGTACGCGCTGGCCATGGCGACGCCGACGGCCTGAGGGAACTGCGTCCCCACCGGGGAGGAGATGGAGATGAAGCGCCCTTCACGCCAGGTGTAGTGGACGGGCATCTGGCGTCCACGGACGTTGTCTTCGAGGTTCCCGATGCAGTGGCAGATCATGCTCACCATGTCGCGGCCACGCACGAACTGCGCCCCGGGTTGACGGTAGGACGGGAAGAGCCAATCTTGCTCCTCGAGGGCCATGGTTTGGGCGACGGCAATGGCTTCCTCACCGAAGGAGCGCATGTAGAAGGACAGCAGCCCGGTTCGCTGCATCTTCATCATGCGGTCGTCGAAGGTGCGCAACCGGACCATGTGCTCGAGCCCAAGCAGGAGTTCCTCTTCGGGGATGTCCGGCTCCCACGGGCCGGACGCCACGTGGTCGTCGCCCAGGACACGGATGAGTCCACGGGCGTGCTCGGCGGTGTCCTGTGCGTCGCAATCGACGGAGGGGCGGGTGAGGTCGCCCGGCTGTTCGATGAAGGCACCACCGAAATCGGGGCTGTCGCCGGGGCGAAACGGGGGCATCCCGATGGTGTAGGGAGCCTCGGTCGCGGTCAGGCGGTCAGGCATCAGGCATCACCACCGGAGGTCGACCTATGGGCGTGTCGGTCCGCCGCTGCCCCGCGTTGAACCCGGACCGTGGCCCCCGGCATGGCGCCATCCCACGCATCATCGGTGCACGCGCGGAGCAGCAGCCCCGCCTTGAAGGAGGAGCGGACCAAGGGTCCGCTGGCAACCCCGAGGAAGCCGAGTTCGATGGCGTTGTCTGCCCAACGTTCGAAGGCGTCAGGCTCGGGATAGCGGTCCACAGGGAGGTGCTTTTCGGAGGGGGCGAGGTACTGGCCAAGCGTGATCAGGTCCACGCCTGCGTCGCGCACCAAGGCCATGGCTTCGGCGATCTCTTCGTCGCGCTCACCCAAGCCGACCATGATGGAGGTCTTGATCAGCAGGTCGGGGCGCAGCCGCCGTGCTTCTCGAAGGATGGCAAGGGATTGCTCGAAGGAGGCACGGTGATCCCGTACCGTGCGGTCGAGCCTCGGGACGCATTCCACGTTGTGGGCGAAGACGCTCAGTGGCGCACCGTCCAGCAGCGACGCAAGGGCTTCGTGGTCGCCAGCAAGGTCCGAGCACAGCAGTTCCAACGTGACCTCTGGGCTGCGCTCGGCGACGGCGTCGAGGCACGCTCGATAGTGGGCAGCACCGCTGTCCTCCAGGTCGTCTCGATTCACGACGGTGATGACCGCGTGACGAAGCGGCATCGAGGCCACGGCCTCGGCGAGGTGGTGCGGCTCGTTGGGGTCCAGCGGCGGGGCGCGTTTGATGGTCCCTACCGCACAGAAACGGCAGCCTCGGGTGCATTCCTGGCCTGCGATCATAAAGGTCGCATCACCGCTTGACCAGCAGTCGTGGACGTTGGGGCATCGCGCTTCTTCACACACGGTGTGCAGCGCGTTGTCCTTCACCGCTGCTTTCGTGGCTCGGAAGGACTCCATCGCCTCGCCGCTCGGCAGGGTCGTGCGGAACCAAACGGGGAGCCGCGGGCGAGGGGTGTCGCTGGCCATCGTCAACGGACGACCCGTGGCCATGCTTTGCCCACGGGTTGTGGAGCAAAAGGCTTCGTTCGCTGAGTGGACGGGCAGCAAAGGCGAAGGGCCTTCCGTTTCAATTGGGGTGCACGTCCGGAAACATCAGCATTCTTGCTGTCGTGGTCGGCCTCGCCCTGCTCCTCCTTCTGGGATGGTTCGTCATGTCGATGTTCGGTGGGGACTGATGGACTGACGAGGGTTGATGAGCGCGCCGCCTGTCCTGGGCCCATGGCTTCGCGTGTCGCACTCGTGACCGGAGGCGGGCGCAGGGTCGGCGCGGCCATCGTCACCGCCTTGGCCGACGCGGGCTGGTTCGTTCTCGTGCACGTGCGCTCTTCGCTCGACGAAGCCACGACGATGGTCGACCGACTTTCGTCCATCCATGGCCGCGACGTCGGTCGAGTGCTGGTGGCGGACCTCCTTGTCGACGACGACGTTCGCGGCCTCGTGGAGGGCGTCCTCGCCCAGCCTGAGGTTCAGGCAGCAGGGCTCGGAGGGTTGGTGCACAACGCCTCCGTCTTCTTCCCCGACCACGGTGAGGGCGCTCCCTCCGACATGGTGGTTGCGCGGGAGCAGTTGTGGCGTCTCCACCTCGAAACGCCGGTGGTGCTGACCGAAGGGCTGTCCCCGGCCCTCGTTCACGGCGAAGGCTCCATCGTTTCGATGGTGGACACCTCGTGGGGCAAGGCGTGGAAAGGACTTGGCGATTACACCGCCTCAAAGGCGGCCCTGCGTCAACGCACCCTTGGTTGGGCGCTGGACCTTGCACCCGAGGTGCGTGCCAACGCCGTTGCTCCTGGGGCGATCCTCGCGGCGGAGTGGGAGCAAGAAGGATTCAGCCAAGCCATCCGTCGAACGCCGCTGGGGCGAGGGGGCACGCCCGACGAGGTGGCCAGGGCCGTGGCCTACCTGCTTGACGCGACCTTCGTGACGGGCCAGGTCATCGCGGTGGACGGCGGTTGGTCGCTGCGCTGATGCACGTGGTACAGGGAGAGGGACTCGAACCCTCGAACCCATGGGGACCGGAGTTTAAATCCGGCGCTTTTGACCACTCAGCCATCCCTGCGGTGTGTCGTGAACGCGACACCATATGAGGCCGACGGCAACATTGTCCTCGCTCGCTGTTCAGGATGGGTTCATTGGCCCCTTCTGCTTCATGAGCCGGGTGGGTGTGGCCTTGGCGTGGAAGAACGCCCTGCGAGGTTGCTCAACCCCGTGCTGCTCGTGGGCTGTGCCGTGATTTTGGTCGGGTTTTCCATCCGCGCCAGTTTTGGGGTCTTTCAGATCCCCATCGCGGAGGAGTTTGGGTGGGCCCGCGTTGACTTCAGCCTCGCCATTGCGGTGCAGAACCTTGCATGGGGCGTGGGGCAACCCATCTTCGGCGCCATCGCAGAACGCATTGGCGACCGCAAAGCCATCGTGATGGGGGCCGTGCTGTATGCAGTTGGCTTGGTGTTGTCCGCCGGCGCCACCACCCCACTGGAGCATCAGGTGTACGAGGTGCTGGTGGGCTTCGGCATCGCCGGCACTGGCTTTGGTGTGATCCTCGCCGTCGTCGGTCGTGCTGCACGCGACGAACACCGCTCGATGGCCTTGGCCATCGCGACGGCCTCCGGTTCGCTCGGTCAGGTCGTGGGCCCTCCGGTGGCCGAAGCCTTGCTCAGGCAGATGGCATGGTCCTCGGTCTTCCTCGTCTTTGCCGGGGCCATCCTGGCTGTCCTTGTGCTGCTCCCGCTGATGAAGGCCCCAGCACTGGCGTCCAAGGACGACCTGCAGGCGTCGCTTCAGGACGTGCTCGGACGTGCCTTCCACGACCGCAACTTCCTGCTCATCTTCGTCGGCTTCTTCTCCTGCGGCTACCAGTTGGCCTTCATCACGGCGCACTACCCAGCGCTCATCACTGAGATGAGCGCCTCCATTGACCCCGAGGGATGGCTCGCGTCCATCGGCGTCACCACCACGGCTGCGTTGGGGGCGCTGTCGTTGTCCATCATTGGCCTCGCCAACATTGCAGGGACCTTGACTGCAGGCTGGGCAGGCGACCGCTTTCAACGCCGGTTCGTGCTTGCTGGCATCTACACTGGGAGGACCTTGGTTGCAGCCTGGTTCATCTCGGTCCCGGTCACACCCACCAGCGTGCTCGTGTTTTCGCTCGTGATGGGGTTCCTTTGGCTCGCGACCGTCCCCCTCACCAGCGGCCTGATTGCGCACATCCATGGCGTGCGCAACATGGGGACGCTCTTCGGCGTCGTCTTTCTCTCCCATCAGATTGGTTCCTTCCTTGGCGTCTGGCTCGGTGGTCGGTTGTACGACGTGTTCGGTTCCTACACGACGGTGTGGTGGATTGGCGTTGGCGTTGGCGTTCTTTCGGTGGTGCTCCACCTGCTCGTGGACGAGCGTCCATTGCAGCACGCCACGCCGTCAACGGCCCCGGTTGCATGAGACCTGCGTCCCTTGCACGTCGGATGCAAAACCGTTTAACACCCGACGGGGCAGGGTGAAACGGTGCTCTGGATGCGGTCATGCTCCACGTCCGGTATGCTCCGCGCCGTTCTGCTTGTTGGGCTGATGGCGCTGGCCCCCCTCAGCGCGTTGCCCACCCATGGCGTGGTTGAGGTGCTCGACGCCCCCGTCGAGCCGGCTCCTGCCGTGGCGGGCCTCGAGAACTACCGTCTGTACCTCGATGCCGAAAACAACAGCGCGGGGGGCGACGGACACATTTCGACGCTGGAGCCGGACGGCGGTCAAGAGGAACTCTCGGTGCTCGGTGGCATCGAGTTCCGCTCGTCGGAATTGATCTCCGACCTCACCATCTACGGCGAGGGTTCCAACAACGACGAAATCCAACTGACCGTGTACATGCGCTTCCGGGGCGCACAGGGCTCGACCGGTGACGTGACCTTCTCCCTGAAGGCAGGAGACAGCCAGATCGATTCGGAAACGGTGGACCTCGACGACCCCTGCAGCGCGACCTTCGGAGGCTCTTGCACCTTCGCAGCGCAAGAGATCATGTTCTCGATTTCCTCAAACGGGTACACCATCGCCAACGGGAAGCAACTCAAGTTGCTCATCGATGGTCAGGCGTCGTGCGAAGGTCAAGGCGGGAACCCCATCGGTGGCGCGGACTGCGACATTGAGGTCGCCTTTGGTGACCTCGACTCGACGACGAGCACCTCCCGACTGGAAGTCATGGCGAACGCCTTGGCAGCCTCCTCGGTTCGCGTGCACGAGGTCGGTGCCTCGTGGAACGACCCAGAAATCCTTCAATGGGCGCCAAACGCCCTTGCTGACGACCGGGAAATTCAGTTCGACGTGGACGTGCGCGATGCCTTCGGGCGCTCGGACATCGAATCGGTCAGCCTCGTGCTGAGCACGCCGAACGGCGCCGGCGTGCTGTTCGATGAGAACTTTGGCGACGATGACCTGCGCCTTGACAACGAAGGCTTGGTCGGGAACTTCACATGGGCGTACGACGGAGGTTCGTCGATTGCTCCGGGCGTGTATCCGCTCGCGCTTGAGATCCGCGACGTGCAGGGGCACACGGTCCTGTACGAGCACGAGGGGCTTGAGTTCGTGGAGCACGGCATCCATCTCGGCGTCCCCAACAACCAGCCGACCGTGGTCCTCATCGCGCCCGGTCAAACGAGCACGGTCGAATTCCTCGTCACCCACGTGGGTGCCTCGTCGGCGGCCATGGAGGTCATCCTCGACCTCAAGCGTTCCCTCCCTTCGTCGTGGTCCGATCCCGTCTGGGACCGTCCGGCCGGATACTCGCTGAGCGGCGGTGGTTCCGTCGCTCGCCCCATCCTGTCCATCGAGGTCGGTGACGACCTCACGAACGCCCCCTCGCGCTTGGAGGTGGTGGCGCGTGCCTACGCCGATCTTGACGGCACGATGGTGGAGGTGGACGTGGTGGACATCACGCTCGACTTCGAAGAAGTCGGCGTGTACGCTGAGCCTCGGATTTCTGTCTTTGAAGACGAAGAGCATCAGCGGCAGATCGCCGACTCCAACCGACCCGACCTCTACGATGAGGACCTGTCGCATTACGTCGACATGTCCGAGGCTCAGGAGGGCGCGTCCTTCTACCTCGACGTGTTCAACGCGGGCTTCGATGCGGACCAGTTCCGCCTGCGCGTGACGGAGCTCCCTGAATCGTGGTTGTACCGCTTTTACGACAACGACACGGGTCAACCGTTGATCGAAGAGGGCATCAACGCGGTGACCCCGAGCATCGGGTCACATCAGCAGTTGACGCTACGAATGGCCATCTATCCACCCGACGAGCGCGAAGCCGAAGACATCGGCCTCGTTCGGGTGCTTGTCATCAGCGACAGCGACACCGAACTGCGCACCGAGGTCGCGTTCACCGTGCACCGCACCTTTGGGGTGCTGGCGGAAATCATCTCCGACAGCGACGCTGGCGTGCTCGGAACCGTGGGCCCAATCAGCCCGGGCGGCAGCGCTCGCTTCACCTTCCGCATCACCGACGCCGGTGACTCAGCCACGGACACGACGTGGCGCATCGTCCCTCCGAACCTGCTTGCTCGGAACCTCGAGGCCGACGGGCAGTACGGGTCGTGGGACTACGCCATCAGCGATGAGTCGGGTGCCAACGCGCCTGTCGTGCGCCTCGGGGCGGACGAATACGCCACGTTGGTGCTCGACGTCGACCTGCGCAACCAGGTCGAAGCAGGGAACCACACCATCTACGTCGGCATCATCGAAGACGGCGTGGACAGCGATGAAGCGCGGTACTTTGACCTCCCCGTGAACATCGTCGTGAAGGACGACGTGGTCGCTGGACGGCTAGAGATCACGCAGGTCAGCGCGATGACGCCCTTCGGCGCAGAGCAGTCGAAGTCCGTCGAGTTCCGCATCACGAACGGCAACAACGTGCCCCTTACGGTCTTGATTTCGCTGGACGAGCCTGACGGATGGGACAACGGGGCCGTCAGCGTCTCCTCCTTCCAGCAGGGCGGCAGCACGCTGCTCCTCACCGTCCCCGCGTATTCCTATGAGGGGTTCAGCGTCGAACTGACGGCGCCAAAGACGGTCAAGAACAACGATCAGGTCGACGTGAGGATCATCGTTGAGCCGTACGACGAAGAAGTCCCCTACGGCCCAGACTTCGTGCAACGCACGACCTTCCAGTTCACGACGTCGTGCAGCGAGGTGTCGTGCCTGCTCAACGAATTGCGGAACCCCGAGCCCGCCACGGTCGGGCTGCTTGGCATGCTTGTGGCGGTGGTCCTCTACGCCACCTACCGCCGTGGCGCGACCAACACCCTCGCGCTCGGGTCAAAGCACGAGGCGGACCTCGAGGACCTGGCGTCCGCCGATGCAGGCGAAACCGCGGCGCCGCCCCTCGATGTGCCGGCGCCCGTCGTCGTCGAGCAGGACGAGGACCTCGAGTTGCTCGACGAGCTTCAGGACCTCTGAACCAGAGGGTCTGCTGACGGCGTGTCGGAACAGCGCACCATTCCCCTTATGAGGCGTCGGAAACGCCTCAGGACCGATGTCTCAGACGTCAGTCCGCACCTCGCCCGCCGTCCGCCGCGGTCTCGCCGGTGCTGGCCAGAAGCGCCGGGCCTTTTCGCTGGTGCTTCTGATGCTCGCCTCCACCTTTGCGGGCATCGAATTCGTGAGTTTTGATGCCATGGCCGCCACCGACGCGGACGGCGACGGCCTGACCTACGGGCTGGAGTACCTGATCAACACCTCGCCAAACGACCCCGACTCCGACAACGACGGCCTACCGGACGGATGGGAGTGGATGCACGGACTCGACCCGCTGTCCAGTTCCTTCGCGGACGGTGCGGTGGGCGACCCTGACGGCGACGGCATGTCGAACCTTCAGGAGTACACCTACCTGATGCCAACCAACTGGGATTCGACCAGCACCCCCTCCGTGCTGGACAACGGGGTCTGGTGGAACGGCACCGTGCCGACCAACGACTGGTCCGAGGAGCATGCGATGCAATTCAGTCCGCCTGCCTGTGGCGCTTCGGGCAGCGACGGCACGGGTTCGGTCATCCTTTGCGACGAGGACCCTGCCGGGAACATCTGCACGGACGGATTTGACAACGACAAGGACGGTGCTGTGGACGGTGCGGACAGCGACAACGATGGCGACGCGGACTGCACGTCGAACGACGACGACGGCGATGGCGTCGCCGACGAGGACCGCCGTGGCTACGACACGGACGGCGACGGCATGCCCGACGGGTGGGAAGTGTCCTACGGCCTCAATGCAACCTCGGCCTCGAACAACGACGGCGCTTGGGGAGACCCAGACGGTGATGGGCTCGCGAACATCTACGAATACATCAACCCGTCATGGACGACGAACTGCGGCGCCTCCCCTTGCTTCCGCCCAGAACCCGGTCAGGCCACCGAGACCATCACGCCATGCGACCCCGTCAGCGGGATCGGCCCGGGCGGCTGCGCTTCGCTGACGGCCGAAGTGGACGGCATCACCTCGACCAGCCCGACAGCCGCGGACACCGACGGTGACGGCCTCAACGATTCCTACGAAGCCTTCACCCTCCTGACCGACCCGACGGCCTCCGACACCGACGGCGATGGTCTGTCGGACGGTGTCGAAGTCAACGCGCAGTATGGCGATCCTGCCCAAGCCAGCGACCCCCGCGACAACAACACCGATGACGACGCCTTCGACGACGGCGACGAGGACGCCAACGGCAACGGCCTCGTGGACGTCGGCGAGACCGACCCCACGCGCCGCGAGGACGCGGGCGACCAGGACAACGACGGCATCCAGAACTGGGAGGAGAACCTCTCGTGCACGATGTGGGACGTCTACGACACCGACTTTGGCGGCATCGGGGACGGCGACGAGCGCAACATCTCGCACGGCACCGACCCGTGCGATTCCATGGTGGATTACGTCACCACCATCGTCGGCTGGGCGGCCGGAAGCTCCCGCCTCACCGTGACGAACGGAAGCGGCTTCAACCCCAACGGTGGAACCGGATTCTACAACAGTTCGGGGACCTTGGTTTCCTTCGCCTATGCGGCGGTGGTCAACGATGTCCTGCAGGGCGTCAGCCTTGCTCCCCCCGGCGGCGTGACGGACGTGCTGAACCGCAACGGTTCCTACTGCCACACCTCGGCGACCGTCGACGGCACGATCGGCACGACCCGGACCTACTGCGACGACGATTACACCGACAGCGACCGCGACGGCCTCGCGGACTGGGAGGAACTGCTCGGCGTGTACGGATGGTTCTCCAACCCCTCGCTGGCGGACACCGACGGGGACGGGGTCGACGACTACGGCGAGGTCCGGGTGGACGGCACGGACCCGCTCGACCCCTGCCGCAACCTCCTCGACCCGGACGGCGACGGGCTGAACAATTACTTCGAGAACTCCACCGGTTGCACGCTGGATTCCATCGGCGTCATGAACGGCTCCTCCGACGTGTGGGTCACGTCGTGGGACGTGTACGACACCGACTCCGGCGGCGTCGGCGACCTGCAGGAATACTTCGACGGGACCAACCCCGAGAACGACCCGAGCGACGACCTGCTTCCCGACGATTTCGACGGCGACGGCATCCCCGACGCCGTGGAGAACATCACCGGAACGGACTGGCGGAACCCCGACACCGATGGCGGTGGTGTGAGCGACGGCGTCGAATGCCCTCCCAACTTCTGGGCCCTTGGCTGCGTGGGTTCACCGACGAACCCCTTCGACCCGAGCGACGACTTCCCTCAGTCCCAGGTCATTTTCTGGGCCAACAACACCAGCGGTACGGTGGACCTCGATCAGGTGCACCGCTGGCGCGAGGTGACGAAGGACTTCCCAACGGGAACCACGTACGCTCACCTCGCCGCCGTGCATCCCGCGAACGAATTGTTCGCCAACATCGAGAATTTCTCCGGTATGGCCGACGCTTCGTTCGCGAACGACACGGTGACGTGGAACATGGTGTACAACCTCGGCCTCGTTGACGGTGCCGCGGTACCGCTGCCCGCATCGACGGTGAACCATTCCTTCTGGACGGACGCCAGCGCGGAACTCAGCCGGACGAACGACACGTTCAACGTGGCCGTGACCGCGGGCGTGCTCGAGACCCTCATCGCCCTGCAACCGGAGTACTGGTTCGACTGGGTCACCCTCGCTTCCACGACCATCGCCAACCAGAGCGACGTCTACGCCTTGGCGGTGGACCCCCGGATGGAAAACGCCTCCCACCCATGGTCCGTCGTGATGAACATCACCAACGGCGTGGTGAGCGACAGCGGTGCGACGGACGCCTGGAGCATCGCCGACGCCATCGCCACCTTCCTCCTCGAGGGCAACGCATCGACGGAGTTCAAGCGCAACTACAACGGATCTGGCGTACCTGGCGATCAGGATGTCGCGGTCCACATGCTCGAGGTGGCCCGTGAGGGGACCTGCGAGGAGTTCACGACGACCTTCGTGACGATGTCCCGCTTGGCCGGTCTGCCCACGCGGATGGTCAGTGGATACCTTGGCGGGTCGTGGACCGGCAACGGCTACGCCATCACCAGCAACCAGCGCACGGTGTGGGCCGAAGTGCACCTGCAGCAGGACGCTGCGAACGGCAACACCGACTTGGGGTGGATCCCCTTCGACGCCTGTCCTGACCCCGAGGAACTGGAAATCGTCAACCAATCCCTTACGCCCCTGACCTGGGACCGTGACGGGAGCACCTGGTTCAACCTGACCGGTCAGGTTCGGTACCTCGAAAACAGCACCCCCATCCCCGACCAACCGGTCATCGCCTACCTCGTCCCCTTCGCCGAGGCCGGCGACGTGCCCGGCATCGCGGCCAGCCCCGACCGGCAGATCGCGAGCAGCATCACGGACCAGAACGGGAATTTCGTGATGAACGGGAGCCCCTCCATGGCGGTTCCTCCCGGATTTGGGGCGGTGGTGATCCAGCACGCACAGCAGGGCTACGTGGCCAACGGTGGCATCACGATGGACGCCACGGTCAACGTGACCGACGACTCCATCCTGTCGCACCTCGCGCCAACGCCGCTCAACGCGCCAATCGTTGGTGCGGGAGCCACGACGGAAATCTCAGGAGCGCTCGAGCCCGAGCAAATGCCCACGACGATCTTCGAGGACCTGAGCGGGCTTGAGGTCTGGTTGGCCTTCACCTCCTCGGTGGACGGTTCGGTGAACCTCACCACGCCCGTCAACCCAGACGGTTCGTGGTCCTTCGACCTGACGCTGGATGAACTGGAAGCGAAGACCAACATCAGCGCCACCCTCGGTTTTTCCGGCTGGACGGACACCTCGCTGCCCATCACGCCGAGCGGGCCGCACCTTCGACCCACGTCGACCAACCTCGTGCTCGATGTGCGGGACGCACCAAACCTGACCGCGACCCTGGAAGGCCCTGGCCTGAACTCCAGCGTCCTCGACCTGGGTGACGACGTCTGGATCAACGGCACCGTGCAGTCCTTTGGCGCCACGCCAACCGCGATGAACGGGTCCCTCATCTTCGCCTTGCGCGAACTCGACACCGGAAACGGCTGGGTCGAGGTGTTCAACGTCACCGTGAACGGCTCGTTTGCGGTTCAGCACACGCTTGACCCCATGCTGGTGCCGCTCGCGGCGGGCGGTGTCGAGCCTCGCCTGCGCTTCGTCCCCTCAACGCTGCCCACCACCGACATCGAGAACTTCACGGCCGGTGCGCCATACCGTTTGCGTGGCATCTACAACTTCACGATGATGTCGGAATCGCAACTCCGTGGCGAGGCGACGAACGTCCTCATCGAGGCGCAGGACCACCGTGGTGCAACGGTTGGTCTGACCATGGGCGGCACGTTCGACGTGGTCTTCAACGGCAGCGTGGTGGCCAGCCTCGTCGACCCCGCTTCGAACCAACTCACCCCGAGTTGGAACCTCGATCCCAACCTCTTCGCCGGCGACTATCCCTTCGCCATCGACTTCCAAGGCTCGGAGGACTACGTGCCGTCCACGTGGAATTCCACGATGCGGGTCAAGGCGGAAATTTCCTGGAACCTCACCTTGCTCGACGAATGGGTGCACCTCGGCAACGGCACTGTGGTCTACGGGAACATCTCCGATGCCGTGCACGGTACGCGGGTCGTGGACAACGCCTCGGCCCTGACCGTGTTGCTGCTGACCACGAACGGCCCCGTTGACCTCGCCGTGGGCATGCTCAACACGACCACCGGTGATTTCTCGCTCAACATCACGGCGCCGACCGTTTTCGCGGGCGGCGTGTACGAGATCGAACTCCTCGCCGACTTCGGCGCCATGGCGCCGGCGGGCGGGGTCTACTACGAGTTTGTCGACCCTGCCGGGCCGACAGGACCACCGAGCGGCATCCGCACCAACTGGGGGATTGAGTCGGAGGTCGTGGTGATGCCTCAGCAACCTGAGATCGTCGCGCTGATCAACGACACCGTCGACCTCCGCGCCCACATCACCGACGTCGCGGACGGCTCGGACCTCGCCGGCTCGACGGTGGAGTGGGTCCTCGATTACGGCGGTGCGAACACCTCGCTCGGTTCCAGCCAAACCCTTGCGGACGGCAACGCCACCGTGCAGTGGACCGTGAGCGGACTCGGTCCTGGATGGTACGACGTGACCGTCGTTGTCGCCGACGACATCACCGCGGCGCTGCAACTCGGCAACCGGCGGCACCTTGGCAACGCCAGCGTGGTCAACGTCACGGTGCAAACGCTCTCCATCGTCGTCCTTGATTCGGTGCCGAGCACCGTTGTTGCCGACAGCCCCTTCACCGTGATGGGTCGCGTGCTCGACGCCGACAACACCACCCGGGCCCTCAACGGTCGCGTCAAGTTGGACGCGTACTGGGAGGACGTGCCGGACGAGTTGCTCATCACCGGCGCTCAGACCGCAGCGAACGGCAGTTTCTCCCTGACCCTCCGCAGCGACGTGCTGAACGACGGCACCACCCGTGGCAACCGCACGCTGGTGGTCGAGGTCATCCCCGACAGTTCCCCCTTCTACCTCACGGACAACTCGACCGCAGACATCCTCGTGATGGGCACCACACGCTTCGAAGAGATGCAGCCTCGGAACGCGATCATCGTCAACCGTGGCAACAGCGTTGACCTGACGGCTCGGCTTGTGGAATCCAGCGACATGTTCACCCCACTCGGGGCCCGCGACGTCGCCATCAAGGTGCACGAGACGTGGTCGCAAACGGTCGTCACCGACGGGGAAGGCTACGCCAACGCCTCCCACCTCTTTGGCCCCGACCATCCGCTCGGCATCATCACGGTGCAGTTCCATTACAACGGCAGTTTCGACCTTGTTGGCACCCAAGGCAACCTGACCACCATCACGGTCCGTTCCCTGACGGTGCTCGTCGTTGACCCCATCGCGACGAACCCAGCCGCAGGCGAAGCGTTCACCGTCACGGGTTCGGTGGTCAGCGACAACGGCTCTGGCCTGCAGAACCGTGACGGGAGCCTCCTGCCCGCCAACGTGCTCTTCGCCATCGACGGTGTGCCCACCGGCTTCACCGTGACCGGAGGCGCCATCGGCGCTGACGGGACGTGGAACGCGAGCATCACCTTGGCTCAGGCCTTCGAGCGCGGCAACCACACGCTGAGCGCCACGTACGTGCCGGGCGTCAACTGGTACGTCGGCTCCAACGACAGCGGGCAGTTTGACAGCCGCGGAACGACGACGCTGCTCTTCCTGAAGCCGACCCTTGACGGGCTCGGAGCCCCTTCGCTCAACGACCGCACCGAGCGTGGTGAGAACCTCACCGTGCGCGTTCGCCTCAACGACAACACCGGCGCCCCTGTCGTCGGTGCGGAGGTCATCGTCACCCTCGCACCGCTCGACGGAAGCCTCCTCAACCCGCCGGTGTCGTTGACCCTGACCACGGACGCCGAAGGATTGGCCGAGGCAGAGATGACCGTCCCCGCCAACCTGAGCGTTGGTGAGGTCGGCCTCAACGCGAGTTACGCCGGCCTGGCCGGGACCACGGGCCTCGTCGGCGACGATGCCGTGACGCGGTTCGTCGTCCTTGGTGCGACCGAGATCGCCATCACCGAGGCGCCTGAAACGCTCGTGGCTGGGGACGCCTTCGTCGTGCGTGGCACCTTGCTCGACGACTTCGGCCTCCCCCTCCTCGAGAACGGGGTTCCGACCTTGGGCATCGTGCACCTGCTCGTGGACGGTATCCCCGTCTCCAGCGTGGAAACGAACGCCACCACGGGTGCTTTCACCCTTGGATGGACCCTGCCGCAGGACACGGACCCGGGTGCGCACGTCATCGCGGTGCAGTTCAAGGGCGGCCGCGACTGGGTGGATCCGATTGGTGTGGGTGACCCCGCCAACCCCGACTATTACCTGCCCAGCCAGACAGAGGTCGACTTCAACGTCAGCATGCCGACCAAGGTCGTCCTGACGCGCGGCAGCGGTGACGTGGACCGTGAAGCAACGATGACCGTGACCGGCCGCCTGCTTTCGCAGGTGGACGACCCGCTGCCCGGCCTCTCCCTTGAGGTCTGGTTCGATGGCGTCTACATCACGGACGTGACCACCGACGCCAACGGCACCTTCACCGCTGTGCACTTCGTTCCATCAACCCAGCCGCTTGGCCCGACGGGCCTTGAGGTCCGCTTCACGGGCACGTCCCTCTACCTCCCGAGCAACGCGACCGGTTCGTGGAACGTCTACGCTCAGATCCTCGTGAACGTGACGCTCCCCGACATTGTCGCTGTCGGCGATGCAGTGCAGATCACCGGCTTCGTTCAGGACAACACCCTGACCGGCCTTCCGGGTCACGTGCTCGTCCTCAGCGTGGACGGCGTGGAGATCGCCGGCCTGGTCACGGACGAGAACGGCGACTTCAGCACCACGTGGATTGTTCCCGACATCTTCGCGTTCGGCGACCAGACGATGATCGCCACGGTCGATGCTCAGGGATGGTACCGCTCCGGTGAAGGCAACGCGACCTTCTACCTCTCCCACCGCAGCGCCGTCACCATCGGTTTCGATGCCGGCGCTGAGGCCACCCGCGGCGACCTGTGGCGCTTGTCCGGTCGGCTCTACGACGTGGACGATGCGGCACAGGCCGGCCTCGGTGGCCGTACGCTCGAGGTCCTGCTCGACGGGCAGGTCGTGGCCACGGCCATCACCCTCCCCGACGGCTCGTGGGTGGCGACCGTTCCGGTCGGCATGGACATGGCCCGAGGCGAGCACGACCTTGAGGTGCGCTTCGAAGGTGAACTGGCCCATCGCGCGGCCAGCGCCTCGACGACCGGCGTGGTCTGGTCTGAGGTGCGGATCACCATCGACGCCGTCACCGACCGCACCGCCGTTCGCTCCGACCCGCTGCGCACGCTGACCCTGACCGGCAGCGTGAGCGAAATCGGCGGTGAGGGGGCGGTCTTCGAGGACCTCGATCTCCGGCTCGGCAACGTCAGCGCCTGCGATCAGGCCGGTTCTGGTGGCGTCTGTTACACGGTGGACTCGGTCCTGTGGAACGACGGCAACTGGTCGATGACCCTCACCGTGCCCTCGTGGAACCCGCTGGGCGTCCAGGCCTTCCACGTGAGTTCGGCGCGCAACGTCACGCACCACATCAACGCGGGTACGGCGGTGACCTTCGCTCGTGTTCAGGTGGACGCGACCATCGTTGTCTCGCAAGACGGCATCGTTGAAGGCGAACAGGACGTCTACCGTGGTACGATTTCGGTCACCGCCGACGACACGGGCGCCGGCATCAGCGACGTGGCCTTCTCCCTCTACCTCGAGGACGCGAACGGCACGAAGCTGCTGCAGGACGGAAGCACGAGCGCGCTGCTGCGCCTCGTGGTGGCCACCGACAGCACGGGCAAGGCGGACTACGAATTCCGGCATGACCCGGCCTACGGCGACACGGACGTGTTCGGCCAACTCACGATGCTCGTCATCGTGGACGGTGGAACGGAGCGCCTGACCGAGGCTTCCCTTGATCGCTTCCGCACCGAGGCCGCGAGCGGTTTCACGCCCGAGTACACCTACATCGATGAGGCGTCCACGCGGGCCAAAACCCTCGTGAGCGTCGGCGCCCTGCTGCTCTTGGCGCTCGCGGCGACCGCTGTGGTCCTGCGCCGTCGGCAACAGGCCTCGATTGCGGCCGAGGCGGCCGAGGTCTTCGCCTACACCGCGGAACTGCTCGCCGCCGGCGACAGCGTCCGCGAAGCCATCTTCCAGTGCTACACCGACCTCTGTGGCGTGCTGCAGAAGCGTGAGTTCCTGCGCCGTGACTTCGAGACCGTTCGTGAGTACGAGGCGGCCATCCGTCAAGCCTTGCCGGGCGTCAGCGAAGAAGCGCTGGTCGCGCTCGACAACGTGTTTGAGCAGGCACGGTACGGTCGGGAAGAGATGGGCGAGGGCCATGCTCAAGCCGCGAAGGGCGCCGTTGAACGGATGTCCACGGAAATCACGACCATCCAGAAGATCGTCCCGCGCGGTCTGTGAGCCGCGTGCTGTCGTGGCTCGTGGTTGGCCGTGGGCCGGTGGCCGCTGGACCAGCGGTTCACCAGCGGACGACGAGGTGGCCGTCAACGAAGGTGTGGCGAACGGCGTCCGCCTGAGCGTTCAAGGGGAGGCTGCGCTCCAGTGCAGGAGCGTTGTCCTGCTCGATGCGGAGGTTCAGGACGCTGCCGTGCTCGGCCTCGACCACCTCGGCGTGCACTTCCTCGGGCAGCACCCCGGCCATTGGCAAGGTCAGGCCGTCCACGTCCATTCGGCCGTGCAGTTCCTCCATGACCCACGCCAGCCGGCGCTCAGGCTCGACCGAGGCGAGGTGCGTCTCCGGCAGCATGCCTGCGGTGACGAGGTGATGGAGGTGGGCGGTGCGCACCTCATTGAGGTGGGTGGCCGTCTCGGCCATCGCCATGTGGAGCGCTTCCGGGGCGGCATCGAGGGGCATGGGCTCGCCCTGCTCCACCTCGTCGCTCATGCTCACCTGCTCCGCTCGACCCTTCATCAAGGTGTGGGGGGGCGGGAAACGCTCCGGTAGAAGCGCTCGGCGAGGCGACGAAGCCCCTGCGGGTCGCTCGTCGGCAGCATGCGCAGGTCCTCCGGGAAGCAGGTGCGGTACGCGACCTCTTCGCACCGCTTCTCCAACAAGAGAACCACGGCGCGGTCGTCGATGCCTCGAATGGGGCGCCCCATGGCTTGCAGCACGCGGTTCACCGCGGGCTGGGTCATCGTGTACCTCCACGCCTTGTTCTTGCCGAAGCGTTCGGAGACCCAGGTCTTGAGCCCGTCTTGGACAACACCCGGCGGAGCGATGGGCAGGCCGATGCAGGCGACGGCGTCGAGCAGGCCTCCGCGGTAATCGACGCCCTCCGCAAGGCGGGCGCCAAAGGTGCCGGCGAGCAGCACCTTGCGCCCGGCGTCGCGCTCTCGCTCGAGGATGCCAAGCACCTCGTCCGACCGTGCTTTGTCCCAGTCCGAGGCTT
>JAYPDK010000004.1:0-5494 GCA_038125145.1 Candidatus Poseidoniaceae archaeon
AACGCGGATCGCTGTCGTCAATGGGCCTGGAATGCATGTTGAACATGACCAATTTTGTGTCCTCGTCGTCACCGCTGTCGTCCATGTCAATGGTGGCGCACGGGATGACGAGGGCCTCGGTGGGGGTCCGGAAAATGTGGCCAACGGGGAGGTGCTCCCAGGTGTGGAGCACGTGCTCTTCGCTGTCGAGGATCTCGACCTTCATGTGGAGGCCAGCGTCAAAGTACACACCATCAACGACCATCATGTCGGTGCCGTTGAACATGACCTCCTGCTTGACGCCGTCAATGGTGATGACCGCCATGTGCGGGTCAAGGCCCATGGCGTGGAGCACGACGTCGCCTTCCACGTTGCGGAACTCCACGTCCATCCCGGTGTGCTCGTCTTCCCACGTCAGGGCGTCTTCGTAGACGAACTCCCAGTACCACTGGTAGCCGTTGACGGTGACGTCAAACTGGTGGTTGGCATCGATGCTCTCATCGTTTGCGCTGCCCCACACCACGGCGGTGGAGGCGGTGGCGAGGAAGGTCAGCCACACCACAAGGATGGTGGGGATGACGTAGAACGCGATCTCAAGCTTGCGGTCACGGCTGTGGTTGTCGCTCTCAAGGGGGAAGGTGCCGGGCTCAATCTTCCAAACGCTGGAGGAGGTGTCGGGGGTGACGCCATCCCGGAAGCGGAGCATGAACAGGACCATGACGCCGAAGGTGAGCACACCGACGATGATGGACCAGAACAGGAACTTGTCGTAAAGGACGGAGAACAGGGTGTCCTGAGCAGCCATGATTGCCCCTCAATCCGGGCCTCGGGAGGGCCTTCCTTAAGCGTTGTCAGCCACGATTGACGTGCCCTTGTGAACAAGGTTCACCTCGATGCTCAACGCAGCGTCCCGGTTGGCTCCGATAGAGGGCCATCGACGCCTTCTTTCACCTCCGCACGTACACCACCTCGTGGAATTCGCCGAGGTCCTCCATCCAACGCTCGACGGCGCGGTGCTGGTTGCCGTTCACGTCCAGCCAGGAGCCGCGTCGGCGGGCATCGTCGGCGTCGACCCATGGCGGCGTCGGTTGCAGGTTCGCGTCACCGCCGTCGCGAAGGAAGGCCGCGCGAACCATGCGCTGTGCGTGCGCATGGCGGGATGGCTGCGCCTCCCTCCCGCATCGGTGACCGTTGTGGAGGGGGCCACCTCCCGAAGCAAGCGGCTTCGTGTTGAAGGCCTGACGCCAGAGTCGATCGCCTCGCTCCTCGCACACCAAGCCTCGGGCGCCGACGCCTGACCTCGGGCGCCTTGCTGAGGGGTTTTGCGCGGTATTGCAGGCGATTTCGCGCCGCTTTGATGTGCCTTTGCACCCACCGTGATGTATAGGTGGAACAAGCATGAACCCCAACACGAACAACCGAAACCTGACCGCCTTCGCGGTGCTCGGTGTCCTCGCCATCCTGGCGGGCGCCGGTGCCAGCGTCGGCCTGAACGAACTTGTCGCGCCGAGCCTTTGGCTCGAAGACGCGACCGTCCTCGCCGTGGACGAAGCCACCGGTGACGCCGTCGCGACGGACGCCGTGGACGAAGCCGAGGCGAACACCACCTCGACGGGCCTCGCTGAGGCCTTGTTTGGCGCGTCGATCGACGACCGTGAAGCCGCGCGGCTCGCCCACCTTGAGGAGCGCCTCGCTGCGATGGGCATCATCCTCAGGGCGTTCGACGACTGCTTGGCCGACAACGCCACGTGTGACGTCGACCTCGATCTGCTTTCCGAGATGGTGAACCACACCGAGGACCGGATGGCGCGGATTCAAGCCGTGCTCGCTGGCAACGTGAGCGCCTGGGAAGCGGAGCACGACGACGCCAACCACACCCACGACGAGAACCACACCCACGACGAGAACCACACCGCCCACGTCCGCGGACCCCATCACTTCG
This sequence comes from Candidatus Poseidoniaceae archaeon, assembly GCA_038125145.1. Classification (GTDB taxonomy): domain Archaea; phylum Thermoplasmatota; class Poseidoniia; order Poseidoniales; family Poseidoniaceae; genus MGIIa-L3. The sequence continues at coordinate 1,922 of JAYPDK010000004.1, forward strand.
GTGGCCGGCACATGGACGGGCTGAACGCAAGCGAAGCGCAGGACCGCATGACGGCCCACATCGAGCGCATGAACCTCACCCGGGCGCTCGTTGAACGCTGCATGGCGAACGAGAGCTGCGTCGGCAACGACACGGCGGCCTTCCAGGAGGTGCTCGACGCGATCGACGAGCGTGTGGGCCTCGTTCAGGCCTGCCTCGCGGGCGGCACGTGCCTCCACCCCGCACACGGCGCGGACCACGAGGACCACAGCATGATTGGCCGAGGTCGCGGCATGCTTCGAGGTGACCACGACGAGGACCACGAAGGCACGGAGGAGGGCCACGCCCACCGCCGCGGCCCCATGCGCCACCACTGAGGCGTTCTGCTGAGGAAGATTGAGGGTGCATCAGCCGGAGGCGCGGTTGTGGACCAGCAGCGCACGGGCCCCGCCTTGGCGGTGATGGCGCTCGTCACGGTCACCCTGCTCCTGGCGTTGCTCCTTCCGTTCACCGTGGAAGTCGATGCCCAAACAACCGCTGTTCCGATGGTCCTGTACGCCCTGTTCATCAGCAGCCTTGGGGCCACCCTCGGGATCACGGTCACGTGGTGGCGGCTTGCCCCCAACGCTTCGCCAACGCCCCATGCCCTCTCAGGCGCCAGTCCGGAGGCCGAACCGTCCGACGGCGAGGTCCTCGTGCAGGTGCATCAGGCGTTGTTGGCCGAGGACGAGCGCGTGGTGGTCGACCTGATGCTGTCCTTTGACGGGATCATGGCCCAAGCGGCGATCGCTGAAGCAACGGGCTTCACCTCGTCCAAGGTCAGCCGCCTGCTGTCAAGGATGGAAGACCGCTCACTCGTGGAGCGCGTGCGCGACGGCATGGGGAAGCGTGTTCGGCTTTTGGAGGGGATTCACTGAACGATGAACGGCAACGCCTGCTCGTGCTGCTCGCGGTGGTGAGCACCATCACCGTGGTGAGCGGCCTCTTGCTGGTTCGCGTTGAACTGGGGTTGTCCGGCGGTTCCATCGCTCCCTTGATGGGAACGGGGCTCGGTCTTGCCGTGCTTCTGAACCTCGTTGCCTTGACGATCATCGTCGGCCTCGCCCGTTCGGTGGCGCCGGGACTCCCGTTGGTCCCGCTCGGACTTTGGGTGGGGGCGCTCTACCTGCTGGGCGGTCGCACAGCCACCATGCTGACCCACAACACCGGGCCTCGCTTGGTGGACGTCGCGCTCCTGCTGGTGGCTGTTGTCGCTGTACAAGCCGCACGCACGATCAATGCCGTTGGCGACAAGGTGCCCTTGAACATCGAGGAGGAGTGAGGCTGCCCGGCCCTCGGCACCCTCGGCATGAAGAGGCGGCGGCAGCGCTGCGCGACGTGGCCGCCGATCAGTCGGAGCACGGCCGCCCCGTGCTTGTGGAGGGGCCTCGGGACGTGGCTGCCCTTCGTGCCCTCGGGCTTCCCGGTCCCTTTGAGGTGGTGAACAGGGGCTGGGACATTGGGCGACGGGTCGCCCACCTCGTTGAAACCTACGGGACGCGCGGACCCGACGGGGGCCCCGCCTTGCACGTCCTCATGGACTGGGACCGGACCGGTGGGCGGTTGCAGTCCACCTTTTGCCGTCGTTTGGAAGCCTTCGATGTGAAGGTCAACACATCGACCAGGGACGTGCTGATGCGGTGCTTGAAACCCGAAACACGAACGGTGGAAGGCATGTCAGGACTGGTCGACATCCTCACCGACGAGGGGCGGTAGGGCCACCCCGTCTTCTTTGACGGTGTTCAGGACGACGTGGGTGTGGGAACGCGTGACGTGGTCGATGGTGAGCACGGTTTTCGTCAGGTCGTCAAGGTCCGCCCGGTTTTGAACGCGAGCGAGCACCATCGAGTCGTAGTCCCCCGTGACGTCGTAGACAGCGAACACCCGAGGGTCCCTGGCAATGGTCCGTTGCACGTCAATCATCTTGCCCTTCTCGATCCGAAGCCCTGCGATGACCGTCATCTCCCAACCGAGGCGCTCCGCGTCGAGCCGAACTTCGTATCCATGGATGATGCCGTCTTCCTCAAGCCTCCGCAGACGGTTCGTGACGGTTCCTTGCGCTACACCAACACGTTTGGCGACCTCACGCTGGCTCAGCCGGCCGTCGACCAGCAAGGCGTGGAGGATGGCCCGGTCGGTGCTGTCGAGGTCCGCCATCGCGGTGGCTCCGGAGGCCGCGGCCATGAACGCTTCGACCATCAGTCCTCGCGTTCCACCGACAGGCGTTGCACCCAACCCCCGTACCCATCCACATCAAGGCCAATGTCGAGATGAAGGGGCGCCTCGCCTCCCTTCGAGGGCCGGACGCGGAGTTCGGTCACCGTGCCTGCAGGGACCTGCACCTGCCGTGACCATCGAACCGTCCATGGTGGCAAGGCGTCGATTCGGGTGAGGACGCATCCTGCGCTCGCAGCAGCAACGTGCACCACGACCTCCTCTCCATGCTTCCACGGTGCTGCCACCAAGCGGGGAAGGGCGTCCGATGTCGTGATTTCGCTGCGCAACAAGAGCATCAGGACCACGACGACCACCGACGTGAAGGGCAGCAGCGCAAGCGCCGTTCGGGCGTCATGGGTGGTCACGCTCGAAGGTAGCGGGATGCTTCGTGCCTCAAGCACCGTGCCCCCGTCGACGAGCAACAACGTCACGCTGTAGCCAAGGTCGGCCGAGGCAAGGTCCACGCCAGCAGCGGTCAGGTGCTCTGGCGTGAGGTACCATTCGACCTCTGTGGTGCTGTTTTCCGTTCGGTTGAACGCAGCCTCCGGCCGCATGTCACGCACGAGGTGCCGGGCCTGGCGGCCTTCGTCGTCCATTGCGCTGTTCTCGGTCAAGGCGAGCAACACCATCGAACCCGAGGGCAACGTGCGAAGGGGGGCGACGCTGCCGTCGAAGACGACCGTGGGCCCTTCGTCTGCCATCATGACGCTCACGCTCAGGTCCCACGTCATCCACGCGTCGCGGGGCACGATGGCCTCGACCGCAGCACGCACGGATTCAAGGTCGAGGTCCACGATGGACGCTCCGTCCACCACCACGGCAGGACCTGCGTCGATCCCGAACGCCTCCGCTCTGAGCGTTGCATCGTCGTCTGGGAAGGAGGAGCCCTCCAAAGCGGCGTTCAGGCGCCAGTGCAGCAATCGAATCTCGCCTGCTTCTGCTTTCGCCTCAAGCCAGTCCAGGACGTCGTCATGACCATCGCCATGGAACCACTCGACGAGAGCGGGGTCCTGCTCAACCGGCACCGTTGAGGACGGGGCGGCTGCGCTGGCCAGCGGGAGCATCAACAGCATCAGGAGCACGGCGAAGCCGAGCCTCACGCCTCGTCCTCCGTGGGGAGATGACCGGTCAGGCGGAGGATCAGCACACGTCGCTCCTCCTCATCGAGCATCAGGGTGACCTTGGCCTGCACCCAGACGGGCAAGAGCACGTGTCCGTCGTTGGTGGAACACGCGACAAGGCATGCGCCGGGGGAAAGTTGTGGGGGAGGGACGTCGCCCAGCTCGAGCGCCTCGCCATTCAGCAAGCGAAGCGCGAGGTCCTGCGGGATCTCGATGG
>JAYPDK010000004.1:5504-52882 GCA_038125145.1 Candidatus Poseidoniaceae archaeon
CGCATCAGGGTGCCCTTGGCCTGCACCCAGACGGGCAAGCGCACGGGTCCGTCGTTGGTGGACCCCGCGACACGGCCGGCGCCGGGGGACAGTGGGGGGGGGGCTTCACCCACCTCGAGCGCCTCGCCGTGCAGCAAGCGAAGGGCAAGGTCCAGCGGGATCTCGATGGCGCTCGCGCGACCGCGGCGCTCGATGGCTGCGAGCCCCTCCTGCCGGATGCGCCATTGCCCCTTGTTGTTCGCGAACACCGGTAGCCCGATGTGGATGACCCGGAGGGGATGAAACGCCTCTCCTCGGTGCCGTCCACCCTTTCCGTCGGGGGTGTCCGGTGTCCACAACCGGTGCTTCGCGGAGGAGGGGCTGATGGCCAGTCGCTTTCCGCGTCGCCACCACGCGAGGCCCTTCGGAAGGGCGTGGGTCTGAATCAGATCGTCGACGTCCGAACCGTCCGCTGGGTCCACATCATGCCGGCTTCGTGGCGCTGGGTTGCGAAGGTAGCCGCGCCCCTCCACGTCGCTGCCAACAAGTGTCCTAGCGATGCCTTCGGGCGTTGCCTCCGGCCGATGACGGAGCAGGGCCAGGTAGAACCCGCCCGTGTCGTTGTCCTCCGGGTGGAGCCTTCGCGTCTTCCGCAGCGCCGCGTGAAGCGACGCACCGGGGGGGCGGAACGCGTCCATGCCTTCCGCATCTTCATGCAGTTGGCTGCCATCGTCGGCCAGCACGGTCCATTCGGTCAACCCCTCCCGAAGCACGAGTCCCGGGAACGCGGTGCTTGGCAGCGGGAGCACGTCCATCCACGGGCATCGGTGGAGGACATCGGCGATGACCGCCTCGTTTTCGACGGGGTCCAAGGAGCACGTGGACACCACCATGTGCCCCCCCGGGCGCAACAAGTTGGCCGCCCGCACGGCGATTCCGACCTGCAAGGCGTGCATACCTCGGCCGGCGGAAGGTCGCCAATCCCACCACACGTCCCTGTTCTTTCTCATGGTGGCTGAACCGGTGCAAGGCAGGTCGGCGATGATGGCATCAAAGCCGGGTGGGGGGATGCGAGGAAAGTGGCGACCGTCGTGTTGGACAATCACGACGTTGTCGAGGGACACCCGCCCCCGGTTCGAGACGAGGGTGTTCACGCGACCGGACACGGGTTCGTTGGCCACGACCGTGGCGTCGATGGCACGTTCTGCAACCTGTGTTGTTTTCGAACCGGGCGCGGCACACAGGTCGAGGACCAGTTCCGCTCCTTCGAGGGGGAGGACCTCGACGGGCAACATTGAGGCCGCCTCTTGCCGGGTGACGCGTCCAGTGGTGTGGAGCAGCGACAGCACCTGCCTTGCCTCACCCTCGGCGTGTCCGCGTGGAAACGGCATGGTGTACGCCTCGTGCGCCGTGATCCATGGCATTCGAACGCCTCCAAGGCCTTCGATGGTCCGGCGTGTCCACTCGATGTCCGACCGGTTTGGAGTCAAGCGAAGCGTTTCAGACAGCGGACGTTCGACCACGTCCAACCACGTCTCGATGTTGGCTCCGAGGCTTTTGGCCAAGGCCGCAATGGGTTGAGCGGCGAGTTCTTCGCGCGAGGTCGCTTCACGCCACACCATCGCGACCGTTTGGCCGTGGGCCCCTCGTTCCTCAAGGCTTCCCTTCGACGCCTGCTTCAAGTCCTTGCACGTGGGCCGCACGGCATGGACGGCACACCGACACCGTCCCTCCTGCTCCTCGTGGGCGGCCTTGCGTGGTGGGCGTGGCCTCGAGTGCTTTCCTCGGCGAAGGTTGACGTTGTCCGTCGATGGCTTCCCGTCGTTGGTGCCTTGTAGATCCTTGCCGCCCGGGTGGTGGCTTCCTTTTCTCCGGGGGCGTGGCCGCATTTTGCCGCACATATCGACGGCATGAGCACCGTGCTCGAGCGGCTTGTTGCCGTGCTCATCGCGGAGGGTGCTGTGGTGCTCGCGTTGACGGTGACGACCGTGCTCCTTGCGCTTGAACACGGCCCTGCTGCGCTTCGTCGACGCGCCGAGTCGGCCCTTCCGTTGGTGGTGCTGTGCGTCCTTGGGCTGGACGGCACCATCGAACCCCTCACCTCGGCACCGGCTGCGCCCACCCAATCCTTGGCTGCGGGCGACCTGATTCCGAGCCTGCTTGCGGTCCTGCTGGCGCTGGCGTGGCTCGGCCGATGGGGGGCTGTCTCGCGTCCAGCGTCTGCCCTCCTCGGCGTGTGGTGCCTCGTCGAATGGACGGCTGCGATGGTGCATGACCCGGCCGTGCTGTCCAACCGCGGAGCCACCTTGCTCGCAGCAGGAGCGCTGCTCGCGCTTGGGCCACGGAAGGCCCCTGCTCGCACGCTGCGGGGGCCAAGGGGGGTGGTGTGGTTCGTGTTGATGACCTGGGCCTTGCACCTTGTTGTGCTCGCCCTTGTTCTGCCACCGTTGCTCGGACATGACGCGTGGTCTGTGGTGTCGGTGACGATGACCTCCACCACGGTGCTCGCCCTCGTTCTGGTAGCGATGCTTGCTTCGCTCCGGGTTGGCATGGATGCGCACGAGGATGCAGTATGGTTGGTGAGCACCAGGGCCCTGCGTTTTGTTGGCTTCGCGACCCTCATCGTGAACGTGCATGCCGGCGCGATCGCCCTTGCCCTCCTCGGTTCGGGGTGGTTGGGATGGTCTGGTCTGTGGTTGAACGACGTGAGGTCAAAAATAGGCCGTCAGGGGCCGCTTTCCGACCATCGTGCTTATGAGCAGAAGTGAGAGGCTCAAGCGGGGCGTCTTTGGACGGCCCGGATGGGATTTGCGTGGCACGGGCATTTCGCGAAGGCGTGGACAAGAACCGACGAATCAAGATGAAGACCTTGCCGCGACGTTGGCCTGAACGAGATTTTGCACCCCTGATTGCAAGGACCGAAGCCAACGCACACGCCATGGGCCCGTCGCAGCCAATCGAGGCCCTGATTCGAATTGAGAACGACCACTGGATCTTCGAACGTGCTGACCCTGCAGCGTTGGCCAAGGCTCGTCACCGCATTGTTGTGCATGAGGAGGGCACCCCGCTGAGCCTTGGTGGTTGCACGGACATGACCACCGCGTTGGACGTCGCTCGACGAATGGCCGAGAACGACGGGCGGGTCGTGCTCATCGAGCCTGTGTGAGCATCAGAATGCGTTCCACACGGCCTGAACAACGCCGTGGTTGACCAGGTAGAAGAAGCCGGCAAGGCCGATGCAGGCAAGGTACACCTGAAACTTGGTGATCTTCCACGCATGCTCGGACTCTTCGTCGAAGTAGCGGATGAGGCCAGCCGCTTGCTGAATGCCGCCACCGTCGGACTTCTTCGCCATGGTGCTCGACCCGCCGAGCCACCCGGTCCTTATGAACGGTGCGTGCCCTCAGGTGAGGTCGACGACGTCGAGGTCGTCGTGCAGGCTGAGCATCGACGTGCCTTCCGCATCAGCCTCCAGCGCCTCAAGGTGGACAGGATCGGCTTGAATCAGGGCAGCCTCGGCACGGGCAAGCGCTCGCTCCACCCCTGGCGCATGGTCTTCGCTCAACGCACGCCGAGCCAAAGCAAGGTCCTCCTCCACCTGCATGAGGTGGTGTTGCATTTCGGTTGCTCGTGCATCGTCTTCGGTGCCGTCCAGCCACGCATGCAGCCGTTGCACAACGTCCTCGTGGCGGTCGTTGAGCGCGCGAATCTCCGCCCGAAGTCCATCCCGTCCCCGGCGAACGGCGTCGTGCCAGGCCGCTGCGTGCGTGGATTCGTCCAGCCCGTGGCGCATCAACGCACGCCGGCCGGCGCCGCCGTGGCGCAGGACCCATGGGTCGCGCCCCAAGGCGGCACAGAGGTCGAAGACCAGCCGGTCGGCAGCGTCAGCATCACCTTCGAACGTGAGTTCGTTCAGGTAGCCATGACCCACAAGGCCGAACCCCCAGTACGGGCGTGAGCGAACGACGAGGTGGAGGTCTCCGGCATGGACGTCGAGGACCCACCGCTGTTCGTCAAACCGAGGGCGTTCCACGACGGTGATGGTTGCGGCTTGCCGCAGGCCGTGCAGCAAGGTGGTGGCCACGTCTCCGAGGTAGATGACGTCCCCATTGCCCCGCCCTCGACGGGGGCGAAGGCTTCCGGCCTCGTCCACCTCGTGGTCAGGTCCCGCTCGTAAGACCTGAGCGACGAGGTTCGCGGGGCTCGCCATGCACTTTGCTGGGTACAGTCCCTTCATGTCCTCATCGGTCCGACGCACCAAGAGAAGTCTTCTTAGCCTGCATACCGCATCTCGGCCTGAGGCGATTTCATGGCGAAGAAGGCAGCATCGGACAACCTGACGGACCTGCCCGGTGTGGGTCCCAGCACTGCAGCGAAATTGACCGACGCGGGCCTTGATTCAGCAGAACGGATCCTCGAGGCGGGCAAGGACGGGCTCGTGGCCGCGGGCATTGGCGCAGCCACCGCTGCCAAGATCCTCGCAGGGCTGGCCAAGGACGCCGGAAGCAAGGTTGCTTCCGCTGCAAAGTCCGCTTCCTCCAAGGCGGCCAAGACCGCGACAAAAGCGGCCACCAAGGCAGCGGCGAAGGGCACGGTCAAGGCAGCCAAGGCGGCGGCCAAAGGAACGGCCTCCACCGCAAAGGACGCTGTGAAGTCCGCCGCGTCCAAGGTGCAGACCGCAGGACGCACCGAGCGCTTGAGCAGCTCTTCGACCAAGGTGGAGCAAAAAGGCAAGACGCTGAAGACGCCAAGCCTTGCGGACATCCTCAAGCGGCGCTCCTCCGAGTGACGCAAGCACGAAAGTCCCTCATGCTGAGCATCCCTCGTGCCTCGACGGAAGTACGGACGGCTTCGCAAGGCCGTTGAAGTTCCACCGAAGGAGAATTGCTCGAGGTGCCGGTCCGGCAAATTTTGCCCGCTCCCGAACCACGCCGGCGAGCATGTGTCGCCGTCACGATCGTGGTCTGGGCCTGCGAAGGTCCCCAAGCGTCGGCGCGCCTCGGACCGGTGATCACGCTTCGTCCACACGGACACCGACGCTGCTCGTGGCAGGGGTCGTTTCTTCGAGGCGTGCCTCGTCGGGCACGCTCGGCATCGTCTCTCGTGCTGCTTGGGCACGATGGTAGACCTCACGCAGGGTTTGGTCGCCGATTTCGAGGTACACCCGCGTGGTCGCGATGCTCGCGTGGCCGAGCAGGCGTTGGATGCTGACCAAATCCGCCCCTCGTTCCAGCAGGCCAGTGGCGAAATTGTGGCGCAGCACGTGTGGCGTGAGGCGGCCCCGAGGGAGCCCTGCAGCGTCAGCGAGGCCTTCCATCATCCGCTGCACGCTTCTCGGGCTGATGCGCTGGCCTCGCTGGCTGACGAGCAGCGCACCCCCTGGGTCGTCCGTGCGAAGGGTGCGTTGCTCAAACCACAGCTCGAGTTCGTGCAACGTCCTGTCGGTGAAGAGCACGAGGCGATCTTTGTCGCCTTTTCCGGAGCGGACCATGGCCGATCGGTCCTCTGCGTCCACCGCGTCAAGGTCCATGTCGCAGAGTTCGCTCACGCGAAGCCCCGTGTCGAGCATCAGGGTCACCACCACCCGGCACAACGGATCTTCGTGCCATTTCGCAGCGTCGAGCACGTTGCTCAACTCCCGTCGCGTGAGCGTTCGCGGCAACTTTCGTCCCGTTCGAGCCCGCACCAGATGTTCGGGCCAACGGTGCCCGAGCCATCCCAAGAGGTGACGTGCGGCAGCAAGTCGGGTGTTGAAGGAGCTCGGCTTCAGGTCGCTGAGGCTGTGCACCCATCGGTCAAGACGTCCGTTCAGTGGCTCGATGCGGGCTGCCAGCGCCTCCACGGACAGGGCCGCCGCGTCGTCAAGCACGCCCTCCCCCGGGAGCACCGTGTCCACCAAGGGATGAATGGCGGCCATGTAGGTCTTCGTTGTGTTTTCCGACTTTGATTCCGTACGAAGTTGTTGGAGGTAGCATTCCAACCATGGCAGGTGCCGCATATGCACGAGTCGAGGGGGGAGTTCGACGTCCCGGTCCACCGCAAGGCGACGCTGGCTTGGCCTCAGCGCCCTGCGTTGCGTCCCTCTGTCCGTGTCCATTGGCGTCACCGCCTGCCGCCGAGGCGGCGTGCATCCCATGCCCGAAGGCACCCCTCCATCGGGGTGGTGGGCTTGAACCTATGGCTCAGGGTTCAGCCGTGTCGCGTTCGTCTGGAAGCGGCTGGTCCGGCGCGGCGTCCGGCAACCGATCCACAGCCTTGTGCAGGCTCCTTCGGAGGCTGGCCCGCGGGCCGGTGCACAGCACCATGTCGTCGAAACGGAGTTTGCTGTCCGCTGGCGGATTCCAAAGCATGCTCTGGTTGCGGAGGACACCGAAGACCTGCACCTCGCCGTTGAAGACCTCCTCGATGGAACATCCGATGAGGTGCGGGTGCCGACGCACGATCACGGTCATCACGCCGTCCTCGGGGAGGGTGCGGAGCAGCCCGTCGAGTTGCACCTCACAGAAGGCCGAATCACGGATGGCGTGATCGACAATCGCGCCCGCCACGTCCACCCCGCTCGCGGATTCGATGCCTTGCAGGCCGGGGCTGGAATTCACTTCCAGCACCATCGGGCCGTCCGCGCCTTCGAGCAGGTCCACCCCGGCGATGTTCAGTCCGAGCACCCTCGCTGCCCGTCGGGCAACCTCGGCGTACTCTGGTGCGAGGTCAACCGGTTCGACGGTTCCGTTGAGGTGGAAGTTTGAGCGGAATTCCCTGCCACGTGCGCGGCGCCGCATGGCGGCGATGACCTCATCGCCGACGATGATGACACGGATGTCCTTGCCGTGGCTCTCGGCGACGTATTCCTGAATCAACACGTCTTGACGGGCGTGAAGCAGACCCTGAACGAGGGATTTTGCCTCGTAGGCCGTATGGCGAAGGAACACACCCTGGCCTTGCGTTCCTTTCGTGACCTTGACCACCACGGGAAGTCCACCCACGGCGTCGATGGCACGTTCGACGTCGTGGACACTACGGACGTTCACCGTACGGGGAATTGGGATGTGGTTCCGTGAGAGCAGTTGGCTGGCACGCAACTTGTCGCGGCTTTGGAGGATCGCCGTCGCACTGATGGCCGTCCACACCCCTTTCTGGTCAAGGTGACGGAGCAAGGCAGTGCCGTGGTCCGTGATGGAATGTCCGATCCGAGGAATGACGGCATCGTGGGAGAAGGGCTCACCGTTCACGAGGACCTCGACCTGGCCGTCGGCGACCAGCAAGGAGCATGAGAGCGGGTCGATCACGGTCACGTCGACACCGCGGTCGTGCGCTGCCTCCACCAAGCGCCGGGTGCTGTACAGCCGCGGGCCCCGTGAGAGGATGGCCAACCTCGGCTGCATGAGCGCCGCCGAGCGCAGGTTGCTTTTGACGCCATCGCTCACGAGGGACCATCCACGGCCGAGGATTTGAAGAGTCGGGTCCACCAGCGCGACGTCATGCTTGAGGACGAGGACTCCGACATCGGCGACGGCATCGAGGCGGTCCCCAGCGAGGTCCTTGTTGACGAAGACAGGGACGACATGCTTGAGGAGATGTCCCTCGAAGCGAGGCTCGAAGGCCTCGAACGCGCCCGCTGGAACGTCTTCATGTTCCTTGGTGTTGCGGTCATCATGTTCGCTTTCGCCCTCTTCCCCATGTCCTTCTCCACCGAATACCAGGCCTCGTTTGCAGGGGCTCAGGCCACGAAGGACGTGGGGCTCGTGTGGGGGATGCCCATTCCCGGGAACGACGTCACCGATGTCCCGGTGCGCGTCACGGTGGACGTCGAGTCCCCTCCCCCAACGCACATCGAACTCGTGGGATACATGGTGAACGAGAAGGACTGCACCAACTCCGAGGCGTTGTCCTTAGGTCAAGAAGCCGCAGAAGCGGATCCCACGGGCGATCACGCCTTTGCGACGACGGGGAACACCGTGGTTGGTGGCGAAACCGTGGAGTTGCGGTTCCGTGTGGATCCTGGCCAGTACTGTCTGATTGTGAAGTTCCGCGACGTCGACCAAAACAATGCTGACGAATCTGGAACGGCGCAGGTTGAGATCACAGGAAAGATGTGGCCGAACCAAGCGATCGCCGGTGTGCTCGGCTTGACCGCCATCGTCTTCGCTGCCCTCTCCTTTGTCGGCGCACAGCGGCACGGGCATGACGTCCGTGAGATGCAGCAACCCAAAGAAGCCACCATCGAACAAACCGTCCTTGCTGCCTCTGGTCCAAGCGGACCCCCGGCAGCAGGCCCGTCCGGCCCACCTCGTTCCGGTCCAAGCGGCCCCCCGGGTGACCCAAGCGAAGGGTCCGGTGCACCGTCAACGGAGGATGCCGCTCCCGCCGCCTCCGAGCCAGCCGTGCTGCAACAGGACGAGGACGGAACAGCCTGGCTCGACGCAGGAAACGGCTACGTGCACAAGCGAATGCCGGACGGGAGTTTCGACCAGACGATTTGGGTTCGCGGGCCAGACGGCGATGGTTTCGTTCCCCACGAGGCGTGACGGATTCCACCTGAGGCGTAGCCAACGACCCTCAGCCTTCAAATTGGCTGGATGGGAGGACGTCTTTGGAGGTGGGAACCATGACGTCGTCGTCTTCGCTCACGGTTGCGAAATTGAAGGCCCTGTGCGTCCTTCATGACCTTCCGACCTCCGGCAAGAAGGCCGACCTCGTGGAGCGACTGCTTGAGGCGGGGATCGACGCCACCACCCTTGGCTTGGAGGTGAATCCTTCAGAGGAAGCGGACGACGAGGAGGTGACCATCTCCCTGGAAACCAACGCTCCAGAACCTGCCTCCCAGCCTTCAGAGGTCCCGGAAGCAAAGGACACCGTCCCCCTGCCAGTGGCAGCCTCCACCCAACCTGCCGACAGCGAAGAGGTGCTTGAGGCCGAGGTCCTTGAGGCAGAGATCCTCGAGGGCGATGTGGAAGCGGCACCCGGCGAGGCCGCCGTGGAGGTTCCGGACGTCCCTTCGCCTGCCGTACCTCTTCCGAAGAGCGCCCCCCGGTCCCCCGCAACCATCAGGGACATGACGGCCTCGCCGCGGGTCGCCGTCGGGCTCGTGCTGGTCCTCCTGGTCGCGGGGGCGGGTTGGTACTGGTTCGGCCAGCAGGTGGAGCCGGTCACCGTCGATACCTTGCGGTACGGCGACGGCATGGACTTTCTGCTCCTCGATGGTCACCTGGTCGCGACCGATGGCTTCGTCGAACCTGTGGTGGAGCAACTCGGCATCGACGATGACATCTGTCGGCTGGAACTCGATTTTGGTGGCGATGGGCGCGTCGAAGTGAACGAAGGCGGCCTGCTGGACATCCCTTCTCAAGGCAGCGACACCGAACTGCTCGGCAGCGTGACCGTCCGTGGAGCGCACGGTGCGGAATGGCTGGCGGTCGAAAAAACGGCCACCTACGACCTTGAGGACCTGACCGTTCGTCGCCACCTCCCGAGCCTCGTACCGGGTTCGACCGGTTGTTCCAGCAGTTCGGCGGCGGCCACGGGCTCGGCCACCCTCGACCTCAGGTCGTGGACCGAATTGAGCGACCGAGCCGTCCTTCGAACCGAAGCGGACTGGACCCTCGATTTGGAAGGCTATGTCGGCGGCACGACCACAACCTACGGCGTTGGGGGCCTTCTCGGCGCGTTCGAGGTGTTCGCTCCCGGCCTTTCCATGCTCATGCAACCGGTTGAACTGCAGGACCTTGTCGGCAGCACGCCAATCGAAACGAACGCGCAAGGCTCGGGCCTCGGATGGGACTGGGCCGTGGTGAACGCCGAAGATTTCGGGGGCCAACGAATGTGGCGCATCGTTGCTGTGCAGCCAGACCTTGCGACATATTGCCTTGGCAGCGCCACCCTCACGATGTGGGTGGAGGCCGACAACCCGTGGGCGAGCAAGCAAGAGGTGGACGTGCGCTTGAGCGGCGCCGATCAAGACCGCAGCGGCTGCTCGACCCTTTCTCAGCAACTTGGTGACGCTGTGCTCCCAGAGGGCGAATTCCGACTGTCGCACACCTTCGAGCGACTCAACGTGGAACGTGGCTCGGACCGTTTGGATCTGGGCGCCACCTACCTTGGCCGTCCGCGGCCGAACGAACTTGGTCCCGAAGCAGACGAGCTGACCGCGTGGACGCGAACGCAATCCCACGTGCCCGATGGCTCAAGCATGGCGACGAGCACCCTTGAATCCGCCATGGCTTGCCTGTCGGACGTCGGCTCTCAGGCTGCAGGTGCAAACGGGGCACTGGACGACCGGGACGGCTACGTGTGGCGTTCAACAGGCGAGCATGGTGCCGAATCCGATGCGTGGAACATCTCGTGGATCGGCAACGACGACGCGCACGGTTGGGTCCTGCTGGAGGTGGGGCATGGCGAGAATGCCTCGTGCACCTTTGTGGACAAGGGGGCGCTCGACCTTGGGTTGAGCTGGAACCGAGACGGCGCCCCTTCGGTGCTTTCCCTGAGCGAGGTTGAAGCGGTGCTTGGAGAGGCCGCTCGATTCCCTGAATTGTCGCGCCTGTTCGACGGCGACGGTGGCTACAATGAGGGGGTACGTCGAGGCGTGCTGGTCGCCGTTCCCGACGACGGGTGGACTGGCTTGTTGAGTGAGTTTGCAGGGGATGGAGCAGGAGCGACAACCTACGACCTCGTTCGGACATGGGAGGAGAGCGGATTGGAACGCTCGCTCAGCGTTGCCGTCGACGCCACGAGCGGCCGCCTGTTGGCGACGTCGTACGTCGAGCGCCCCGCGTGAACGCAGACCTCGGCAGGCGTGCCTTTCACGCCCCGGCCCGCCGTCACCTCCAAAGCCTCCAGAGGACGCATCGTCCCTGATGGGTGAGCGTGAGCGGTCCCTCGCCGTGGCCGAAGCCGAGTTTGAGGAGGTGCCCATCGCTCCTCGCGGTCTCGGCCTCAACGACGGTCAACCGGGTACAGCGAAGCCACGTGCGCCGCTCGCCCTTCCACCGATGGCTCCGTTGACCCTTGGACGGGCACGCGTCGTCGCGGTGATGAACCAGAAAGGGGGGGTCGGGAAAACCACCACCGTGATCAATTTGGCCGCTGCGTTGGCACAGGCGGGCTCCAGGGTGCTGATCGTCGACCTCGATGCCCAAGGCAACTGCGCGACGGGGCTTGGCATTCGCAAGGCTGACGTGGAGCGCAGCACGCGTGACCTGCTGCTCCAACCCGAGGCGGCTGGTGCCTGCAGGTACGCCACGTCCATTGAGAACCTGCACCTCGTGGTCGGCGACCGACGTCTGGTTGGCATCGAGGACGTGCTCGTGTCTGAACTCGGACGCGAGTCACGGCTTGCAGAGGGCCTGCAGCCCTTGCTGCCACACTACGATCTCGTGCTCATCGACACGCCGCCGAACCTAGGCTTGCTGGCGGTGAACGCGATGTGCGCGGCCGACGGCGTCGTGATCCCCGTGCAAACGGAGTACTTCGCCCTCGAAGGCATCGCGATGCTGTTGCGCACCGTCGAACAGGTCCGCTTGCGCCTGAATCCTCGGCTTGGGGTGGATGGCGTGCTGATGACGATGCACGCGCCCACGTTGCTGAACAACCAGATCGCAGGGCAACTCCGGGAGCACCTTGGCAACGCTGTGGTGGAACCGCCCATCCGTCGCAACATTCGCCTCGCTGAAGCCACGAGCGAAGGGGAACCAATCCACGTGCACGCGCCTCGCTCCAACGGAGGGCAAGACCACCTGAGGATCGCGCAAGCCCTTGGGCGTCGATGGGGACTTTCGAAGGGGTGAACGGATGTCTGGATCCACTGGAGGGCGTGGCCTCGACCACTTGATGGAACAGAACGCCACGGAGCTTGGCTTCCTCGATGCGTACGGTCCACGCGATGAGGAACCTGCGCAGGTGCTGGAAGAAATAGCACGTCGTTTGAAGCGCCTCAACGCCACGGTGGAGGCGTCAGAGGTCGCTGCGGGCGGCCTTCGCATCGTCGCCGAACCAGACGGCTGCCACGTGTCGTGGTCCGGAGCGACGCTGCCGCTCGTGCCTTCCGACCTCGTCCAGCCAGGGATGCGGGAAGGCCGATTGAGTGAGGCACGTGATGCAGCACACCTCGTGGTGTACGGTTGGACACACGAGGTACGTCGGTTCTTTGAGCGTGCGGCGGAGCACGAAGGCTCAGGTCTGGCGTGAGCCCATTCGCACCGCGACGGCGGCACCCATCAAGGCGCCCACCGTGAGCACAACGCCCGGGCCGGGGGCATCTTCCTCGTCTTCGGCACATCCTTCTCCATCGACGTCGGGTCCTCCCCAAGCGGTGCCATCGAACCAGCACGAAGACCAGACCTTGTACCAATCCGCATCGGGGAAATCCTCTGTGCTGCCGTCCTCCCACGTGATGCGGGCGCGCCAGTTCACGTACGTGTGGTCGTCCTGTGGCGTGAGGCCGATCGTGTACGTGGAGCCGTCCTCGGAGACCGTTGCTGTCTGCGTGACAGGAGGGTCACAGACGCCGTCGTTGGTGCAAATTTGTGTGGTGAGCGACAAGGTCGAACCGTTGGCCACGACGTCGTCGTCCAGCACCAATGTCAGGCTCCAGGGCGATCCGGAGACCGAGGGTGACGTTGCATCGTGGGCTGCGAATGGCGTGGCGTCGAGGTCGGGGCCGACGTCACTGCCCCCCGTTCCTCCTGCGGAGGCCGTGCTCAAAAGCACGACAAGGAGCAGGCCAAGCCACGTGCGGTTCACCATGGCGGACCCTCGCATCGGTCAGGAATGAAGGTGTTGATGCATCATTCCATGTCCCACAACTCATCGCCGACCCAGTGAACGGTCTTCACCGCCTTCCCCGAGGTGGCGCTGGGCATCAGCCCGCCGTCCATCGTGGCCCAACCAAGCGCCAGCGGACGGTGGTGCGTTTCGTCACGAACCCAGACCAGGTCTCCTTCCTTGACCTCGGGGTCGGCGTCGCTGACCCCCGCCACCATGCAATCGGCTCCGTTCATGAGGAAACTGATGGCACCGTGGTCCACGGAGACCCATCGCTTGGCCTCTGGATGTTCAATGAGTCCTCGAAGGGTCAAGGCCGCGATGGCTTCCTCCTCGGGGTTGGCGATTCGGACGGCCTTCGGAGTCTTGTCCACAAAAACGAGGTCCCACGGCCCATACTCGGCCTGTTCTAGGAAGGCTCCGTCAACGTTCAGGTCGATGCCCAGCACCCGCTCCAAGTCCTTCAGGAGGGGAGCGATGGCCTTCCGACGAACGGGCCGGCGTTTTCGGATGCTCCAGTCCTTCACCATGTTCCACGCTCCATGCCCTCCCCCTTGACGCTTGCGCGGGAGGGTCCAAGACCGGACGACGTCTGCGTCGTCCATGACGCTCTGGTGTGCCATTCGAACCTTCGCAGCCCACGCCGACGAACTGGGCAACCCTCGGCCAACCGCGCCGATCGTCTTCCTCAAACCGGACGCAAGCCTGATCGAAGGGCCCATCGACCTGAGCGGGCACGACGGCGAAGTGCATCACGAAGTCGAGTTGGTGCTTCGACTCGACGCGACGTTGCAGGTCTCGCACATCGCCGTCGGCCTTGACCTCACGGACCGAGCAGCACAGGCAGCAGCACGCCCAGAAGGGCTGCCGTGGGCACGCGGGAAGGCCTTCCGAGGGGCGGCACGCGTGGGGCCTTGGGTCCAGTGGAACAAGGGCGTCGAGGGGCTTCTCGACCTCTCCCTTGAATTGCGCGTGGACGATGAAGTACGTCAATCAGCGGCCCTGCGAAGCATGAGCATCACTCCGAGCGCCTTGCTCGACGACCTCCGGCGCTGGGCGCCCTTGGCCGAAGGCGACCTGCTGTTCACGGGCACGCCTTCGGGTGTTGGTCGCCTTCATCCTGGTGAACGTGTGGTGGCCGACCTTCTTTCGTCAAATGGCGTCCTCGTGTCGCAGATTGACCTGATGTGTTGCTGAGGGTGGCTTTCATATACGCCGTGCAAGTCGCCGAGGCTACGAGGTGAGCAATCCATGGCACAATGGCACGGCATCTCTCGACGCAAGACGAGCGGCGGACGACGGGTTCAGGCCCGTGGAAAGCGCAAGACGGAAATCTCGAGCGAGAAGCAGTTCGCCCTCGTTGGTGAACCCAAGCGCAAGATCTACCGCAAGGCCGGTGGGAACACGATGGTCCGCGTGATGGCGGAGAACCGTGTGGCCGTCGCCGACCCTGCCAAGGGCAAGACGACGATGGGCACCATCCTCAGCGTGGTCGAGAACGAATCCGACCCGAACTACGTCCGTCGGAACATCCTCGTCAAGGGGGCCATCATCGACACCGACAAGGGCCGTGTTCGCATCACGTCCCGTCCGGGCAAGGACGGGGTCATCAACGGCGTCCTGGTCGAGTGAACACCGGCGCGGCCGGACCACACGACGGGATGCTGGACACATGGACCACGACCCAGACCGGTTGGTGCTGTGGCCCTCGTACTTCGACGCACGGCGTTCCCGTCGCTCTGGACGGCGGGTGGCCAAGGATGCCTCCGTCAAGAAACCAGATTTGGATGGCCTGTACGCCGCAGCACGCGCCGTTGGGCTGAGAAAAATCAAGCGCGAAGCGAACGTTTCGCGACCGTTGGCTCCTCACGCGAAGGAAGGGCGCCTCATCGTGAGCAGGGCAGGAGCCCTTGAAGACGCAGGCTCCTCGTCCAAGGAGGAAATCATGCAGATGATTGGCGGAACGTGGCGCGAGCAGCGTCGCACTGCACACGAGGCCGAGGCGAAGCAGCAGGCTTCGAAGCAGCACCAACGGTCTTCCACCAAGGGTGGCTCTACGAGCAAGGGTCGTTCCTTCAAGCGGCGTGGATTCAAGCGATGACAACGAGCCATCAATGCCGCGCTGCAGATGGGAACCGCTTAGTAGCCGGTGTGGCCCCCCACACTTCATGGAGCAGGTGTCGCGGCAGGTCAACGTGGTGAATTCCCTCTTTCTGCTGCTGACGCCGATCGCGGCGGTCGCAGGGATTTGGTGGCACGCTACGACCATGGGGGTCACGCTGCTTGAGCCCGTGTTGTTCGTGATCTGGTACCTTGCCTGCGGCCTCTCCATCACCGTGGGGTACCACCGACTGTTCAGCCACCGCAGCCACGAAGCCTCCTGGCCCCTGCGGCTGTTTTACGCGCTTTTTGGCGCGGGTGCCTTCGAAAACAGCGCGCTCAACTGGTGCGCCGACCATCGCATTCACCACCGCCACACGGACAACGAGGAGGACCCCTACTCCGCGACCCGTGGCTTCTGGTGGAGCCACATCCTCTGGGTGATGATCGACGAGGGTGGGCCGCGTTCGCACGACCTCTCGCAGGTGAAGGACCTCCAGGCCGACCCAATCCTCGCATGGCAGCACCGCTGGTACGTGCTCATCGCCGTGGGTGTTGGCATGGGCCTGCCAGCCCTCGTCGGTTACGCCTTCGGCGGTGTTCCTGGCGCGGTCGGTGGCTTTGTGTGGGCTGGTCTTGCTCGAACCGTCTTCACCCATCATGGGACCTTTTTGATCAACTCGGCCGCCCACATTTGGGGCACGCAGCCGTACGGCGACGCCAACAGCAGCCGCGACTCCCCGGCCTTGGCCTTCTTGACCTTCGGCGAAGGCTACCACAACTTCCATCACACGTTCCAAGCCGATTACCGCAACGGCCACCGATGGTTCCACTTCGACCCGTCGAAGTGGTGGATTCAGTTCTTCGCTTTGGTGCGGCTGAAGCGCGGCTTGAAGTCCACACCCGACTGGCACATCGAAGACAAGCGGCGCAACCACACGTTCGAATCCGCCCTCGCCCCCGTCGTGGAACGTGAGCCCGGGGCCATCGACGCCCTTCGGGCCCGGATGGACGACGCCCGCACCATGTTCAAAACCCGCAGCCGTGACCTCGATCGCCTGATGGCGGAACGGAAGGAGGCCCGCAGGGCAAAGCACGCCGCGCGCAAGCAGGAACTCGAGTCCGCCATCGCCGCCTTGAAGCAGGATATCGCAGCCATCCGGAGCGAATTCACGGCCATCTTGGCCGACGTACCACGGGCGAGCAGCGCTTGATCAGCGAAGCGAAGGCACCTCGTGCAACCAACCAAAGGCGTCAGGCGCCCGTTCGGCCTGAATGGCGGTCAAGGCGTCGTAGAGTTCGAGGGTGACCGGGCCCGGATGGCCGTTGCCGAAGACGTGCCGCGTGTCCATGTGGGTGATGGAGCCAATCGGTGAAATCACGGCGGCCGTGCCGCAGCAAAACGCTTCTTCGGCGTCCAACGCCGCCTCGACGGCCACCCTTTCTTCCCGCACTTCGTACCCTCGGCTCCGAGCGAGCTCAATCACGGAAGCACGGGTGATTCCTGGGAGGATCGTTCCTGTGAGGGAGGGGGTCGAGAGCACACCGTCCTTCACGCAGAAAAAGTTCGCAGCGCCGACTTCCTCGATGCACGAATGGGTCTGCGCATCAAGGTAGATGACCTCAGCAAAGCCCTCGGCCTTCGCGGCCTTGGACGGGAGCATGCCAGGAGCGTAGTTTCCAATGGCTTTGACACCCCCCGAACCGCCCGGAGCCGCACGGTGGTGTTCCTCGGAAATCAACAGGTCGATCGCTGTCATACCCCCTTTGAAGTAGGGTCCAACAGGGGTGCAGTAGACCATGAACGTGAACGAAGGCGCCGGGGCGACGCCGAGGATCGGGCCTGAACCGAACAAAATCGGTCGGACGTACATCGCGCCCTTGCCGACCGGTGGCACCCAGTCCCTGTTCGCGTCGACAACCTGTTCCACGGCGTCGAGGAACACCGACTCTGGAACAGGGGGCATCTTCAATCGGTCCGCTCCGGCTTGCATGCGCCGGGCGTTCTCCTCGGGTCGGAAGAACACCAGTCGACCTTCGACCGTTCTGTAGGCCTTCATGCCTTCAAACAGCCCTTGGCCGTAGTTGAGCACGCCCGCCGCCGGGGAGATGCTGAAATCGCCGTACGGCTGAAGTGTCCCGGGCATCCACGCGTCGTCGCCGGACACTTCGGTGACGTACATCCAATCCGTGGGCGTGAGCGAGAAACTGAGGGCGTCCCAATCAATGTCCTTCATGTCCTCACCTCCAATGCGGTACCTGAGCCACCCTCCGGCGGGGTATCAAGACTTTGCGTGCCTCCTGCGAAGCCCTGAAGGGGCGCGATGCGGACCCGGTGGCATGGCCTTGGAGCGGTGGGTTGGCCGCTTCGGGATCCTCACCACCCGCTACCGCTCCATCGGCGAAGGCGAGGCCTCCGCCACGGTGCTCGAGGTCTTTGGACGTGCAGAATCCGGCGAAAGCCTCTGCCTCCTCGTGCACGGATTGCGGCCACACATTGAGGTCGCCCCAATTGGACGGTGGTCGAGCGGCCTCGACGTGCCCGATCCGCTCCAGGAGGCGGCGGAGCGATTGACCACCAAAGAACAGGTCAGGTCCGTCCACGGCCCGGTGCTGAAGTGGACCGACCTTGGGTGGAAACCTGTCTGGTCGGTCGAGGTGCTGCAGCCGCACATGGTTCCCGAACTTCGTCGGCGCCTCTGGGGAGCAGGGTCGCTCTTGGCGGCCGACATCCCCTTGGCCAAGCCCCACCACCCCGACCTCGACCTCGGCATGCACGTTCGCGTGGAGGCCGAGGTCGTCGACCGGCGCAGCGAAGGCGACGACGAGGAGGCCGCGGCCCGCGTGGTTCGTGCAGGGGGGGGCGGCCGGTACTCGGTTGACGTGACCTTGCGTTGCGACGCTGAGCAGGTGGCCGCATCGGTCCCCTTTCCCGTCCCGCTTCGCGTCCTCTCGTTCGACCTTGAAACAAGCATTGCCCACGAGCGGGTGTTGTGTGCGGCAGCGGTGGTGGAGGACCTCGCGACAGGAACACGCCACATCCATGACTGGCATGGCGACGAACGAAGCATCCTCGAAGGACTGACGGACCTTGTCCTCGACGCAGACCCAGACATCATCACGGGCTACAACATCGACAACTTCGACCTCCCTCGCTTGGCGGACCGCGCCGAGGTGCTAGGACGCCGTGGCGATACCTCCGCTCGGCTTTCCATGCTCGGTTGGGGAAGGACGCCGCGGGACGCCAACGACCTTCGGCGGCAACGGGATGCTGTTGTTCCGCGTCGCTCTGGCAACCGTGCGTGGACCTTGGGCGGCCGCTGCGTCATGGACGCCTGGTGGCAGGCCAGAATGGCGCTCCGACCTCAGCGTGAAACCCTGTCCTTCGTCAGTGCCCTCCTGTTTCCAGACAATGAAGGGCTGAGAAAAATGGACGTGGATGCCTCGAAAATGGACGAGGAATGGGCGTCGCGTCCTGACGTCGTCATCGACTATTGCCGAAGGGACGCATCGCTCCCCCTCGACATCCTCGACGCCCTCCAAGTTGTTCGTCGAAAAGAAGCCGTGGCCGCTGTGGGGAAGGTGCCCTTCGACGTTGCTGCGAACGGGAGCACGAGCCAACTCATCGATTCCCTCGTCATCCGCCACGCCGACCGCAGCGCCGTGGCGGTCCCCATGACCGGAAGCGCCGAGCCGAAGGAGGGCCAAATCACAGGCGGCTACGTCCACGACGTTGAGGCCGGGTTGCACCCGTGGATTGCCGTGCTGGATTTCAAGAGCATGTACCCGAGCATCATGATCGGGCACAACATATGCTACACCACACGGGTGGACCCGGCGCATCCGGACCAGCCAACAGACGACGATGAGCTGCACGTGGCACCGACAGGGGTTCGTTTCTGGGGCGAAGGTCACAGGGTTGGCTTGGTGCCGCATTTGCTGCGTGACCTGATGGCACAGCGTGACCTTCACAAGGCCGGGATGCGGGATGCTGCAAGCGACGAAGCTGCACGCGCCTTCCACGACGACATGCAGTACGCTGTGAAGATCCTCATGAACTCCTTTTACGGCGTCTTCGCCTCAGGCTTCTACCGCTTCACCCACCGTGACCTCGGCTCGTCGATCACCGCATGGGCACGCCACAACATCAAGGGCGTGATCGCCGAACTCGAAGGCGAAGGGCATCCCGTGGTCTATTCCGACACGGACTCGATTTTTGTCCAAGCGCCCCTCGCAGACGACGTTCCCGGAGCGATGCCGAACGAGGTGCGTGAGGCTGCAGCATCCGGGGAGCAAGCCGCAGTGGCGCAGGTCAACGCATGGGAGGCTGCCAAGAGCGCGATGGTGGCGTTCGGGCATGACCTTGCACGCCGGTACAGCAGGGACGCTGCCGTGTTGGAATTTGAAAAAGGCCTGAGCGTTTTCTTCTCGCACGGTGCCAAAAAACGCTACGTCGGCCAAGTGGTGTGGCCGTCGGACGAGATGCTCATCCGCGGCTACGAAACGCAGCGAACGGACTCTTTTGCATTCCTTGTGGAGTCCATGCACACCATCCTCGAACACGCCCTTGCCGACGAGGGCGAGGCGCTGATTGCCCATGCGCTTGAACAGGTTTCGGCCCTCAAGGCCGGCACGGTTGATGCCAACAGGCTGATCCTTGCGAAATCGTGCAAAGGGAAGGTTCGCAAGGACGGTACGGTCGATTTTTCCGAGGCCTATGCGAACCCTGACAGCATGGCTCAGGTGCGTGCTGCACGCCAGCGCCTGGCGATGGGCCTCCCCTTCACGTCAGGCATGAAGGTCTCCTTCGTCGTCACCGACGCAGGACGTCGACCCATGCAGGTGGCCGCTTGGCTTGAAGAACAAGACAACGGGGGCGTGGCCGGGTACGACGGTCGATTTTACGCGGAACGTCTCGCGGCCGCCATCGGTCGCATCACAGAAGCCTTTGGTTGGACGGCAGAGGACTTGATGCGCGGCAGCCGTCAAACCTCCCTCTTCTCGTTTTGAGGCCGCCACCGTGCGGGGATGCACAGGGTTCTTGACGAGCAAGGCCGCCCTTTCAGCATGGGCCGGGTTGGTGCTGCAGGTGCGCTCGTTCTCCTCTTGCTTACGTCAACCTTGACGGGTTGCCTTGGCACCGGGGAAGAGGACGTTGCATTGGATGCCGTGTTCACCTTCTCTCCCGCATCGAACATCAACGAAGGCGAGGTCGTCTTCTTCGACGCTTCAGGGTCGCTCCCTTCTGATGGGTCCCTCACCTACCGGTGGGATTTCGACGGCGATGGTGCCGTGGACGAGATCGGGCGCACTGCGGAATGGCGCTTCACCAGCATCGGCGACGCCCTCGTGACCCTGACAATCACCGATGGGGTGCGCAATGCGGAGGCCACGCGGACCATCACCGTGTACGAAGCGACGGCCGAGCCCCCGGTGGCGAGCATCACGACCTACTCTTCGGACTGGGACTGTTTCGGCGAGGACGCGAAGACGGGGACCTTCATCCTCGTGTGGCTCTGCGAAGACGACAAGGACCTCTCCGACCGACGAATCGAGGCAAGTGGAAGCGTGCTCCTTGACGCCACGGACTCAACGGCGGGTTCCAGCGACGACTGGATCACGTCATGGGAATGGGACCTCGACCCGAGCGAGGACAGCGACGGAGACGGTGACCCTGAGAACGACGCTGACCTCGAAGGTGAGGAGGTTGAATGGCAAAACGTGATGCCAGGCGAATACGAAATCGTGCTCACCGTCGTCAGCGGGAAAGGCATGGCCGAAAAAGACGACACGAAGGTGTACATCAATTACGTCGGCACATGGCTTGATTTTGAAATCGGTGGAAACAGCACGTCCGGTGCTGCGGAAATCACCTTCGACATGCCCGTCGTGTACGATCGGGACAGCGGGAACACGATCAGCAAGGCCGTGGGGCACATCACCTACCCGAAACAAGACGACGATTGGGTGCCAGGGACGGGCAACCAGAACAACAACCGGCTGGAGTTGTACGTGTACGACGAAGACGACGACGAGGTGCTGAATTCGTCGAGCATTGGTGACGACCAGCGCAGCGATGGAGACGACTGCGACGACGGAGAGGAGTATTGCCTCGACCTCCCCGTCTCCTCCTATCAGATGGGCGAATCAACCCACGGGGACGGGGACTGGACGATCACCATTCACAACGATCGATGGAACGACATCCAGATCGACCGCTTCCGTATCGTGCTGTACTACAAGACCTGAGGCCGGAGGAGCGACGTCCATCGTCCGCTCCGTCGCCTTCAAATAGGGGAGTCCAGTCGGCAGGCCACACAGGAGTGTATCATCATGCCTTCGCAGTGGGAAGACAAGAGCAAGCCGCACCGCAACATCGTGTTCGTTGGTCACGTTGACCACGGCAAGTCGACGACCGTTGGTCGCCTCCTTTTGGACAGCGGTCACATTGAGAAGCACGTCGTCGAGAAGAACGAGAAGAAAGCGGCTGAGAACGGCAAGGCCGGGTTCGGTCTCGCCTACGTGATGGACGGGCTCAAGGAAGAGCAAGAGCGTGGCATCACCATCGACGTCGCCCACAAGGAGTTCTTCACCCCGAAGTACTACTGGACGATCATCGACGCCCCCGGTCACCGTGACTTCGTCAAGAACATGATCACCGGTGCCTCCCAGGCCGACACCGCGGTGCTCCTCTGCGCCGCAAACGACGGTGTCAACGCCCAGACCAAGGAACACGCCTTCCTGGCCCGTGTCCTCGGTGTGAAGGAACTCATCGTGCACGTGAACAAGATGGACATCTCCGGTGTCGACTGGTCCGAGGACAAGTACAACAACGCGAAGAAGGAAGTGTCCGACCTCCTCAAGATGGCGGGCTTCGGCGGTCAACTCGACCGCATCCCCTTCATCCCCGCCTCCAGCCTGAACGGCGACAACGTCTTCGAGAAGTCCGGCAACTGCCCTTGGTACAGCGGCCCGACCCTCTTCGAGGCGATCGACGCTGCCGAGATGCCCGACAAGCCCGTTGACAAGCCCCTCCGCCTCCCCATTCAGGACGTCTACAAGATTGGCGGTATCGGCACCGTGCCCGTTGGCAAGGTCGAGACCGGCACCCTGAACGTGGGCAAGACCGTGGTCTTCAACCCCAGCCAGAAGTCGGCTGAAGTCAAGTCCATCGAGATGCACCACACCATGGTGCAGAAGGCGGAACCCGGCGACAACGTCGGCTTCAACGTCCGTGGCCTCGCTGCGACCGACATCCGCCGTGGTGACGTCGCCGGCTACGCTGACAACGAGCCGACCTACGTCCGCCACGACGAGACCTTCGTTGGTCAAATCCAGCTCATGGACATCCCCAAGGCGGTCTCCGTTGGCTACACCCCGGTGTTCCACGCCCACACCGCTCAGGTCGCTGTGCGCTTCCAGGAACTCCTCGAGAAGACCAACAAGGCTGGCAAGGAAGCCAACCCCTCCTTCTTGAAGACCGGCGACGCTTGCCTGATCCGCTTCGCTCCGACCAAGCCGATGGCCATCGAGGCGATGGAGACCTTCCCCGAGCTGTCCCGCTTCGCCATCCGTGACATGGGCAAGACCGTCGCTGCTGGCGTGTGCCTGAAGATCGAAAAGAAGGCGTGAGCCTTCCTTTGATTCCGAAGACCGAGGAGGGACGTGCATGGCTGCGGTCACCGTCATCAAGTTGACCGGTGAAAACCACCGTGACATCGACACCGTGGCCCAGCAGATCCGCATGATTTGCGACCAGGGTGGCGTGAAGTTGCGTGGCCCAATCCCCCTGCCTACCCGCCGCCTCGTGGTCCCGGTCCGCCGGGCCCCCGACGGTGAGGGCAGCGAGACGTACGACCACTTCGAGATGCGTGTCCACAAGCGCCTCCTGGAGATGGACATCACCTCCGGAAAGGACGAGTCCGCGCTCCGCAACGTTGCTCGGATCGACATCCCTGACACGGTCAGCATCGAAATCTCGATGCGCAGCGTCAACTGAAGCCTTCGGCTCACACGTTTCGACCATCAAGGCGGAACGCTCGTCCAACGTCGGGCATAGCCCCGCGGTCAACGGTCACATCAGAGGTCTGCAGCCTCAGCGATGCCTGACTCGATGAGGATGGACGCGACGTCGGCATCCAGCATGTGCACGTCGCCTGCGGCCAGCAAGAGCGCCTCACCGTCCGGCCCCACAATCGCGTCTTCCATGGACGCAACAACGCGAACGCGTGCCAGATGAACGGTGCTGGCCTCCGAGGAAGGCGCCGGTTCAACGGCAGCGTCGTCGGTGGTCGCGTTGAGGGCCGGAGGGGCCACCGTATTGGAGGGCGGGAGTTCGAGCGCGGCCGCATGCCGTCCAGCAGGGGCAACAACGGGGGAGGCCGGTGCGGACTGTTCGATCAGGTACTGCTCCTCGTCCCACGCATCGATGCGGTCCGCGAGCAACATCTCCTCCTCGTCCAAGTCCGGAAGTTCAGGCCCGGGAGCAGCATCCATGAACGCGAGCGTAGGAGGTTCCCTCCCGGTCAAGCCGCCAGGGCTTTCGGACCACGCATCGAGTTGCGTGGTTCCGGCAGGAGCGACGGGCATCGCGGTGCTTCCTTTGGCGTTCGCGACTTCAGCAGGGAGCCCATTTTGCATCGCGGCCCAATCCACGGCCAGCTTGAAACGGTCCATTTGCTGCATCATCGCGGTGTAGAACTCACGCTCTGCAGGGTCATGACGGCTCCAATCAAGGGATGCGAGTTCGGTCGGCTGAGCAATGGAGGACGGCGTGCGCAGGGATTGGCTTGAAGCGTGTTGGATCATGGCCACCAAGCGCCGACGTGCGAGTTCACTCGCCACGCGACGAATGGTCGCTTGGCGGCGCTGGAGGTTCTGCACGCGCAGGTCGAAGCCGTGCTTGCGCACGGCTTCGTGCAATTGAAGGTCGATGGAACGAAGCAGGTCGCTCACCGCGTTCCAAAAGTCCGGCCGAGGCAACGGCACGGGGATGCGTCGGCTGACCTGCGTCCGATGCGTCGTTGTCAATTGCTCCTCAATCTCACGCGCAGAGGCCTCATCGAGGGGACCTCTCGCGCTCATGCCTTCACCCTCGGGACGAGGACACTTCAAACCTTCATGCCGTTCGGCGAACGGATGGAACGAGCGTTCAAGCCTGTCCCCGTACCCCCTCGAACCGATGAGGGCCATGCAGCAGCGCCCTCGCACCTGCCTGTTGCTGATCCTTCTGTTGCTGCTTCCAACCGTCGCGCCGATTGCTGCTGCCTCGATGGGCCCCATCAGGGCTGCATCCAGCCCAACGGTCACCGTCGCTCCTCTTGGCGGAGGCGGGGGGGTGAGTGCGAGCAACGTGACAACGGTTGAGGTGCTTGACAACCACACCGTCACCTCAGGCTTCCTTGAAGTCGGTACCGTGTGGACGTCCGTCGGTGACAACGGAAGCCAGTACGCGAACGATGTCGGGAACGGGTTCTCTTCCGGAGTGCACGAGGGGACCAACGGTCTGTTGCGTGGTGGTCGCCTCAGCCTTGCTTCGCCTGGGGCGGACGAGGACATCGAGGATTTCGAATCCCCCGTTCTGATGCCGACGGGTTGGATTGCCGGGGGTTCCCACGACCGCTTGTGGTCCTCCCGGAACCTGTCTTCGTCTCCTGTGTCGTCGTTGCTTCCAAGTGCCGCGGTGGACGGGAACAGGACCCTGCTTCTTGGAGGCGCACAGGCTCCTCTGGAGGCCAACATGTCGGGTTGTTACGCCACACCCCAACTTCAGGCACCAGCCGTGGTCCGCAACCACACGGTGTCCTTCGACCACGCTGCGGCAATGTTGGACGGCGATCTTCGTTGGATGGAATGGCGCTCAAGCCAGAGCATCACGTGGAGCGTCCTTCCACCAAGCACCGGTTACCCGAACCAGAACAACGCGACGTTTGCCAGCGGTCTCGACCCCAATCCGAACGCGGTTGCAGCCGGTTGGGCTTCCAATTCCGCCTTGTGGATTTCCGAATCGCTTTCGCTCGACGGGCGGCTGACCAGCGGTGAGGGTTGGTTTCAGGTTCGGTTTTGTTTTGCCACGACCACGTCCACGGGCAACCGTTCCGGGTGGGTCATCGACGATGTACGCATCCAGAACCAAGGCGATCCCGGGGGAGCATGGTTCCACGGCAACCTGTCGGGTGATTACGCGCCAGATGCGGACGGATGGCTGATGATCGATGTGGATCTGTCCAACCTCAGCGCGCCGGCAGAGGTGGGTTTCAAGGCGAATTGGGACGTTGAGGGCGGATGGAACGACGGCATGACCACGCTCCTGAGTTTGGACGGTGGGTTCAACTGGACCTTGCTCTCCCCAGCCCCCGGCCTGCCGGGAAACGGTCTCGTTTGGCAGGGGTCATGGATCTCCCAGACGTCGAACGGCTGGATTGACGTGTCGTACAGCCTGCCTCCGACCACCTTTACCTCTGCCAACGCGTCAAGCGCCATCCTCGCGTTTCGTGTCTTGACGGACGCGAACGTCAACCATGGAGGAGGGGTAGCCGACGGGTGGGAAGGGATGGCCATCGACGACCTTCACGTCACCTCTCTCCCGGGCCAAAGCAACCAATCCGTGCGTCGCTTGAGCAATTTCACCACCACGCCTGTCGTTGGCGACGGCGTCAACCTCAGCGCTGGCAACGTCACGAACGAATGGACATGGACGACCGCCCTTGGGGCCAATGGGCCGTCGTGGTGGAACGCCTCCTTTGAATCGGGCCAACTCGTGCCCCGAGGATGGTCCATCGAGCACGTTCGTGGCTCCGGCTGGACCGTTGGTAGCCTGAACACCTCGTCGGGGTCAGGGCCCACCTCGTGGGCTTCCGGCACCTCAGGCGTTGGCATTGTCCTTGACGGTGATTACGATGCGGAAAGCCTTGGCTACCTCATCACTCCGACCTACATCCTTCCAGAAAATGCAAGCGCTCGCTTCACCTTCCGCTCATGGGTGTGCACCGAAACGGATTGGGATGGTGGTGCTGTGCAATTCTCGACCGACGACGGTGCAACGTGGTGGTTTCCCCCCTACGATGCCCTCGTCCACCATGGGCGGTCAACCCTGAATCCGTACTCCCCTCTGCACACCGAAGGCCTGTTTGACGGGTCGATTCACCCTGGCGGTTGCCCCTCTCGGAGTCAGGCCTTCGACGCCCCTGCCCTCGATGTGTCAAACCTTTCAGGCCAGCAATTCCGGGCTCGCTTCCTGTTTTTCTCCGACACGTGGATCGAAAAAGACGGATGGTACATCGACGATGTTGGTGTGGAGGTGGATCGTTTCCTCGAACAGGGAACGTGGCGTTCGACCCTCCTTCCCGCGCCCGTCGGTGACCTCTGGGGAGTCCTCGACGGCCACGCCAGCGTCCCGCCGTCAACCACGCTTCGCGTCGACCTGGTCGACGCCACAGGGGCCAGCATCGAAGGCTGGCAAAACCTCAGCCTGCCCGTTCAGGTCACGTTGAACACCGAGGCCTACCCATGGTTGCGTGTCCGCGTGAACATGACCACCACCGACGAGCAGACCACGCCAATCCTTGAGCGCCTGACGGTCGGAAGCGTGGTGCACATCGACGCTCAGCACCTTGGGGCTGCACCTCCGCCGGCGGTGGTCGTCACGCAGGACGGACAGATGACACTCGGCATCGGGGCCTACCACGACCTCCCCTTCCTCGAGCGGCCCGTGTGCCCCCACCGGGCTGCGCGCGTCGTCGTCGAAGGTCAGGGAGGGGCCTTGCAGACCTCAGGCGGCGTGGAGACGCTTGTCGTGAACGGCACCATGGAACGTGTGTACGACGTCGAATGGAGCGATGTTCGTCTGCGTCCGTCCGTCGCGGTCCGGATTGCTCCTGGCGATGCCCTTCGGGAGGTCCGCATGGAGGTGGATTGCTTGGTCTCCGCCGAAGACCTCCGGGTTGGCATCGATGCACAACCTCACCTGCTGCTCAACGCAAGTGCCATGGGGTACGGGCCTCATCTCGGCGCCTCAACCACCTTTGTTTCCTTGACCAACGCCTCCAACGGAAGCCAGCTATGGAACGGCTCGTCAGGGGCCTTGAACACGACCGCACTCGACGCCTCCACGCTTGAGGTGTCCTGGTGGATTCAAGCGGCACCCTCCTCGGGCGCGGTGCCGGTTCCATACCGCGTGCTGGTTGACCTAGGCCTTGCTCAAGCCAGCCTTGAGGTGGACGACGACCGGGGGGCTCGAACGCTGACGACACAGCAGAACGGGCAGGTGATGCTGGACGGTGCAGCCCGGTGCACCGCCGCTGCCAACCCTCCGCAACCAGGAGCCCGTCGGTGCAGCATCACCGTCGCGTCTTCCGGAGGGACGATTCACGCGATTTCGTCGCTGGTGGCCCTGCACGCCGCGTCGACCCGTTCGGTTCCCGTGCCGCTGGACGTGGTGGACGCCGCCATCGAGGTCCGACGAAGCACCCTCCCGTCTGCGGTCCACCCGTTGGAAGTCTGGGTGCGAACGACACGCGGAGCCGTGGACGTCGCGCTTCACCTCGACAGCCAATCACGCTTGTTTGAACAGGTCGTGAGCGTGCCAACGTCGGTGTGGACCCCCGGTCAGACGGTGACGGTCGTGACCGAACACCGTCGCGAGAACCCACGGGATGCTTCCGCGTCCGTTCCCCTGCTCCGTTCTGCGATGCTCAGCTTCGGTCCCGATCTCGGAACGGCCGTCGGAGTCGTACACGTCGATCGACTCGACGAGGCAACGCCCGTGTTCCGGCAGGACGCTGGGGCTGGCCTCGCCACCCTTGGCCCGTTGTCCACGGCGTCCTGCTCTGGAACGTCATGCCGCATTGAATGGCACCTGACATCAACATGGTCGTTCGACGACGTGTCCAAGCTGGTGTGGTGGACAACGGCGCAAGACCAGGAAGGCTTCACAACAGGGCCTGCAAAGCGCGCCATGTCGGTCACCGGCAACGACGTCGAAAACGACATCGAACTGGCCGTGCTTGAGCTCGTGGACGACCGTGGGCGCCGTCTTGACGATTGGACCTCCACGTTGTGGCCGTTTGAAGTCGCCCCGGATACCTCGCTCACCGTGACGGGCCAACTCAGAATGGAAGGCATACCTCAACGTCATCCGTCCGCAGGAAACGTCAGCCTGAACGTGGACCTGAACGGCGGTGGATGGAGCAACCGGACGAACGTGATCGTCGAAGACGACGGGTGGTTCACCGCGACGCTCACGTCCCCTTCAACGACCGACGTCCAAGGTGGGCAGGCCCTTCAGATCGGCATCGATCTCGAGCGATGTGGCCCGATCGGTGCGCCTTCGTCGTCGTGCGAGTTGCGAGGCAACGTCCCCAACATCACCGTGGTGCACGACGCATCGCCTCCAAGTGTTCTGTCCATTGAAATCCTCGACCCAGGAGGCCGGCAGCCCGCGGACGGGCACGTCGCGCCTGCAGACGGGGACGTGGCGCTTGTCTTGTCGGCGGAGGACGACCTTGGATTTGCTTCTCCCATCACGGTATGGACGTGGCTTGAAGCGAGGGACGACCTCAACAGGGACGGAGAGAGCGACCCGGACGAATGGGTTGCGGTGCAGGTGCCACTTGCGGAGGGCAGGACGGAGGTGGAGCTTGACCTCCCTCTGATCGCCGCACAGGACGTGATTGAGGCCGGTGGAGCGCTTGGACGCATCCGCCTTGCCGTGGAGGGCGAGGACATCGCAGGCCAACCACTGGTTGGGGGTGGAAGCACCACAGGAACCCCCCTTGCCGAAGTGCGCCTTGAACCGCGGTACCCGACGACGGTGCCCACCGAACGCCTCCGCCTTGACGCGGTGGATGGTCGGCTCTTCCCGGGGACGTGGCATGAGTTTGGGTTCGACATCATCGATGCAAACGGCATCACCAGCCTCGATGCACTCGAGGTTGGGTTGCTTGGTCAAGGGTCAACCTCATGCGTCGTCGTGCATCATCCACGTTCGAACGAAACGACAGCCGACGCCGGATGCTTCCACGGGGCGCCCGACGTGGCCGTGGTGCAGGTCGGACCCAGCACGTGGGAGGTCGATGTGGGGTTCCGGCTCCGTTGGGACCTTGTTGCATCGCTTGAGGGCGGCTCGTTCGTGCCGTCGTTGCAGGTTCGTGACGAAGGGCAAGACCTCGGTCTTGGGCTCCGGCGAATCGTGCCCCTCGAATGGATGGCCCTCCCGAACGTGACCCTCACCTTGGATCGGGTGGTCGACACGACCGCACCGGCAGGAGGGCTTGAGGCTGGCGTGATTCACGTCGACCGGGGCGATGTGGTGAACCTTGAACTGACCTTGCTTCACGAGGGGACGCTGTACCCCGCTCAACGGCTGCCTGGTTCGGTGGTGCTTGGTTGGTCGATGACCGATGGGGCACGGGTGGCCGACGGGAGCATCGATGTCCCCGACGATGGGTCTCCTGAGCTTCGCGTTGCCTTCGACCCATCGGTGTGGGTTCGCACCACTGGCGTGTTCAGCGTGTGGGTTGTTGGCTGGCCTCACGGGAACCTCTCGTTGAACTGGAACGTCAGCATCGATGAGCACGCGCCGCGTCTTGACATGGGCGGCATTCGCTTCCTTTCGGTGGACAGCGATGCACTGAATGACGTTCCGGTCGAGGTCATCATCACGGACGTCGAATCCCTCATCCACGACGGCGTTGTTGCACATTGGGTTGTGCTTCGACAAGGACGCGAGATGGACGGAGCACGGGGATCACAACCGCTCGAGATGATCGCCATCGAGGGGTCGTCGACAAGGCATGCGACCACGCTGAACATGACCCCCGGCGATGCGTTTGAACTGCGCCGTGGCGATGCATGGCAACTGTGGTTCACCGCGGTCGACCCTTCCGGGAGAAACCTCGTCGGCCAAGGAACTGCGAGTGAGCCATTCCCCGTCACCATGCGTTGGGTTGCCTTTGAGCCGGCGTTGAGCTCCCTGATTGCCGCCCCCTATCGTCCACAGGTGGGAGACATGGTGGATGTGTCCTTTGAGGTGGCCAACGCCGGCGTTCTTCCCGGGAGCGTTGTTGTGCAGTTGTTGGACGACGAGGGTCGCCTGCTCGAGGACACCTCCCTCTGGCTCGAGCCAGGCGAACGGCAGCGTTTGGTCTGGAGCGCGGAGGCGTGGCGTGAGGGGGACCTCGGATGGCGGATGACGCTTGACGTCGGGGGCGTGGACGTTCCCGTCCCTCTTGCCGATGTTTCGACGGCCGATTCAACGCGCGAAGGGCAGGCAGCTGCGTGGGTTGGGCTCGGCGCAATCGCGGTGATGCTTGCGATGCTCAGCCTTTGGCTTGCGAACGCACAGCGGACGTCCGAGTCCACGAAACCACGGGTCGCCCTCCCTCCTTCCGTCGAGGAAGAATGAAAGCGGGTGCGTCCACCGCAGAAACGGGCCGGGATTCCCGAGCGGTCAAAGGGGTCGGACTCAAGATCCGCTGGCTACGCCTTCGCAGGTTCGAATCCTGCTCCCGGCACCTCCTCATGGTCGATGCAGCCGCGAGGCAACCGTGGGGGAAAGCGAAGAATGTCAGTCGAGAACGACAAGGAAGCGGAAGAAGTGCGGGGAGCAGGATTCGAACCTGCGAACCGTTGAGGACTGCGACCTGAACGCAGCGCCGTTGACCAAGCTTGGCGATCCCCGCGTGCGAGCCGGGGGCGGTGCCGATGCGTTATCAAGTCACCCCTCGGGCTTCAACGTGCCAAGATTTCGTCCACCAGCGGGCGAAAAGTCGCGCCATGCATGTACGGTGAAACAACAGAGGCAGCGGACATCACCTCAGGGAAAGCCCCACCGACCGCCACCGACCAGCGCGCCACGGCGAACATCGAGAGATCGTTCGGGGCATCGCCTGCGACCAACAGGTCGTCGGCATCAAGACCCATCCGTTTCAACACGACGTCCAATCCCGCACCTTTCGACAAGGCAGGGTCCATAACATGAATCGCGAAGCCTGTGCGAACCACGTCGAGATGTGCCCAAGGGGAAGCGTGCAACGCCTCGGTGATGGCATCGAGGTCTTCCTCTGTCTTGAGGCACCATTCTGATTCCCGCCACGTGTTGGTGGTGATGCCCAAGGGGTCGAGCCCCTTGATTCGGGACGCAAGCCAATGGCATGCTTCACGTGCTTCCTTTCCGTCTGCGCGCAACACGAGGTCGTCGTCACCAAACCACACCACGCCTCCGTTTTCACACACCATTGGACCGCTCAGGCCGATAAAACGCCACAAGCCGTAGGCGATCGCTCGGGTGTTCCCGGTGCAAAGGA
Organism: Candidatus Poseidoniaceae archaeon; assembly: GCA_038125145.1. Taxonomy (GTDB): domain Archaea; phylum Thermoplasmatota; class Poseidoniia; order Poseidoniales; family Poseidoniaceae; genus MGIIa-L3. The sequence continues at coordinate 36,647 of JAYPDK010000004.1, forward strand.
CCACGGGAATGCCCGCTTCTTCGAGGTCACGCAACGCGGTTACCGCTGTGAGGTCGAGCCGCTTCTTCTCGTCCGTCAAGGTGCCGTCGATGTCCACGGCCACAAGCCGGGGTATCCAAGCATCGGGGAGCCACCTCATGGGTCCACCTCGCCTTCGTCCTCCTTGTGACCTTCGGTGGTGGTGTCCGACCGTTCGGGAGCGAGTATTGATGAGACCCTCATGGAAACGAATACCATGGGTGAAGGCGACGAGGTCTTCATCTCCATCGGCAGCGGCGCCACCCCTTCCGATGTTCCTCCCGTGCAGGCCAATGCGGCCGCTGCTGTACCCAAAGCATCGGTCCCTTCAGTGGACATCCTCGATGCAGAAATTGTCCTCGACGCATCGGGCACCCACAGCGTATCGTGGCCGCTGGTCGGCATGGATTGCCCCGATTGTGCATCAAAGGCGACGAGGGCCCTCGGCCACCTCGAACAGGTCTCCTCGACGGTCGTTTCACCCACGAGCGGTGAAGTCAAAGTCGATGTGGACCTCTCGGTCGGGTCCGTTGCCGAAGTCGCTCGGGTGCTTCGGTCGCTTGGGCATGCCCCCGATGTCGGACATCAGGTGCTGAAAGGCGTCTCTGCGCGTGAACTTGCGGCCCGGCATGGCATCCCCGTCGCTCGTGTGGACCGACTGCTTCGCCGTCAACCCGGGGTATTGGATGCTGAAGTCACGCGCGACGACCGCGTGCTGGTGCAACTCGTACCTGAGGCACCTTCCGGCCTCGTCATCGACCGAGATGCTGCATTGCACCAGGTGCTGGGCCGCCCTGCCGTGTTTGGCGTCACGTCGTCTGAGCGCCTTCGGCCGGACCAACGTCGTCTGGTGGGTGGCACCGTAGCCACGCTTCTCTTGCCCGTGGTGCTCGTGCTTGAGGCGGCGGGGGCAGGGCACGTCGTCGTGGCGTTGGTGTCCTTGCTCGGTGTTGCTGCTGGTGGGGCTGAAATGGTGATGGAAGCCGTCGCTGGGCTTCGCCAGCGTCAAGTTGGCTTCCAAGTGCTCACGTCCTTGGCCGTCATTGGAGCCGCCATCCTCGGCATGTGGGAAGAAGCCCTGATTGTCGTGATCCTCGTAGCATTCACGCAACACCTCGAGGGCGACGCCCTCGTCCGGGCAAGGGAGGCGATGCAAGGTGGCCTCGACCGGCTACCACGCACGGCACGTCGGTCCACGGCACCGCCAAAGCGCATTGGGAACGGGATTCGCCTTTCCTTGGCCTCCTCTCCCACGTCCTTGTTGACGCACCATGCAACCCCCACCTCGGAGTGGGAAGAGGTTCCGATCGATGTGGTCCGTGAGGGCGACAGGCTCCAAATTCGTTCAGGAGAATTGATCCCAACCGATGGCCGAATCGTGAGTGGGCGCGGAAGCCTGGACACGGCGCCCCTCACGGGCGAATCGGTCCCGGTCGACGTCGACGTTGGCGATGAGCTGAGCGCAGGCTTGGTGCTTCATCGAGGGCCAGTCGAAGTCGAGGTGACCGCGACCGGTGACGACACGCGCCTCGCAGGCTTGATCGAAGCCGTGCACACGTTCAGGGAGGAACCACCACGTCTGCAAGGGGCCATCGAGCGGTTCACCGCGATTTGGGTCCCCCTCGTGCTCTTTGGGAGCGTCGCCATTTGGTGGTTTGTGGACCGTTCCGATTGGAAACTCATGCTCCTGCTGTGGGTCGTTGCCTGCCCGTGCGCGTTGCTGCTCGCAGCGCCAGTTCCGCACGCAGCGGTGCTTGCCCGTGCTGCGCACCTTGGAGCGATCGTGACCGGTGGCCATGCCATGGAGCGGATGGCTCAGGTGGACCACGTGCTCCTCGACAAGACCGGGACCCTGACCAGCGGCCGACCGACCGTCGGCGAGGTGGTGTTGGGCAAGGGCAAGCGTCGTGATGCTGTGCTCCGGCTCGTTGGGGGTCTTGAGGCAGGATCCTCCCACCCGTACGCACTGGCCGTGCAGGACCTGCTCGCGGCCGAGGGCGTGACGCCCACGGCCGTGACGAACCTTCGTGACGTCAATGCGGGCGTCGTGGGTCGCTACAGGGGCGATGATGTGGGGCTCCACCGCCCCGACGCGTTGCCCGACGGCGTGGTCTTGGACGACCGCTTGGCCGAAGGACTTCGTCGAGCGACAGCATCCGGCCATGGCGTGAGCGTGCTGTGCCGAGGTGAGGAGGCCCATGCCTTCCTGACCTTCATCCACGACGACGGGCGCGAGGGTGCGGACGGCCTCGTCCAGGCCCTCTACCGCCAAGGGGTCAACGTGGAGATCCTGTCCGGCGACCTGCAGTCGGCCGTCGATGCTTTTGCCCAAAAAGTGGGCATGCCGAACGGCGCTGCGCATGGGGGCTTGTCGCCAGAGCAAAAGGTTCGATTCGTGGAAGAGCGCGGACAAACACATGTCACCATGATGGTCGGGGACGGCTTCAACGACGCTGGGGCCCTCGCCAAGGCGGACGTGGGCGTCGCGGTGGGCACTGGAGAGCAGGTCAACCTCGACGCAGCGGACGTGTTGATCCCCGGTGACGACCCGCGCATGGTCTCCACACTCGTGAAGATGGCCCGCTCGGCACAGCGAACGCTGGCGTTCAACCTGATGTTCTCCATCGGCATCACGGTGGTGTTGGTCTTCGCTGTGATCAACGGGTGGTACGACCAGTTGTGGGTTGGCGTGCTCGTCCATGAAATGTCGGTCATTGTCGTCATCCTGAACGGCGCACGGCTCGCAGGCGCGGACGGATGGCTCGATCTGCTGCGCGGCACCTTCCGGGCCCTGTTGGATGACGTGCGTGTATCGCTGAAGTTGGTGGCCGCCCGCTGGACGTCGTGAACTCCAAGAGGGAGGAGCCCCTGCTCCAGCCATGGACGAGCGGCAGGAGGTCGAATCCTCCGTGGAAGCCCCAGCCCTCAGTTGTCCACGATGCAAGGGCATGCTGCCCATGGGCCTCGGCGAGGTAACCTGTGTGTTGTGCGATGCTCGTGTGCGTGTTGACCACCCGGGAACGCGTCGTGCATGGACCGAGGAGAAGGTCGCCTGCCCTGGATGCAGCAAGGTGTTGGTGGCTGGGGTGGACGACCGCCCCGCGCTGCTTCGTTGTGGCTCGTGCGAGGTGGAATTCCACCTCACTCCGAAGCAGGCGAAGATCGAAGTCGCATGCCCAAGTTGCGACCGTCGACTTCGAATGAACCGCAGGCCAGGACGCCGGGAGGTCTCGTGCCCTGCTTGCGACACCGGATTCGCTGTCAACTTCTGAACCGGCGGGCTATGCGCCCTGCCAAAGCGAGAGGCTGCGGGCTGTTCGTCAGCGTTCACCTTATCTATGAAAAGACGCGGATGTCGTGCCGTTAGCGGCTTTGCCGCTGGGATGGGAACGCCATGTCGGAGTCAGAAGGGCCCTTCGCTCCGCGTCGCTCCTCAGGGGACGATCGGAGGAGCCTCGCAGCCCTCCGAGGGCAATTTACCCGGGCAACCTCCACTACCGCAGACGAGGAGGCAGGCGTCAGCGCTCGGTACAGGGCGGAAGACCGATTGCGCTCGGACCTGAAACGCGAGCGGCGATTGCGGTATTCTGAGCTGCGTGAGCGCGTGCAGGCGCAGCAGGCCAACCTTGCAACAAGCCTGGAACTTCATCGCGAACGGACCCTCTCCGACGTGGAGCGGGAGCTTCGTGAAGCGATGGAAACGGAACTCGCTCAGGAGGGGCGTGAGTCTTTTGCTCGTGAGGAGGCTCGCCTGCGCGACGAGTACGAGGCGCGACTGGCGCGTGAACTTGAGGTCCTTCGTCAGCGTTTCGAGGTGGAGACCGATCGGCGCATGCAGGAGGAACAGGACCGACTCGCCGAGGACCTGCGTCAGCAACTTGAGCAGGAGCACACACAGCGTGTGGAGTTGATGCAGCAGCGCCTTGACTTGGAGCACCGTCAGCGGCTCCATCGCAGGATCAAGGCCTTCGAGGAGGAACTCCAGCACGAGATGGATCAGCGGTTTGCGTCCATGGAGGACGCAGAATTGGCTCGCCTTCGCGATGAACAGGACGCGCAGTTGGCAGAGCGCGAATCTCAACTCCGTCACGGCATCCGCACCCGTCTGGAACAACAACTGCGCCAGCGATTGAGCCTGCGTGAAGCGGCCCTCCGAGCAGAATACGCCAGGAGAAGCCAGCGCCTTGAAGCCAACTTGGCGGTGGAAATCCAAGAGGAACTTGAGCAGCGCCTCCGTCACGAGACAGAGGTGCTTGAGGCGCGAATGCGTGAGGACGTTGAACTCTCCATCGCACGACGGCGTGACGAACTCCGACGTGAAGTCGAGGTACAGCTGCAGCAGGACTTTTCAGAACGCTTGGCAGACCGCAAGGCCCGCCTGCGTGAACGCTACGACCTCACGTACGGAAACGCCGTGGAGGACGTGGAGAACGCCCTGAGGCTCCAGGTGGAGTCCGATTTGGAGCAGCGCAACGAGGACGACTACTCCCGCTACCAGGCCGCCCGGGAGTCCGAGATTCAAAACCGCTTGGCCCGCTTCCGCTACGAGCGAGAGGCGGAGATTCGAGCAGAACTCGAGGAACAGTACGCAGCCAAGCGTACGGAGTGGACCGAACGCCTCGAACTTGAGTTCCAGAGCCGTGAAGCCGCAGCAAGGAAGGCCATCCTCTCCGAAGTGGATGCGAGCCTCCGAAACGAGCGCTTGTCGTGGGACACGGACCTCGATCTGCTGAAGGAAGAAACGGTGCTCGAACTTGAACTCGACATGGAGGAGCGGCTCAACGCCTTCCGTGAGCGGAAGATGGACGAAGTGGCCACGCAACTGGAGCGTCAGTTGGACAAGCGTGAGGAAATCATGCGGAACAAGGCCCTGATCGACGTGCGTCGAAAGGAGGCCCGCATCCGTGCTGAAATCGAAGCCCAACTTGGGTTGAAGCGTGCGGAAATCCGTGACCGTATCTCGGGGTTGTCCAAGAAGATGGACGAGTTCAAGGCCATGGCCGAGGAGCGAATGCGAGAAAGCATCACGGCTCAGGTAGAGGGCGAGATCTCGACCGAGGAGGAGCACCTGGCGGAGCGCGAGGCTGAATTTGCGCGCCTTCAGGACACGGATACCCGTTTGGACAAGCGGCAACAATGGCTTTCCTCAATTTCCGGTCAGGGAGGTTCTGGCCTTGGTGCCAGCGCAGACGCCAGCACGTTGGGGGCAAGGCCTGACGCGCTCGGGGCCGCTGCTGGACGGGGCTCGATGACCGCGCTCGCTCAGGCGGCAGAGGCGCAACCGGCACGCTTGGGCCTCGCGGGGATGAGGGCGCCCACGTCCACCGTCCGAACGCTTGCTCCCTCCGCGCCCACTCCAATTGTGAAGCCGGTGAAGCAGGTCAAAACCCCCGTCGTCTCCCCCGTCCGTCAGCCAATCACCCCTGCTCCGTCCGTTGAACCTGCGCAGGAGTCCCTCACCCCTGCACCGGACATCGAACCGTCGGACGCGTCCTCCACCGAGGCCCTCGGGCCAGTGCTCGAGACCGAGGCTCCGGTCCTTGTTCCCGAGCCGGAACGCCCAGGTGCGGTTGAGGACGAGATGGTCACCGTCACGGAGGAGATCGAAGCCGAACTCCTCGAGGACATGATGGACGAAGTCGAGGCGGTGCTCGATGGAGCCATCGACGAGGGCGCGCAACACGACGACGTCCAAGCATCGATCGACGATAACCAACGGTCGATGGAAGCGGCGGTGTTGCACCCTGTTCGAACCATGCAGCCCGTGGGCAGCCCCGCAACCACGGCTCGCCTGAAGCAAGCCATGCCGGTGCTCGGTGTGGTGGAAGACGCCGCTCCAACGGTCCTTCAACCCGTCCAAACCTTGCGGCCTTTGCGCCTTCCGTCGTCCAAAAACGAGGAGCCTTCGGACGACGCTTGAGGACGAGCCTTTGAAGGCTCGAAGCACGCACCAACGGCTATGGTTCACACCCGCACGCTGCTGGCGGGCCTCGTGCTGCTCCTGATGCTGACCTCAACCTCGGGCGCTTCCCTCATCGACGGAGGTGAGGTGCACAACGACAGCCGCGTCTTGGCGTGGTACGACCTCGGTGATGGCGGGGTGTTGACGGTCGACGCAGGGGGGGCCATCGTGGAGCACCTCTGGAGCCTTGGCCTCTTGCAAAAAGTGAATCAAATCGAAGCAAACGTGAGCGTGAACGCCGTCCGCTTCGATGCTGCTGCGGGCCTCATCGCCCTTGGACACGACAACGGAGCCATCGTCCTCATGACAGACTCAGGTGAAGTGGTTCGCGACATCCAAACGGTCGACCCGGTCGAGCATCTTGATTGGGACAACGGAGGTGACCTTTGGCTGGTGCACAACGGTGGGGTCCGGCAGGCCGTTGAATACGGACCGAACGGCCCATCGGGTGCGAGGACGACCGTGATGAGCGGCGGTGTCGCCACCTTCCTTGTGCTCGACGATGGTCGGATCCTCACCGCTGGGTTCGACGGTACCGTGCTGGTTCATGCGGACGATGGAACACAAGAAGACCAAATTTCAGGCCTCGGGGCGGCGGTCAAGTCACTTGTCGAAGACGGATTGGACCTCTGGATTGGTCTCTCCAACGGTGCCGTTCATCGGTTCAGCACGGTGACGTGGCAGGGCCTCTCGGTCTCGAGCAGCACCACGCCCGTCACCTCGCTCTCCCTTGATGGCGACTCCGGGGTGTTTGTTGGGCATCAAAACGGTCAGGTCAAGCATGTGGACGCGTCCCTCAACATCGTTCAGGGCTACCAGGCCACGGGCTCAGTCATCGCAGTGACGGTCAACGACGACGGCAGCCTTCACCTCATCAGCACCACGTCATCAAGCACGCGCGTTCGCCTCTTCGACGTTGATTCGGACGGCGACGGCGTCGCGGATGCGCAAGATGCCTTCCCCACCAACGCAGACCAGACCAGCGATCGAGATGGTGATGGTTACGGGGACAATTCAGATGCAGCGGACGGTGACGCGTTCCCCGACGATTCCACGCAATGGGCCGACCGCGATGGCGATGGGTACGGCGACGACCTCGAGGGAGCCATGCCCGACGCGTTCCCCGACGATCCGAACCAGTGGGTGGACGAAGACGGCGATGGCGTCGGCGACAACGATGAGGACCCAAACGGCGACGCTTTTCCTGAGGACCCGACGCAATGGGCCGATGATGACCGAGACGGCTACGGAGACAACCCGTCCGGTTACCGTCCCGACGACTGCCCCGAATCGAACGGCTTCTCGACAAACGACCGCCTCGGTTGCACGGACCGCGACCTCGACGGATGGTCTGACCCGGACGATGGTTGGACGGTAGCAGATGGAGCCGATGCTTTTCCCACCGAGCGCACGCAATGGGCAGACAGCGATGGTGACGGGTACGGTGATGCGCAAGACGGCGTGCGCCCCGACGCATGCCCCACGGTTCCAGGGGCTTCGATTCAGGCATTGGTACCCGTCATTGAGGAAGTCACCACCTACTCCGCAGAGGCCATGTTTGGCTGTCCCGACGAGGACGGGGACGGATGGGCCGATGCTTCGGAGGTTGGTGATGGCATGGCGCAGGACCCAAGCGAACACCTCGACCAAGACGGCGACGGCGTGGGCCAGCGCACAGATTACAACGACACGAACGCTTTGGTCAGCACCGTTGAGGACCACTGCCGCCTTGCGTTCGACGACGTGCGGGACATCTGCCTTGGGATCCGCAGCGTGGAATACCAAGACTACCTCTCGACCTTGAACGAATCTGAGCGGAGCCGGATGACCTTCTCGTACTGGAACGCCACGGTGGCGAACGGTCCTGGGGCGGGCGGCGTGGACATGAACCTCGTGAAGCAGGTGTCGATGTTGGCCGGGCTTGTCTTCGTCGCCATGACTGCAGCCATCCTGACGGTGTCTGCCGCTTCCCGACGAAGGAACAGCACCGCTGCTGAATCCCAGAAGACCTTCGTTGGCTTTGGCGATTCCGACAGCATCTCTGAGGAGGCGCTGACGGGCCATGCAGGGCTCTCCGCACGGGGTGGAGTCGAAGACGACGCGCTATGGCGGGACGACCCGATGGAGTCCGAGAAGGACGCCATGAACGCCAACGAGGCGCCCCTTCAGCCCATGCCTGCTGAACCACAGGAGATGGGCCCTGAAGGTGTTGAAGCGCGCGAGAACGAGGCTCAAGCGACGGGCGTAGGCCCAACGCCGGCCATCGCTGAAACGTCAGCGACGGACGATGCCCCTTTGACCGAATCCGGGTCGGAGGCGAAGGAGCATGCAACCGCACCCCCGGTCCCCGAATCGGGCCTCCCAGAAGGATGGACCATGGAGCAATGGGAGCACTACGGGCACCAGTGGCTTGCAAAGCAGGCTGAGGACTGAGTTCCGAATCACGCCCACGTGACGGGCAGGTCCTCACGCAGACGCGCGAGTTCCTCACCGGTGTACATTGGTCGGCCACCGTCCTTCACCGTACTCTGGATCAGCCAAAGCACCCCGTTCCAGGCGTTTCGGCTGGCGTGGATGTCAAGGTCGCCTCTGGCAGCAACCTCGAGCAGGCGTGCTTCTTCTGTGGACGGGTCAAACAGGGCCCTCACCAAGTGCTTCGCATCAAAGGCCACCTGAGGTGGCTTCCAACTCATCATGGTGCTCACACCTTGAAGGGAGCGAGCTTCAAGCGCTCGACCAAGTGGTCGACGTCGACGTTCGCAGCGTCCTTGGCGCGTGCTCGTAGCGTGCCGAGGCTTCCGTCCATACGGGCCATCCGATGCTGGCGAATCAGGTCCTGCAGCAGTTCATCCACGCTGCGGTACCCGCCATGGGTTCGCAAGGTGTTCAATTGTCGTCGTACTTCGTAGCTCACGCTCACGGAGGTCATCCCCTTCGCTGTCATCGTGCATCCCACGTGCGGCTTCCTTCGTGGCTACTTAAGCCGCGCGTGAGGCAGTGCTGTTTTCGCAGGGGTTCTTCGATGCCGAGCGCGTCACCGACGGCCTTGGGACTCCAAGAGCACGCGGTTCGGCTCGGTGACGCCGTACTGCGAGCGCATGCTCTGGACCCGGTCGTGGAACTCCTTGGCTAAGGTCCAATATTCCAGGGAGCCCGCACCCGCCCCGTTGGGGCTTGGTTTGTTCAGCAGGACCGTCGGTGCACCCGACCATGGCGCTTCCGCGACGTTGACGAGCCGGCGAATCGAGGTGTTGAACAGCGTGTTGGGCATCTTCAGCGTGACTTGGTCCACCACGTGACGCGAGAGTTTGGATCGGGTGTCCACCATGGTCATGACCACGCCGAAGAACTTGAGGTTCCGGTTGATTCGTCGTTGGATCATTTGAATGGAATTCATCAGCATGCTGAATCCCTCCAAGGAGTAGTATTCTGCTTGCACCGGGGCCACCACCCAATTGGCGGCGCTCAGGGCGTTGATGGACAGGAGGCCCAGCGAAGGAGGTGTATCGATGATGATGTAGTCGAACTTGTCCACAATCGGCGCCAAGGCCTCACGAAGCCGGGTTTCACGTCCGATCTTGTGGGAGAGTTCAATCTCAGCACCGGAGAGGTGAATGTCGCTGGGGAGCAACCAGAGGTTTTCGGTGGTCAGGGTGGACGGGGGGCGCTTCTTTTCGTTGCGCATCATGAACGCGTTTCGCATGGAGTTGGTGAGGTCCTGTGGGTCGAGGAGGTAATCCTCCATCAAGGGCAACTCTTCGCCAAGGTCGTTCGTCAAGAGGTCGTAGGCCGTCTTTTTGATGCGCTTCTTCTCGATACCAAACGACGTGGCGCAGTTTCCTTGGGGGTCGAGGTCGATGAGGAGCACCTTGGCCGGGGGTAGGCCCATCCGTTCGTAACCCCGAGCTAAGGCCGCAGCAAGGTTGACCGCCGTTGTGGTCTTGGCACAGCCACCCTTCTGGTTCGCCACGGCGATGACCATCTTGTAGGGGTCCATGGCTACCTCTCCCTCCTTCCGGAAGGGGCCGGTCCTCCTCTATCAACCTCGGGCTGAGTTGGGTTCACACCGGCTGAACGACGGGGACAGGAACCTCGGACAGGATCTTTCGGACAATATGGCCGCCGGTGATGCCGCGGATTTTTGCTTCAGGCTTCATCACAATCCTGTGACCAATGACCTGCAAGGCCACGGACTTGATGTCATCGGGCACAACGTAGGTTCGGCCGGCGATCGCGGCAGAGGCACGACCGGTCTTGAAGAGGGCTTGTGACGCACGTGGGGAGGCCCCGTTGACCACACGGTGGTCCTCGCGGGTCCGCTGGACGATTTCGACGATATACGCCAGAATGGACGGGTCCACGTGTACGCCTTCCAGCGCGCGCTGCATGGCGACGACTTTCTTCGGTTCGGTGACTTGCGCCACCTCGTGGTCGTCCTGACCACGCATCTTTCGGCGAGCGAGAATGGCCTTCTCCTCCGCACGGTCGGGGTAGCCCATGCTCATTTTCATGAGGAAGCGGTCCATCTGGGCCTCAGGAAGCGGATAGGTTCCTTCCTGCTCGATGGGGTTCTGGGTCGCCAAGACAACGAAAGGAGCAGGAAGCTTGTGGGTGATGCCTTCAATCGTCACTTGCTTTTCTTCCATCGCCTCCAGCAACGCGGCCTGAGTCTTTGGCGGTGCACGGTTGATTTCGTCCGCGAGCAGGACGTTGGAGAACAGTGGACCTGCTCGAAGTTTGAACTCCCCAGACTTTTGATCGTACATGTAGGTCCCCATGATGTCGGAGGGGAGCAGGTCGGGAGTAAACTGCACACGCTTGAACTTGCAGCCAAGCGCGCGAGCAAAGGTGTTCGCGAGCAAGGTCTTGGCAAGCCCGGGGAAGTCCTCAAGCAGCATGTTGCCGTTTGACAGGATTCCAACCGTCACCCTTCGGAGGTTTTCCTCCTTGCCGATGATGACCTTCGCGACCTCGCTCATGAGGTCGTTCGAAATCTGGGAGACCGTGTTGATGATTTTAGCGGTGTTTGCATCGGCTGCATGCATCGAAGTCACCCTCCTACAAGCCTTTGAGGCGCGTGATACCATATTTGAACGTGCGTGCCTCACACGTCATCCGTTCGTCGCGTCATCGCGCCCAGAAGTGATTCTCCTTCCTGTGGAGGCGCACGATTTCCTCAAGGATCTCTTGCTCCACTGCCGACAGTTCCACCTTTCGTAGGCGACGTGCGTGCGATTCTGGGACGTCGACAAGGAATTCATCCCCTTCGTCGATGTGCCTCCCAACGGTCGGTCCTTGGATGGCGCACGCCACTTCATCGCCTTGGTTGGCTTCCTTGACGTCCTCACTCGATCGGGTTCGCAGGGATTTCACCTGACCGACCGGAGACCCATCGGGTCGCATGAGGCGCTGCCCTATGTGGACGCGCCCACCAATCACCCGGACGCCGATGATGGCTGGGTCCCGACCACGAAACGTGTGATCGGGGAGGTACAGCAGTCGACCGGGGTGGACAAGGTCTTCACGAGCCGCGGCTTCCATCGCCTCTTTGGTGGCGTCACGCCACGCTTCGGTCCGGTCGATGATGTGGTAGATGATGTCCCCGTGGACGAACTCCACCGGTGCATCGTCGCCTTCCAGTCTGTCTGCAACTTCTCGGTTCGGACCAACGGCGAAGGCCACAATCATGCGGTCGAGTGGGTCCTTCGCCGCCTCCGCCGTCATGATGTCACGCTTGTTCACTGGCCCAACGGTGGCCATTCGGATGGGGACGTCGAGTTGCGTGAGTTCGTACGCCAACGCCTCCAGTCCACCAATCGTGTCGGCCTTGATCACAATGCCTTCTTCTGCAAGGGCAATGTCCACGCGGCATTCTTGTTGGCAGGCTTCGAGTGCACGAGCGAGGCCTTCCTCACCCACCGCCAACCTCACGGTGCTTCCTGCCAGGGCCCGCTCCAGCCCTTGAGCCACAATTTTGACGCCGCACGCCGCTTCAACCGAGTCGACGCTCTCCCACCGGTCGCCCGCATCCCGCATCTCAGCCATGCCTCGCGGGCGCTTGAGTCCCTTGATGCGGGTGGTTGAGGGGCCGTCCGAGGTGGCGAACACAATGGTGTCCCCGGTCGCGAGCACCCCACGTGAGAGGATGACGTCGATGGTCTTGCTCATTCCAACTTCGTCCTTCATCTCCAGAATCGTGCCCTCCGCATCACCAAGCGTGTCGGTTAACCGGTCCTCAAGGAAGCGCTCTGCAAGCCCAACCGTGACGGTGAGGAGGTCTTGCAAGCCTTCACCCTCCTTGGCCGACATGGGCACAAGCGCGACGTCCTGCCGGAAATCCTTGATTCGGTCGTAGCGCTCGAGGTTGAAACCGTGTTCAGCAAACATGCTGACGAGTTTCCAAAACCTGTCATCGAACAAGGCCTGAACGTCCTTTCGCTGCTCTCGGAAGGAAGCCGCAAACGATCGTCCCCGTTCCGACGTCCACCCGTGCAAGCGGTCGACCTTGTTTCCAGCCACCACGAAGGGTGTTCGCGTGCGTTTGAGGATCTCGAGGCTCTCGATGGTCTGCGGTTGCAGGCCTTCCATCACGTCGACGACGAGGATGGCGATGTCGGCCAACTGACCTCCGCGGGACCGAAGGGAGGTGAACGAGTGGTGGCCTGGCGTATCGATGAAGAGAAGGCCTGGTGATTTGAACGGCCGCCCCCCCATCATGGCGGAACACGTCTCGTTCAGCACGTCCGCGGGGACCTCCGTGGCACCGATGTGTTGCGTGATGCCTCCTGCCTCGCGGTCCATCACCGAGGCTTGTCGGTCCACACCAATCGAGCGAACGAGGTCCAGCAGGCTGGTTTTTCCATGATCCACATGGCCGAGGACGCTTACAATCGGTTGACGGTTGTCGCCACGCAACGGCGCGTCCTCGCCTCCCTCATCGGAGGGCGTCGGGTCGGCCACGTTCGCCACCTCGCAGGTGGGGTCATTCGTAGACCCAGCGCTGTGCGTCCTGCGTCCACGTCATCGTTCCCTCTGGGAACCAAAGGGCGAGTTCGCTTGCAGCAGATTCCTCGGCGTCCGATCCGTGAATCATGTTGTAGCCCATGTCCATGCCGAAGTCGCCACGGATGGTGCCTGGTGCCGCTTCCCGTCCATTGGTGGATCCAATCAGTCGGCGTGCAACCGCGATCGCGTCGACACCTTGCCACGCCATGCAGATCACAGGTCCCGAGGTCACAAAGGAGATCAATCCCTCAAAGAAAGGGCGCTCAGCATGGACTGCGTAATGGGCGCGGGCCGTGGCCTGGTCCGGCACAACGGCCTTCATTGCGACGAGTTGGAGCCCCTTACGCTCAAAGCGCCCAACGATGTCGCCAACAAGGCCACGTTGGACGCCGTCGGGCTTGATCATGATGTAGGTCGTCTGCATGGTGTTCACCTGTTGGATTGTCCGGGCGCTCCTTCAAGAAGCATCCGTTCGGCCAAGGCCTCACTGGATGCCGCCCTTGACGTAGTGGCGCGTCCACTTGACGCGGCGCGCGTTGCGCTTCAGTTGGACCATGTTCTTCCTGGCCTTCGAATTCTTGAACCAGAGGATGCTCCCGTCACGGCGAACGTACATCGTTCCGGTCCCGGGTTCAATCTCGTCGCCAGAAAAGCTGCAGACACGTCGCTCGGGCATCACGTTCACCTCGCGTTGAGCTTGCGGGCTTCTCGCCCGGTGTCCTTCAGCATGAGGATGTCCCCAACCCTGACGGGGCCAAGCACGTTCCTCGTGATGATTCGACCAACGTCGCGTGGGTTCGGTGCGTCGTTGACACGCACCTTCACCTGCGTGGCTTCACCGGTCATGCCGGTGCGTCCAACAACTTCGACGACCTCCGCGGGCCATCCTCCGAGCTCTCCGCTCATCGAAATCACTCCTTCACGCCTTCAGGCCCTTGATCGTCTCAAGAACCTCGTCGAGCATTTCCTGGGCTGCCTTGGGGACCTCCATGAGGGCCAGGCTGGCCGCCTTGACACCGGGTTCCATGCCGGCTTCCTTGGCGAGGAATTCCTGCGAAGGGACGTAGCCGTAGGCAATGTCGTTGTCTTCGCAGATGAGGGGGATGTGGTTGACCAACTCGGGGGGGTTGACGTCCTCGGCAATCACGACGAACGCCGCGGTCTTCCGGAGGGCGACCTTGGTCACTTCGTTCGACCCACGCTTGATGCGGGCGCCGTTGCAGGCCTGCACCAGCTCGTAGATCTTGTTGCTCAGGTCTTCGGGGGTCTCGTAACGGATGTGCACACTCATCGGATAGCCTCCTCGTGTTCGCAGGCCGAGCGCACAGTGGCGCGGATATAAACGCACCGGAACGCTTCAGGAGGCATCGAGGTCGAGTTCATCGAGAACAGAACGGACACCGCGCGCTATGGCGGGGCCCCCTGGAATCACCGCCCGTCGGTTGGGTAGGCTGCTGGTGGCGTGCACGCCGTCGACATGGCTTGAGAGCCTGTTCACGGCCCCCCCTGTGAAGAGTCCATGGCTGCATGCGGCGTGCACGGCCACGGCTCCTTGGCTTCGCAAGGCGTCTGCAGCCTTGCAGATGGTCCCGCCAGTTGCGATCATATCGTCAACGATGGCCACAACGCGTCCCTCAACGTTGAGATCCTTCGCCTTGTGGACAATGGTGTGTGCATCGATACGGGTTTTCTCGAGGTACGAAAATCCACAGCCGATGGATTCTGCCACAGCGGAGGCCCTGTCAATGGCTCCTTTGTCCGGGGAGAGGATGAAATCAGGTCCGACCGTGTTTTGGAGGTGCATCGCCATCTCCGGCATCGCGGAGGCGAACGCGACGGGGACGTCGAGGTCGTTCAACACTGCAGGGGCATGAAGGTCAAGCACAACGAGCCCGTCGCAGTGGGCCGCGAGGAGCCGTCCAATGGCACGCGCTGAGATGGCCTCTCCTGGTTTGAACCGCTTGTCCTGACGGGCATAGCCAAAGTACGGGACAGCAAGGATCAGTCCTGGGCCCACAGAGCCTAGCCTCTGAGGCTCAATTCCGCGCAAATTTTCCATTCGACCCTCTCGAATGTCGCGAAGCAGGTCCAGGAGAAGCAGGGTTTCGACAATCCCCGCATCAGGGAAGGTGTTCGAAACGACCACCACCGGCCCTTCGCGCACTGCAGCAACGTGTTCTTCTGGCAAGCGAACGTATCCTTCCGTGTCGGGGAAGCGACGGGTTTCAGCGTGGACGTGCGTCCATCCTAAAGAAGCCGCAAGTTCATCGCCGATGGTGCGGCCGCTGCTGCTTGAGACGACGACCATGTGGTTACGCCGTCGGGTCGACGCTTCAAGGCCTTTCCGCGTGAAGGTGGTGAGTGCGCGAGGCAGGACTCGAACCTGCGACCTCCCGGTTATCAGCCGGGTGCTCCAACCGACTAAGCTACCCGCGCTTGGGCAAGCCGCCGACCTGCGCCGGCGTCATAAGAATGACGGTGGACTTCACATGAATTCCGCGTCGTCCATCTCATTGAGTTGGATGAACGACGGAAGCTGAAGTGCTCGCTCAAAGGTCCGGCCAAGCACCACCTCGTCAAGGCGATCTCGCGTACGTGCGATGGCCGTGACCGGCAAACGGATGGTCGGTTCGAGATCGAACTCTTGTTGAATGCCACGTCGCAGCGTCACGACGAAGCCCTTGTAGGTCCGCTTCACCTTGAGCAGTCCCGTGATGATGCCGACTTCTTTCCCTTGGTTGTCCAGGACCGCGCGGTCAAGCATTTCGTCAGGAGCATACAATTGCTCGTTGATGCGAACGGTGTTTCGCCACCTGCGCTGCAGTTCGCGCATGGACTTTGACAAGCGGACGGACCCGTCGTCGCCGATGCTGTGCACCAGTTCCTTCGGGAGCGGTGCTTCTTCGGCGGGCTTGCGCATGAATTCGTCTGCCACATCCGTTTCAACCTGAAGCCGCATGGAGCGGACCCGAGATTCGTTCGGATGGTGGCGTTCACCGACGATCGTTCCTACCTTCGTGTCCTTGACGTACACGTCGCGCTGCATCAATTCATGGATGTTGAAGTCCGTGGTTCCCATTCCCTTCCCTCGGAGGTGCTGTGAAGAAGGGGATTCTTAATCCCTTCGACGCATAATCCCTGCTTCCAATTGCAAAAAGCAGAATTTAGGGTGGAATTCAATTGGAATATGCGGTCATACGACTGTCGTATAATCGTGAAATGTAATTGAGAGCAGCATACATTCGTTTCAT
>JAYPDK010000005.1:0-12782 GCA_038125145.1 Candidatus Poseidoniaceae archaeon
TTTTCCGTGTGAAGGTCGAGGTCATCGTCGGTGATCATCAACCATCGCACGTGTTCCGCTTCGTCCAATTGCCAAATTCGATTTCTCAATTGAAGTACCTGCGATTTACGTCTGGATTCACCTTCCCCACCGTTCGGCTTGAGTTCAGCACCCGTCCGGGGACTTGGTCGACCTTCAACATGCGTTGTAACCACCAGGATGCTCGTTCGAAGCAGGCGAGCGTCGCTCACACCGTCGATGTCCAACACGGCCCGCAGGTCCTCCCCGCTCCAACCGGGTGCTTCTGCTTCACCACGCCTCCAAGCAGGGGCATCGCGTTGGAAGGACCCTTCCAAGGGCGAAGCGCTGGATCTTGGGTCGGTCGTCGGGATGGACGTCGCGTCAATCAGGACCTTGTCGTGCACGTTCTCGTAGGGGCTGGCCGCTTCCAAGGCGTCGGCCACCATGCCGTCAAGCACGAGGACGTCTTCGGCAGGGTCCACCTTGCTGTTCAGGTCATCAAGGAAGCCTTCGAGGTCCTTCGGATCGCGATCGGGGTCCACAACCACGATTGATTTCAGGAACATCATCTGACCCGCCCCAAGAAGCCCAAGCGCTGTTTTCCTCGCTTGACGAGGGTAGCGTTGTTTCGACGCGACGATGGCGAGGTTGTGGAATCCGGTTTCAAGCGGGAGGTGGACGCTGACCACATCGCGGTGCTGGAAACGGAGCACAGGGCCAAATTGCCGGCCAATGGCCTCGCCAAGGAAGCCGTCTTCCATTGGTGGCAAACCCACGATGGTGGCCGGCAGCATCGCGTCCTTCCGCATCGTGACAGCGGTCACGTTGAGCACCGGATAATGCCCCGTGAGGGAGTAGAATCCGTAGTGGTCCCCGAAGGGCCCTTCGAGTCGGAGGTCTGTCGGGTCCGTCCATCCTTCGATGACGATGTCGGCTTCTGCAGGAACCCAAAGGTCCTGCGTCACCGCCTTCGTGATTGGAAGCCTCCGGCGCCCAAGGATGCCGGCGAACTGGTATTCTGAGAGGTTGTCCGGCAAGGGTGAAATTGCGGAGAAGATCAACTCCGGTGGGCCTCCAAGGCAGATCGCCACAGGCATGCGCACCCCTGCTGCGGCATGGTCGGCCCCATGCTTGTGCACCTGCCAGTGCAAGCCTGCGTGCTTTGGTCCGAAAATTTGGGAACGGTACATGCCGAGGTTGTGCTCGCCTGTGGACAGGTTGCGTGTCACCACCAAGGGGAGGGTGATGTAGGGTCCACCGTCCATCGGCCATGTTGTTGGAATCGGCAACTGCGTCAGGTCCGGGTCCAGATCGACCCGACGTTGCACCCGCCCCTTTCGAACCCGACGGGGGGCAAAGGCCAGTGCATCCATGGCCAGCGGCAACGCCTCCCACGGGCGCTTGAGGTACCGTGGGACGTCCGGTTTCATCATCGCAACCATCCGATCGCCGATCGCCGTTTCATGTTCGACGCCCAAGGCGCGCATCGTACGGTCCTCGCTTCCGAAGAGGTTCATCACGAGGGGAACCGGGCTGATCTCCCCGTCCGGAAGGCGAGGCTGTTCGAACACCACCGCAGGCCCGTTGTTCTTGACCAGCAGGTCAGCGATGGCCCCAGCCTCGTGAACGACGTCCACAGGTCGCGGAAGGCGAAGGACTTCGCCCCGCTCCTCTAGGTGCTGGACCCAGCGGCGCAACGTCCTCCATGCCACGGAGCTCCCTCCGTCCACGTGCCTTTGGACCTTCGCTGAGGACCAGCGTTGGCCATGTCGCTGCATTGATGGACTCACTGCAGCAGGCAAGAGGCATGGCTGAGGGTGACCACGACGTGGACATCGTGGTCATCGGTGCCGGGCCCGGTGGTGGTTCGGCCGCGCTGCACGCCGCCCGTGCAGGCCTCAGCGTTCGCATCATGGAGGCCGACCCTGAGGTCGGGACCCCCGTTCACTGCGGGGAATGTTTGTCCCACTTGGCGACCGAGCAGCTCGACCTTGACCTGCCCAAGGACGTGATTGCGTTGGAGGTGCAGGGGGTTCGTGTGATCTTTCCGGACGGAACGGCCAAACTGCTCACCGAGCCCGGGTACGTCCTTGAGAAACACCTGTTCGAACGGTGGATTGTTGACGAAGCCGTGGTGAACGGGGCACATCTGCACCTCGGCCATCGGGTCACCTCGATGACGAGGGAACTGAATGCGGAAGGCGCGTTCAGCGGTTGGGTGCTCGAAGGCCGAGGAGAGGCCTTCCCATTGCGATGCCGCGGTGTGATCGATGCGTCTGGAGTGCATGGGGCTGCGTCGCGCATGCTGGACATGCCTGGTGAGGTGGAGGTGATTGCAGGCTTCCAATACGAACTCAACGAGGTTCCCAACGACGGTTACCTTGACTTCTACCTCCAACCCGAATACGCACCTCATGGATACGTCTGGATGATTCCCAAGGCAGGAGGTCGTGCGAACGTTGGCTTGGTCACGACCGACAAGAAGGGGGCCGTTCGCTACCTGGATCGGTTCATCAACGACACGTACCTCGACGGGAAGCCCCACGTCAATCCTCCTTGGCGGCAGGACGGTGTGAAGGTCCGGCCCTTTGGGGGCACCATCCCGATTTCAGGTCCTCGACCCTCCACCGTTGAGGACGGTCTGCTCCTCGTCGGTGACGCGGCCGGATTCACCTCCCCTCTGTTTGAGGGCGGCACCCACCTTGCGTTGTGGTCCGGTCGTGCGGCCGCAGAAACGTTCGCGAAGGCCCTGTCAAACGGTAGGGCGAGCAAGGCCGACCTGTCCCCGTACGAGCGTCGGTGGAAAGCAGCGTTTCCTCCCTACCACAAGATCCTGAAGGGGAAGACGGCGTTGTACGACTTGACCGATGAGGAGATGTCCGCGATGGCGCGCTGCTTGCCCGAGGAACTTGGAAGCATGTCCCCCGTTGAGAAGTTGGCCATCGGGGTGAAGATCCTCTTCCGTCGCCCCCTTCTCCTTGGAAAGCGCGTCATTTCAGTGCTGTTGTCGTTCGGCTACTCCCGAGCGAAGCACTTCGGTTGGTAGCGCTTGCTTGGAGGGACAGGTTCACGTCTGACCTGCGCCCCCCCGGGATTGAATGGGTGGCGTTGTCCTTGCTCTGGGCCTCGTTGGCTGCCTGTTGGTGCTCCTCCCATGGAAGCGCCTCGTGCCGGAAGGGGCTGGACGGCGAACCATCGAACACCTTCCGACCCTCGGGATGGTGCTCTCTTGGCTCCCCTTCCTTCTGCTTGTCCAGCGGTTCGTGGTGGACGACACGACGGTCGCTGCAGTGAACGCGTCGGGTGGCGCGTCCATGCCGCTGCTGTACCGTGTTGCGGCGACATGGTCTGCTCGTAGCGGCCCTCTGCTCTTGTGGGCGGGGTTCACGGCCAGCCTTGCGTGGTGGTGGCGCGCCCCGATGCAAGGCGAATCTTCTGATGTCGCGTCGCGCCGCGTGGGGCTGCTGGGTGGGTTTGCCGCGCTTCTCATGCTGCTCGCCTTGCATCTTCGCCCCTTTGCACCAACGTTGCCCGGTTCGCTTCGCGGTGAATTGAACCCGCTGTTGCAAACCGACCTGATGGTCGTTCATCCGCCGCTTGTCTTCTGCGCTTACGCCTATTGTTTGTCGATCGCGGCCACCGGCATCTCCAGCATCGGTCAACCGGACGAGGGCTTCCTTGACAGAATCACGACTCAGGCCCGACCCGCCTTCGTCGTGACGACCCTGGCCATTGGTCTTGGAGGCCTGTGGGCGTACCTGATCCTTGACTGGGGTGGGTACTGGGCATGGGACCCGGTTGAGACGGGTTCCTTCCTGCCGTGGCTCGCGTTGGCCGTGCTGGCACATGCGCGCACCGTGCCACGAAAGGTCCCCGGTGTCGTGCTGCGTGGCGCCTCCCTGTTGACGGGCGGGCTGGCCCTGTTTGCGACCCTTGTGACGCGAGCGGGCGGGGCATGGGCAGCTTCTGTGCACACGTTTGTCGTCGCCTCCGAGGGCAGCGCACCGAACGATGCCTTTGGGCGAATTGTCGCCCTCGCCGTCGACGGAAGCGCAGGCGTGGAGGTGATGGCGTACCTTCTGGTGTTGATGCTCTTGGCAGGATGGTGGCTGGTTGATCTCAGCCTCGCTGCAGGGCACAAGGCACGCCCTCGATGGCTCGTCGTGGACCTCGCCGTTCCTTCGATCGTGGCAGCCGCGGTGCTTGTGGAATGGAGCACGACCTTCACGACGGTTCAGCCTGGCGTACTCGGGCGCGTGGTCCCGTTCGGGTCGGCGTGGGTCGGTGTGGTGCTGTTCCCCTCGCTGGTCATCACAGGATGGCCGAAATCGGCCGAGCATGGGAAGAACGGATTCGCACGTCCGCTTGGCGTTCCGTTCGACTGGCTGATTGCGGGGGCCGTTGCCACCTTGGGCGGTGACGTCCTCCTCGCCGTGGTCTGGTTGTGCCTGTTCTCGCCCATTGCCGTTTCGAGCGCTCCCACATCGAACATGCCCGCAGCCGCGCTGGGCGTGACCCTTGCGCTTGTGTCTGCGTGGACCGAACTCGTCCCGCTTCACGTCGCAGGCCTCATGCTTCTGCCGTTCCTCGCGCCATGGTTGATGATGGACGACGATGCTTCGACGGGGGTGGACATCCGCACCACCCTCAAGCGCGCACCGTTGTGGGCTGGGGCCGGAATTGCGGCATTGATGCTTGTGCTGACCTTCACCATCCTGCTGGGTTCCATTGATCAGATTCATTTCGCTGCACACGAAGTCTACGGGTCGGTCTTGCTTGCCTCAACCTCTGGAGCACTGCTCCTGTACAGCCTCAGACGTGAAAGCACAACGATGCGGTTGACGATGCTGACCGGTCTGCTGTTGGTCAGCGCAGTGGGGGCCCTGCTCGCACCGGGGCTCTGGGGGGGCGATGCGTTGGAAGGCCTCAGCAACGTGGTGTTGCGCGGTCACATCGCCTGGCTCGTCGCCCCCACGGCCCTTGTGGCGTTGCCTCACGTGTTCAGCGAGGTTGTGCGTTCCGCACGACGTCGTTCGACCACGCCGTGGTGGCGTCGCGTGCCGGTGCAGGCCCACGTGGTTCACGCTGGGTTGCTGCTGCTGATTGTGGGCCACGTCATGACAACGACGTTGGTGGACCGTGGCGACCCTGCCCACCGGATCACGATGCTCAAGGACGAACCGATCGAGGTGGACGGGTGGACCTACACCTTCAGGGACGTGCGCTTGATTCCTGGTGAGGACTTGACCGTTGGTGACGGAGCGGTGCACGTGGTCATTGATGTGTCCGATGGCACCGAATGGCGTGGGACAGCAGAACCCGGAATGACACGGTTCGATGCGTCAGGATTCCCGCGTTCCGAAGTGGACGTTGTCCGTGGGGCGACGGGTGACGTCGTTCTCATCTTCGATTTCACCCAGGCGGGGGACCTCATGCAGACGGTGGCGTTGGAGGGTGAAGACGCCGTTGATGCGGTTCGCGTCACGGTCTACCGCTTGCCTCAGTCGCATGCGGTGTGGATTGGATGGGGATTGATGCTGCTCGGCATGACGGGCCTTTCCCTTACGAGCCGGGGGAAGGTGAAGCACCTTCCCGCCGCTTGACTTATGAGGGGTGCTCCGGTGGCTCGGCGCACCTGAGGAGTGAGAACCATGGAGGAAGGAGCCATTGTCCACGTGGATTACGACCTGTTTGACGGAGCCAGCGGGGACCTCATCGAGACGACCCGTGAGGCCACGGCGAAGGAGCACGAGGCGCACCAAGAAGGCCGTGAATACAGCCCCATGGTGTGCGTCGTCGGCGCGGGAAACCTGATCCCGGGATTCGAAACCGCACTCCTCGAAGCCAAGGCAGAGACCGACATCGACATCACCATCCCTGCCGAGGAAGCCTACGGCGAGAAGGACCCGGCGCAGATGGAGACCATCTCCAGGGACAAGTTGCTGCGCTCGGTGCGCGACCCGAATCAGCTCTACATCGGTGCTCCGGTGAACATTGGTGGCCGTCAGGGCTACCTTTCGTACGTGGCTGCTGGCCGTTGCCGCATCGATTACAACCACCCGATGGCAGGCAAGGACCTTCGTTACTCCTTCCGCATTGTCAAGGTCGTTGAGGGCCGCGAAGCAACCGTCGAAGCGTTGCTTCAATCCAACACCGGTCACAGCGATTTCGGTGTCGGTTTCGACGGTGACGACGTGTCGATCACCCTGCCACAATCGATGCTGTTCGACACGAACGCTGCGATGATGAAGTTCAGCCTTGTTCGTGTCTTGCGCGACGCGATGGACGACCTGGGCACCGTCACCTTCCTTGAGGTGCACGAAGCACGGGGCATCGGACACGTGCATGACCACGACGACCATGACCATGAGCACGATCACGATCACGACGAGGACCTCGAGTCGCTGTCGGTGGCCGACCTCAAGGAGCGCTGCAAGGCGGCTGGCCTTCCCGTTGGTGGGAAGAAGGCCGACCTCATCGACCGCCTCCGTGGCGCGAGCGGCGAAGAAGAGTGATTCTCAGGCCAAGCCTCTTGAGTTGCTCACGTGAGCGACCACATGAGGCCCATGACGACGGACGAGGCGTCGGATGTGGACCCAACAGATGTCGTCCAGCAGGACGATGCCGTTGCCGCCGAGGACGGAGCACCGCTCGAAGCCAAGGAACCACCCTTCAGTCCCCTTGAACGCGTTGTGTTGTGGGGGCTTCTGGGGACCTTTGTCGTCGTCGGTCTTGCCTACGCCGTTGCACCTGAAGCGGTATGGGATGACCGACTGGCTCCCGTGGTGTGGGATCCAATCGTGTTGGATGCCAGCGACGACGCAGGTGACGCGGGCTACAACCGGTGGAACACCGCATTGTACACGGCAGGACTCTTTGTGTCCGTGCTGGCCCTGCAAGCCTTGTTCAGGCATTGGCGGCTTCCTTCCGACGACCTGATGGTCCTGTCCTTGGCCGTATGGGTGTGTTTGGCACCGGTCTTGCGCGTCCTGGAGGACGCGCACATCTTCCCCCCAGGCAACGACGTGCTCTTCATTTCGCCGATCATTCACTTCCACCTCGCGGCGTGGCTTGTCGCCGTGGGCCTCGCAGGGTATCGCCTTGATGTGACGATGGCGAGGAGCATGCACCCGTCGACCACCGAGCGCCGCGTTCACCATGCCTTGCTGTTTGGTGTCCCCTTCGGGTTGCTCGGATTTTGGAGCTGGGTGCTTCGTCCGGCCCACGACGGCGCCGTGGACATCGGTTCAACGGCCCCCGTTTTGTTTTCGCTCCTCGCGCTCGTGGCCGTGGTCCTCTGCTTGATGCGTACCACAGGTGCACCAGCCGTCACCCGGGCGTTGTTGAGCTTCGGGGTGGGGGCCGTCTTTCTCTCCATGGGGTACTACGTCGCCCTCGCCCAGCAACTGAGCGTCCTGTACGTCGACGATCCTCACAACAACATCGTTCTGTGGCCGCTGTTCGTGGTGGTCGGCCTCCCACTCTTGATCGCGGCCGTCCTGCACCGGTATGGCGCTCCGGCCCACAACCACCTCACGGCAGCGGGACATGTTCCCGGCGTGCTCCCCGAGGGCGTTCGATTGGAGGTATGGGAAGCCGATCCTGGAGCGGTCGCTTCCCACCCAGTGGAGCGCCTTTCGACGCGGGCGATGCTGGCATCTCCGCTCGTCTTGCTCATGCTGATTGGGCAGTTGGCTGACGGCTTTGCCACGTTCCTTGGCCTTGACGTGTTTGGCTACGCGGAGAAACACGTCGCGAGCCAGGGTGTCATCGAACTTGGCGCGACGGTGAACGAAGCGCTTGGCATCGACTTCGGCGTTGGTGCATGGTTGTTCATGGTCGTCAAAGCCGTGCTCGTCACCCTCATTGTGATGCTCTTCGCCCGAATGCGCGTCGAGCATCGTCAGCAGCACCTTCGTGTGCTGATCGTGCTGGCGGTGATGATCGTCGGTTTGGCCCCCGGGCTTCGTGACGTTGGGCGGCTCATCCTCGATGTGTAAGGCCCATCGTCGGATGCTTGAAGCGCGGTGTGCTCCTCGGCGGAGCAGGGGAGCATCATGGATCGATTGCAAACCCGCCACGTTCCCTCAAGCGAGGAAGCGAAGGCCCGGCGCGAGCACAACAGGTCCTTGGTCGACACCTTGCAGTCAAGGCTCAATGACGTCCGTCAGGGCGGGGGGATTCGGGCCGTCGAACGCCATCGTTCTCGCTCCAAGTTGCTCCCACGTGAACGCATTGAGCGCATCATCGACCCCGGGACCGCGTTCCTCGAACTCTCTGCACTGGCAGCCAACGACCTCTATGAGGGTGGAGCGCCGAGCGCGGGCATCGTCACAGGAATCGGAATGGTGCACGGTCGAGAATGCCTCTTTGTGGCCAACGATGCGACGGTCAAAGGGGGGTCGTACTACCCGATGACGGTGAAGAAGCACATCCGGGCGCAAACCATCGCCCACGAGAACCGACTGCCTTGCATCTACCTGGTAGACTCAGGCGGCGCCTTCCTGCCGATGCAGGACGAGGTCTTCCCCGATATCGGTCACTTCGGCCGAATTTTCAGAAACCAAGCGCGCATGTCGGCCGATGGAATCCCTCAGGTTGCTGCCGTGCTTGGCTCCTGTACGGCTGGAGGTGCGTACGTACCTGCCATGTCAGATGAGTCGATCATTGTCAAAGGCAACGGCACGATTTTCCTCGCTGGGCCGCCACTTGTCAAGGCGGCGACTGGAGAGGAGGTCAGTGCAGAAGACCTCGGTGGAGCCGACCTGCACACGTCCGTATCGGGTGTCGCCGATCACTTTGCTGAGGACGAAGCGGAGGCGTTGCGCATGGTCCGCAACGTGGTGGAGAATTTTGGACCGAGGTCCCTCTCACCCATGAACGGGAAGGCACCTGAAGCGCCGTACCACGACCCCGAAGAATTGCTGGGCATCGTGCCTGAGGACAACCGCACCCCTGTGGATGTGCGCGAGGTGATCGCGCGGATTGTCGATGGGTCGCGGTTCCACGAATTCAAACCGCGGTACGGGACGACCTTGGTGTGCGGATTTGCTTACCTTCACGGGCAACCGATTGGGATTGTCGCGAACAACGGCATCCTGTTCTCTGAGTCCAGCCTCAAGGGCGCCCATTTCGTCCAGTTGTGCGGACAACGTCAGGTGCCGCTTGTGTTCTTGCAGAACATCACCGGCTTCATGGTCGGTCGTGATTACGAAGCCGGGGGCATCGCGAAGGACGGTGCGAAGTTGGTCACGGCTGTCTCTTGCGTTGACGTTCCGAAGTTCACGGTCATCATCGGTGGGAGCCACGGTGCAGGCAACTACGGTATGTGCGGACGTGCGTACGACCCGCGATTCTTGTTCATGTGGCCCAACGCACGCATCTCCGTGATGGGCGGTCCGCAAGCAGCCGACGTGCTCACGACGATCAAGCAGGACCAAGTGGCGAGGGAAGGAGGGGGGCCCTTGGGCGCTGAGGCCCTCGAGGCCTTCCGAGCGCCCATCTTGGAGAAATACGAGCGAGAGGGCTCGCCCTACTACTCGACCTCAAGGCTGTGGGACGACGGTGTCATCGACCCACGCGACACCAGGGACGTTCTGGCCTTGTGTTTGGCGGCATCGCGCAATGCGCAGAAGCCGGACAAGGGGTACGGTATCTTCCGCATGTAGGGCAATTGAAAAATCGAATTTCCAATTGAGGTGTACGTTGTGAACGCTCCTGCATGTGACCACCTTCACCTTCAGGTCGATGGACCCGTGCTGCGGGTCGGATTGGCGCGTGAAGAGGTGTTCAACGCCCTCAACGTGCAGTTGATCACCGAATTGTGTAAGGTGCTCGAATGGAGCGCAGCACGAAGCGCTGGCCGAACCGGGAACTTGAGCGATGAACACGGTGCATGCTTCCGTCTCGTTGTGTTGCACGGCCTTGGGAAGCACTTCTGCGCTGGGGCGGACATCGGCATGATGCGGGACGCTGGTGCACGAACCGTCGATGAGAACCGTGAGGACAGCGCCCGCTTGGACCGGTTGTTCCACGGGTTGTGGTCTCACCCATGTTACACGCTCGCCGTGCTGCACGGCGTGGCCTTGGGCGGGGGCGCAGGCCTCATCGCGGCGTGCGATCATGTGGTGGCGGTTGAAGGCGCAAGGGTGGCCTTGTCCGAAGGCAAACTCGGGATCCTTCCCGCCGTCATTGGCCCTTACGTGTACAGAAGGGTGGGCTCTGCTGCGTTTCGCAGGTTGGCGATGAACGCCGGGAGGATCGGCACCGACGAAGCCCAACGCATCGGCCTTCTTGAGGACGTCCATCGCACGGCGGACGACGCTTGGGCCGCCGTTGACGCCATTGTTTCAGAGGTGTTGACCACGGGACCAAGCGCGGTCACAACTGCGAAAGAACTCACCCTGGGCTTTGACCGCTGGAACGGGTCCGACGAAGACCTTCGGACGTGGACGTTGGACTTCACCAGCCGAATGCGCGGCTCCGATGAGGGACAGGAAGGGCTCTCTGCGTTCCTTGAGAAGCGGCCTCAGCGTTGGCGACCGGATGCGGGGGGCACGTCCTGATGCGCAGCGTGCTCGTGGCCAACCGAGGTGAGATTGCCTGCAGGGTGCTTCGGGCGTGCACGGAGGCCGGATTGGACTCTGTGGCAATTTTCGCTGAAGACGAGGTTGGTTCGTTGCACACTGAGCTTGCCACACGGTCGGTTGGTCTCAGCGGCGAGGGTCCAAGCGCGTACCTTGACGTGGACGCCATCCTTGAAGCAGCACGTTCGTCCGGGGCCGATGCGGTGCACCCCGGGTTTGGATTCCTCTCTGAACGTGCTGATTTCGCACGCGCGGTGGTGGCTGCGGGACTGGTGTGGATCGGCCCCTCTCCGGACGCCATTGAACGGATGGGCGACAAAATGACCGCACGCATCACGATGCGGGAGGCCGGCGTCCCCGTCATACCCGGCTGTGAAATTGAAACGGACTCCACGGGGGACGATGAACGCGATTTGTTGACCGTCCTTGAGGCGGTGGAGTCGGCGGCGGTCGAGGTTGGATTTCCGCTCTTGTTGAAGGCAAGCGCAGGTGGAGGCGGCAAAGGGATGAGGGAAGTGACATCCCGGGAAGGCCTCGAGGAGGCCCTTCGTTCCGCTCGTAGGGAAGCGATGGCCGCCTTCGGCGATGGCCGTGTCTACCTTGAACGTCTTCTGCGCAACGCACGACACGTGGAGGTGCAGGTGCTTGCCGATGCACATGGACGGACCGTTCACCTTGGCGAGCGTGAGTGTTCCATCCAGCGCCGACACCAGAAGGTGTTCGAGGAAGCACCCTGTCCTGTGATGGACGAGGAGTTGCGCGCGCGCATGGGTGCGGCGGCCGTGGCCGCAGCAGAGGCCGTGGAGTACGTCGGAGCCGGTACGGTTGAATTCCTTCTCGAGGCGGATGGAACCTTCCATTTTCTTGAGATGAACACCCGAATTCAGGTCGAGCATCCAATCACAGAGGCCATTACCGGCGTGGACATCGTCGCTGAACAGTTGCGGATTGCCTCAGGTGAACGCATGCAGGTTGGCGACCTGCACCTGCAGGGCCACGCCATCGAAGTCCGCATTTATGCCGAAGACCCTTCCAATGAATTCCTTCCCTCCATCGGCCCCCTTGCCGTCTTCCGTCCTCCAACGGGGCCCGGTGTTCGCTTTGACACCGGGGTGCGGGAGGGCGACAACGTGTCACCTTCGTACGATCCTATGCTCGCCAAACTGGTCGTCCACGCACCCAATCGAGCACATGCCTTGGCGAGGATGCGGCGGGCGCTGGACGATTTCGTGGTCCTTGGGACGACGACCAACGTCAGTTTTCTACGCGACCTGCTCGACCAAGAGGCGGTGGTGGGTGGACACACCCATACGATGCTGATCGACGAGGTGTATCCGTCCGGATGGACCGCTCCCTCCGTCGGCGAAGCGGCACGAGCGGTCGCGGCCTGTGCGGCGTCCGTTCCGACTCGGTCCGTGGGCGGTTCCTCCTCGAGCGCCGAACCCTCACCGTTCATCACCATTGGAAGGAGGCTGCCTTGATGGTCGAGTTTCGCGCCCCAGAAGGCACCGTTGAGGTGCACCCCGTTCCAGACGGCACCTCATGGGTCGTCGGTGACCACCGGTTGACGAGGCTCGATGACGTTCGCTGGTCCGTGAAAGAGGTCGGCCGTTCCGCTCGGATTGCTCATGCCGTCCGTGTCGGTGACGACGTGTGGCTGCACCTCGATGGACGCGTTCATCGTTTGAGCCTCGTTGAACCAGGAGCACGAAGCGGAGGAGCCGAAGGTGGCTGCACCGCACCAATGCCCGGGGCCGTTCTGGAGGTCTTGGTGAACGTTGGTGATGAGGTTGAGGCCGGGACCCCTCTCGTCGTCATGGAGGCCATGAAGATGGAACACCGGGTGCTGGCTCCGACGGACGGGACGGTTGTTGCGGTTCACGTTGAGGTCGGCGCCCGTGTTCAGCAAGGACAAACCTTGGTGGACGTTGAAACGGACGTCAATTGAGGGCCCGTCAAACGATGACGCTATGACCGCTTGCGTTTGGCGCAGTGCATGGATGCACCATCCATCGTCTTCGGCTTCCGGCCGACGGTGTTGGTTGGGCTCTTGCTGGCCACGTCCATCGCGGCCGTGTTTTGGAGGATCCTCGTTCCACGCCAACTCCAAGGCCTTCGTGTGGCTTTTCCAACCGGGACCCGAAGGTACGAGGTCCACAGGGTCACGCAAAGCGTCGACGAAGCCCGCCGTTTGCT
>JAYPDK010000005.1:12882-52776 GCA_038125145.1 Candidatus Poseidoniaceae archaeon
AGCCTGCAGCACAACGACCCCAAACGACGACGCAGTTCGGTCCTCCTGTTCTTCGTTTGGATGGTGCTGACCAGCATGGCGTGGTGGGGAATGGCTGGCGTTGCATCGTCGTGGCGAACGAGCGTGACGCTGGTCGTGGCGCTAGCACCACCTGTGTTGGCCTACGGTCGAGTGCTCGGTTCATCGTGGCACGCCATGCGGTTCGAGCACGCGCGGATGGCTGTTGGAAAAACGTCTCCGTTCCGAGGGACGTCGCCCAAGCCTCGGCAGCAAGCCTTCGCGATGATCGTCAACATCAACCTCATCGCGATGCCGTTGGTCGCCCTGAACACCTTGGTGACGCTCGTCATGATGCTGGCCACACCTGATGTGTTCGTTCACTCGGAGGCCGTGGTTTCGCTCCCAGAGTACACGGCGCAAGCCACGGTGATGGAGGAAGGTGGTTTCCTTGGGTTTTGGATGATCGAGGGGTTGTCGGGCATCGACGACGCTGCAATCCGGGCTCCGCTTGTTGCCTGCGTCCTGCTGTTCCTCTTGCTCAACGTGGCCATTGTCGGTTTGCTGTTTGTGTACGAAGTCGCCCGCATCATGTTCCTCGACCTTGCTGAGGTCTCCGGGCGGGGTGGCATCCGAATCACGGACAGCCGGTTGCTGAGGGCGGAGCGGAGTCAGCAAGCGAAGGTCCTGAACTTCTGCTTCACGGGCTTTGCCGGTCAATCCATGCTCCTTGTGGCCTTGGCTGCCGTAACGTTTTGGGATTCCATCAACCTGCCTTCGGGTCCTGCATGTGGCGCGTGGGAACAGACCGTGTGCCATGTTGTTGAGAAAGACGCGATGGAGTCACTGACGTGGATGCTGTCTGCTGGAGGGCAGGTTGCCTTCTTGGCAGTCTGGGCGCGCTCGTTTCGTGTCGGTCAGCACCTCCCGAGCATCGCGTTTGACGCAGCGGCGGGGGACGACCGGGAGCGGCTTGAATCAATGGAGGACATGATCTACCTCCGTCGTGGTGGATGGTTTTCGAGCCTCGCAAAGGACGAATGGAGCAGCACGCTCCAACGCTTTGAGGACGAATCGCACCAGTCCGTCAGCGCGGGATTGGAGGGGATTGAGCTGAGCCGCCGAACGATGGCGAGGATGCAGGTGTTCGCCGCCATCGGCCGATGGTCCGAGGCCGAAGAAGAAGCCATCTCACTCATCGCCCTTTCCGCCCGTCGATCAGGCCATCATGCGAACGCCTTGCTCGCCGCCGCTTCCCTTGCGCAACGCGATTTCCCAGAAGCCCGGTCACGGTTGGCCACCCTCGCGGAGGGGGATCTCACGACCAACCGCCTCCGTTGGTTTTTGGCCGTGTGCCAGCCCCGGACCACTTCGATTGACCCGGACATGCTTGCGTCCCTCATGGTGGACCCCGTGACACGCATGAACATCGAATTCTTGGAGCGCACCGCGGCCGGCATCGCTGAGGGTCCTCGGCCGAAGCGTGACGGCGCCATGGCCCGACGTTCCCTGCTCGGTGATGCCGCTCGCCTTCGACTAGAGGGGGCTTCGGACCGTGCGTTGAGCCTGATTGAAGACCACGTCGAACGCTTCAACCTCTCATCCATGGAGTGGCTCCATGGGCACGCGGTCCGGATCCTCCTGCACCTCGACGAGGGTCGAGTTGCCACTGCGGGCTCGCTTGCGCTGGCCTTGCCGCATGAGGCTTCACGGCACCCCCATTACCGCGTCGCGCTCAATGCGTTGGCAGCGGTCGGGCAAGGGAGGCCGCCTGCAAGCGAACCCACAGGGATGACGTGGATCGACGAAGTCGTCGGCGACTGGATTCAAGCATGGCCGTCCCGCCACGAAGTGGCCGTCGGTCCTGTGTGGACGACCCGCAGCCTTCGTACCCATGCATGGGATGCCAATCCATGGGTGCTTCACGACGCGCGGGGTCAAGCATCGTCCATGCTGCGGCACCTTGGACGCCCTGCATCAAAGGTGCAATCGGAACTTTCTGGACGGGCACCACCCAAAGGGCTGCACATGCACTTGTCTGGGGTCTTGGTGGACGTCGGTGGCTACCCGCTCGACCTTGGTTTGCCGGGACGACTGGACTTCGATGCCGTCCGCAAGGCGGGGTTGCTGGGCTGATCAGCAACGACGGCGCAAGCGTTCCATCGCCGCATCGGCCTCGCTGAGCGCGCTCAGCGCCTGCTCGGTGGCCGCGGTCCGGATGGCCTGCTCCGCGTCACCAAGATGGCGCTCCACGGCGAGGCGGTCTTCATCGCCCACACCAAATCCTGCGGCGTGGGCACGAGGCCGCAATGTGGCCCATTCTTCTCGAAGGAAGGCGTGCAGTTGGTCCGCTTCGCCAAGATCGCGGTCGAGGGCCGCAAGGTCAGCGGTGAGGGCATCAAGGCGACGTCGTGCGAGGGTCCATTCCTTCGAATCGGTCGCTTCCTCGACCTCCTTCAGCCGCTCAAGCCATGATGCTCGGTCCTCGAAGCCTTCGAGGCGCTGGACGATGCTCGACTTTTGACGCAATCCACGTCGAACCGCGTCCATCGCTTCACGCTCGACCGTGAGGCTTCGGCGCACGCCTTCCGCCAACCCGGCGGCTTGACGCCCGTCGCCCTCGGCCAAGGCTGCGTCTGCTGCATCGAGGCGTTCTCGGTGCGGTTGGAGGTTCAGTCCATCGGCCGCTTCCAGAGCACGCTTGGCCTCGGAGAGCACATCCTGAGCGTCCTCCAAGGCGTCGGCTTCTGCGTCGAGTTGTGCGGGAATCGCTGAAGCGAGCACGTGGGCCTTTTCTGGGGCTTCTCGGAGCATGAAGCGTCGTGCCTCGTCGAGCGCTTCCCTGAGGGCTGCGACGTGACTGCCCGAAGCGTTGCTGATGGCCATGGACGCCGTTTCAATGGCCTCTTCTGCCTTCGACCACCACGCGACGATGTCCAGGGCGCGCCGCTTGGCTTGACGAAACAGCGCTTCGCCTTCGCGAAGGGAGCCGAGTTCGACTTCCCGTCGCGCGGCGTCAAAGAGGCTGCGTGGTTTTCGAGCGTTTGGTGCGACCGATGCTGCCTCGTCAACGGCGGCGAGTGCATCCGCCTCGATGGCCACCACGTCATGTTCGAGGGAGATGGTGCGTTCGATGTCCTCTTCAGCGTCGTCCAACAACCGCATGCCGTGTTCAGGCTCGGTGTACCCTTCAGCCGCTGCCGTCCTGAGGAGGCTTGCTGCTTGGTCCACCCTCCGTCCGCTTGCTCGTAGTTCCAACAGGTGCCGTTCCAACCCATCGAGGCGAAGGTGGAAGGCCTTGCGCAACCCGCGATGTTCGTCTTCAATGAACCAAGATCGGGCCGCCAGCCCGATGGCCAGGAGGGTGACGGAGGCACCAACCAAGTCGTTTACGGAACCCGCATTCGTACGAAGTCCGAACCACAAGGATGCGGTGAGCACCGCTCCAAGGCCCGTCAGAAGGGCCCGGTATCGGGCTGCTTTGAAGCCCCGCCCGGTGCCGTGGTGGGCCGTACGGAACAACATCCCTGCGAGGAACACCAACACCGCCATGGAGATCAGGCGCTCTGTTGATGGTGCGTCGACGTGCTGAAACGCCATGAAAAGCATCGGGGCCCAAGCAACGCTGGCAGCCGTGACCGCGCGTGCGGTGGCGTCTGGCTCATCGCTCGCGTGGTCGTGCACGAGGCTTCCAAAGATCAGGACGAGCGCAGGAACGCCGAGCGCGGCAAGCGGTGCGCCTTGCCCGTTGAGCACGGCTTCGATGCCTGGCCATCCCAACCAAAAGGCGGCAACCAGGGTGGCCAACGTGACGACCATCGCCAACCTCCCAAGGTGGGATTCACGCCGCTGGCGCTCCGCGTCAAGCGCGGCCTCGAGGTCAAACCAAGCGTCCACGACCGTGGCTTTGTGCCATACGGCATGAACCTTGGTCAACAGCGGACCGGGGGGAGGCGCCTCGGAATGTTCATGGGTGGACCCCATCGACAAGCAGCGAGGGTCAACCATGGTCGGTCTCATCACGATGGAGGACCTGAGCAACGAAGACGTCATTGAGGTGCTCGACGCAGCCGAACGTCTGTTGCCTGTGGCTCGGGGTGAGGCCTACCTCCCGCTCCTGCAGGGTCGAATCTTGGGCAACCTGTTTTTCGAGCCGAGCACGAGGACAAGGATGTCGTTTGAAACCGCCATGAAGCGACTGGGTGGGGACGTCGTCAACCTTGGTGACGTCAGCACGTCCTCGGTGGTGAAAGGCGAAACCCTGTTTGACACCGTTCAGATGGTCGACGGGTACACGGACATCATCGCGCTGCGTCACCCTCGCCAAGGCGCGGCCCGGTACGCGCAGGACGCCGCCCGCGTCCCGGTGTTGAACGGAGGCGACGGGGCTGGGCACCACCCCACACAGACCATGCTCGACCTGTTCACCATCCGCCAAGCGCACGGTCGACTCGATGGCCTCGATGTCGTGCTCGCAGGGGACCTTCGCTACGGCCGAACGGTGCACTCCCTCTCTCACGCATTGGTTCGGTTTGGTTGCCGAGTCGTGCTCGCCAGTCCAGAATTGCTCAGGATGCCCTCCGAGATCGTCGAGGACCTTCGCGCGAGCGGGGGTGACGTGACGGAGACAACGGACCTGCACGCGAGCCTCGCCGCCGCGGACGTCGTGTACATGACTCGGATTCAAAAGGAGCGTTTTGCGGACGAGGACGAGTACACCAAGGTGGCAGGTGCCTACAAGCTCCACGCCCGAGACCTTGCAGACGTCCGCTCAGAGATGATCGTGATGCATCCGCTTCCACGGGTGGACGAAATCCACCCGAGCGTGGACAGCACCCGGCACGCGAAGTACTTCGAACAGGCCTTCAACGGCGTGGTGACGAGGATGGCCTTGCTCTGCAGGTTGCTTGGTGTGGACGTTCCTGGAGGTGAGGCGTGATGTCAAACGAAAGCAGCATGCGGCGCGTGACCGCGATTCGAAACGGGACGGTGATCGATCACATCCCTGCAGGTGGGGCCTTGCGCGTGCTTGACTTGCTCGGCCTTCGTGACGGCGCGTCCGTGCCCGTTTCCCTCGTCATGAACGTGCCATCCAAGAAATTAGGCTCGAAGGACATCATCAAGGTCGAAGACCGCGAATTGAACGGCGACGAACTCGCCCGTTTGGCCCTGGTGGCCGCATCGGCAAGCGTCGCCATCATTCGTGCGTACACCGTCGCGGAAAAGCGCGAGATCTCCCTTGGTGACGAGGTGGTCAATGTCGTTCGATGCACGTTCTCCAACTGCATCACGCAGCACCCGCGTGAGCCCCTCCCCCACCGGCTGCGCGTAGTGGACCGTGCTGAGGTGCACCTGCGGTGCCATTATTGTGGCCGTCCTCAGGACCTCGATGCCTTGGTGAAGAACGTCATCTGAGCCCAAGGTGGCTTCGCATTTCGCAGGCTTTGCACACCGGTCCTGACGAAGGTCCATCGCACCTTTGGCACGCGTTCACGTGGTGTTCAGGCTCTCCAGATTCGGCCAGCGACCGGATTGCATCCAACGTGCGCACCAGGCCATGTCGGGTGCCTGGTCGTTCCTCTTCGAGTTGAGCGACGGTTTCACGCATCCTCCATCGCTGCGCTCCCTCAGCGTTCGGGCAGGTTTCATGGTGCATAGGGAGCCCTCGATGCAAGGCAACAAGGTGCACCTCCTGCTCAGGAATGGGGCGGAGGGGGATGATGCGTGGGGCGAGCCCCTCTTCGACGCGGTGGGTGTGGGGTGCCATGCGCAGGCTGCGCTCCACTTCGCCAGCAACGAGGTTCATCATCACCGTCTGAGCGACGTCGTCAAGGTTGTGTCCAAGGGCAACGACATCGGCACCGACGCGCTGAGCGAGTGCGTTGATGCCCTGCCGGCGAAACACGCCACAGTAAGCGCAAGCCGTGGTGGGTGCGCCGTCGCTCGTGGTTCGTCCCATCGCGTCCACCACGTCGTCCATGTCAAGGAACTCAAGATCCCTGAAGGCCACGTGCTCGAAGCGCAGCCCGAGGTCCGCGCACAGTTGTTTCGCTGCTTCCATGGACGGCGGTCGGTACCCCTCGATGCCTTCATCGACACAACCCCCAATCAACGTCACGTCAGGCCGCTGGCCGAGCAGGTCGTGCAGCATGGAGAGCAACACCGCGGAATCCTTGCCTCCTGAGATCGCCACCAAAATCGTCGTGTGACGGCCATCGAGGTGGAGTTGTTGCCGGAGTTCCTTCCCGACCTTCTTTCGGACGGAGCGGTCGAGGTGACGTCCGCAATACCTGCGACCGGAATAGCGCTGATGGACGACGGCCGGAGCTGCACATGCGTCGCAACCCGGTACGTCGAAGGCAGGCTCCACGCCCGCCCATCGGGCGCCCCCTGATGAGGTGTGCGACGAGCAACACCTGAATTATTTCAATTGGAAAATTGAATTTTCAATTGGAATACGACGTGAAGGGAATTCTGCCCCCGCTGCCGTTGTGAACTCACGCTCAGTCCGTCGGTTTCCACCAGGTTGTGCTGAAACGTCCGTTCGGCTTCTGAATTGAACTCTCAAAACGTGCTCTTCCGCCGTCCTCACAGGAAAGGTCTTGAAGCCCGCCGTTACGGGTGGAGGCTCGATGTCGACACGAGGTGCCGTTCTCAAGGCCTTCAAGGACTGCAGAGGTGTCGACGAGGCCTTCCTCGTCGAACACGATTCGCCGCTCCCATCGCCGGAAGACCAACTCGCACGCGCTGCGTTGGCCGTGGCGCAGGCTTCTGGTGTGGGGGCACTCGAGCATGTGCATCGAAGTGGTGACGTGGCGACGTCGATCTTCTTCTCGCCTCCCGGGCCGACGGTGATGCTTCGCGGGTCCCCAGACGGCCTCGGGGCATGGAGGTACACCCACGAACGCCACCGCCCCATCCTCCAACATCTCACGGAGGTGAACGCATGAGCGTGAGCCTACCTCCCGGCGGGGCCGTCGACGTCGAACTTGACCTTGGAAGCCTCATGCCCTTTGAACACGGCGTTGTCACAACGTGGATCGGTCGAAGGAAGACTCCCTCCGGGCACCGTTTGGTCCGTGGCCACCGTGTGATCGGCTGGCTCGCGACCTCCGAGGCTGGGTTGGTTGGGGGTGCAGAGGGCCAGACGGCTTTGCTGAGCCTCGAGGCAGACGCCGAACACGTTCGCCATGTTGCGCAATCGTGGACCCTCGGAGAACTTGCAGACGTGTTGATGCTGATGCCGAGCGTGGCGCTCCATGCCGTGGACCTCGAGGGACTGCCGTCCGGGCCGGGCCCAGCACGTCGCTTGCTGTCGCGCTCCGCTTCCGTGATCATGGCGGCGTTGAACGAGGACCCTGAAGTCCTTGGAGCCGTTTTGGTAGATCAAGGCCTGCTCGTGGATCATACCGGGCACGTTCCCGGGGACACGGACGAACTCGCTGGCTTGGTGGCCGACACCATGCGCACCCGTCAAACCATCGCGGGAGGACTTGGTCTTCCTGAGGAAGGCCACTGGACGCTTGCCACACCGCAGGGCTCCGTGCTGTTGGCTTCGGCTGCGGACCTTGCTCTTGGCGTGTGGACGGCCTCGGGTTCAGACCACCGGCGCTTGCTGCAACGGATGGCCAACGCCGTCTCCGGTCGCGCGGGCGACGACGGGCAGGCAGGGCACCTGCCGGAAGGGTTCGTTCTTCGTGAAGGAAAGAGCGGACCTGATGCTGTCCTCTCGATGCTCCGCGTTGCTCGAGAAGAGCAGGTGTACGGCCATCTTAGCGTGGGGGCCGGTGAACGAACCACGGCGGTGGTGCTGCTCTCTGGCCGCCCTGTGGGCTTGGTCTCTTCAAGCGCCGCGACGTTGGAAGAAGCGGTGTTCGACCTTACGGATCGTCGTCGTGTGGCCAGGTTGCATCAACTCCCACTCGACGCAGCGATTGGCGAAGGCACCGCCAACGTCCCTGGCTTCACCCTCGCCGCGTTCGGTGCCTCCATCGCCAGCAGCCGCTCACGCACGGAAGACCGCAAAGACACCCTCATGGCTCGCTTTGAGGAGATCTTGGGGTTCGATGTCGGCCTTGAATCGCTTGGCCCGAAGGTCGCCCACCTTGGTGAAGCATCCGACGGCGTCGATCACCTCAGCACAGGCGACAGCCCGCGGCTGGTGATCGATGCAGGATATCGTCAACGGCTTGAGGACGCCGAGCACCGGATGGACGGTCTTCAACAGGAGGCAGCAGCACTCCAAGCCCGACTCGAACAGGCCGAAAACGCCCGGCTGCGTGCGGAAGTGGCGCTCCGCGAAGCCAAGGACGTGACGGGGGACGGCCAGGACCGCCTTCGAGCGGTCGGCGCAGACCTCGATCAGGCCAAGTTGGCCGTCGCGGAAGCCGAACGTCGTGCAGAAGCGGCCGAAGCACGTGCTGAGCGATTGGTCCGGCGCACGTCCGAACTCGAACATCAACTCGAGCGCCGTGCGGCAGAACTGGCCCGCACGGTGGCGGATTCAGGGAGCAGGGAGGCGCTTGCTTCGACGCTTGCAGGCATGGCCGAGGAAGAGGCCCGCGTGAAGGCGGACCTGCAAACCAGCGCCGAGCGTCTGACGGAAGTCAAGCGACGGCTGGTGGAGGACGAGCGGCATCTTCGCCTGCTTGAAGAGCAGACGTCGGCTGCTCACGAGCGCCAGGCCAACGCGGTTCGGGACCTTGCCGTGACCGAAGACGGTGTTCGAGCAGGCAAGGCCGAACTTGCCGCAGTGGAGGCAGAAGTTCGTGCCGCCCGACGTCGGGCGGACGACGAACGTGAACGACGAAGGGAAGACGAAGTTCGTCGCTCCCACCTTGAATCGGAAATCCGAGGACTGTTGGAGGAACGCCGAGCGGTACTTCGCGAACTTGGAGACCTTGGTGTTCAACGGGGGCAATCCGAGGCTCAGGTCGCTCACCTCGCCGATCAGGCCGACGCCCTGGCCGCAGCTCATGAAGCGGCACTTGCCGATATCGAAGAAGCTCGACGTCTCCGGGCAAGGCTCACCGACGAACCTCTTGCGCAAGCCCTGCTGGAAGACGGAGGGTCCATGGCGGCTCTCGGTCCGGTGCTGGAACGCTTGGAACACACACGAGCGCAAGGCTACTCGGTCGTCTTGTTGGACAAGGCCGTCGAACGCGCCTTGCAGGTGATTGGCACCGTGGTCGACCGTGCTGCAGATACGCCGCGTCACCTGCTTTCCAACGACGTGATGCTGCTGCTGGAACAGCAGGTCCCTGAAACGGCGGGGATCGTTCGAGGCCTGACTCGATGGTCCGTTCAACAACGACTGGAAAACTCGCTGAAGCAGGCCGTCACGGACGTCGTGCTCGACTTGGAGCACCTGCTCGAAGACCAAGACCGCGCCATCACCATGCTCCGGCGCACGAGAAACGTGCTCGAACAATTGGCCCGCTTGGGAGCGCCACAAGACGAGATCGATGCCCTCATGTCCCGTTGTAGGTATCCGGAAGCGCTGCCGGACATTGCTGCCGCAACGCAACGACTGATTCGTGTGGCCTTGGACGACATTCACCTCGAAGCCGATCAGCGGGACGCGGGTGCCTCGGTTGCCCTGGCCTTGACCGCAGAAGCCCTCGAAGAATTGCTGAGCCAACTTGAGGCTGCAGGCCTTGTTGGCGGTCGGCCTGCAGGTCATCTTTGGGCCTTCATGGCAAGCGGGCTGCTCCCCTCTGAGGCCGGACACGCCTCACCAGCAGCACCCGAGGCGGACGTCGTGCCCCTTGAGGAGGATATTGCGGCGGAGCACGCACCCGAAGTGGCGGAAGCAACGGAAGCAACGGGCGCTCCCCTTCCACCGGCCCCCGCGTCGCCACGCTCCCTGCCACCGCTCGACGACGCCGAAGAACGGATGCGCCTCGAGGCTGAACTTGCCGCCTTGGATGCAGCACATGCCCCCCACGGTCAAGTCCGTGAGCACGTCGAGGAACGTTCGGATGCGGGCATGGCCGCATTGGCAGCCCTTGAGGCGCGCTTGGGTGACCTGGAACTTTGAGGTGGATGTGTGAGCGAGCGTTGGCCTTTGCCACCTCAGCGCGACCCATCCATCGTCGACCGGCCGTACCCGCTGTTCCTTGAACGGATTGTGCTTTTCCTGTTGCTCTGCGGGATCGTCGCGCTTATGGTGCTGGGAGCGCGTGCGCTCCCTTGGTCGCCGTGGTTGACCGTCCCGCTGATGCTGCCGTTGGCCTTTGTTCTCTGGGTGTCGTTGGGGGAGCGGCTCGGGGGCTTGGTCCAGTTGGCGCATCTCGACCGATGATCACAGCCATACGTTTTCCTTCGGGGCCTCGTCCTCCGAGCCACCCACCAGGTTTCCAACGACGAGGGCACGGAGTTGGGCCAAACGTCCCCATGGCACGAGGAGGCGCAGGGTCGCTGCAACGCCAAGGAACAGCAAGGCGGAAATGACGACCCCATAGGTCAACCTGAGCTCGATGGAATCCGAGACTTGGCTTGCCCACTGGCTGCCCGTGGTCGTGGTGACGATTTCCAGCAGCACCCCATGGAAGCCAAGGGCCACCATGGTGGCCAGCCCCGTGAGGGTCAGGTAGAGCGCAGTATGCCGGAGGTGGCTGTTCAGGACGTTGTCCATTTGGCGGACGTACTCTTCGTCCCGCTTGCAGGATTCTGGGAGCCGGTAGGCGTATTCGAGGTGACGAATCACGCCAAAGGCGGATTCTTGGAAGACCATCATCAGGACAGCGATAAGGATGAGCGAGAGCTGCTGCGAGGTGACGAGTTTGAAGCCAAGCAGGCCAACCTCTGGCGTACCAACCTGCGTGTCGAGCGTGGACAAGCCTTCGCCGTACGCACCGAGTTGGTTCAGGACCACCGGGAAGGTGAGGATGGCGTGCAGTCCGAGGAAGAGCAGCGTGAACCCGATGGACCAAACCACGGCCTGTCGGGACAGTCCCCAAATTCCTCTCGTTCCCATGATGACGGGGAGGAGGTACACAAACAGGACCAGCAGGGACAAAATGAGCATCAACGGCCATTGGAGCAAGGCCAATTCGTTCTGGTTGGGGAGGTCAAGACGGAACTCGAGGATCATGCCCCCAACCCATGCCAACAACATGCGTCCGACCAGCAGCACGATGAGGGACACAATCACGCCGATTCGAATCCTTTGCTGGATTTTTGGAGGCTGGAACGCGAGGAGCGCCATGCTGCCGCCGAGGGACAGTCCGAGCACCAGCGGGACGGTGAAACGAGCAAGCCCTTGCCGCCCAACACCGGTCAGCCAGTCCCCGAGCGGAAGGTCGGAGCCCATGATGACCTCCAGCGTGTCAAAGAGCATCGTGTGGTCGATGGAGCCGACAACGTAGGTGCCGATCACCTCGAGGTACATCCACACCAAGGCCACCGTAGCAATCACCTGCAAGGCGAGGATCTGCCACTGCTTCCGGAGGTTCCTCAGGTGCAGCGTGTTGCGATGACCGCCGCTGTGGGTGATGTCCGATTGAACGTCAACCTCGCCTGCCATGTCAGTACCCCCTCACTTGCATCAGGGCCTGAGCGAGGTCCATGTCGGGCATCCAATCAATGACCTGCGCTCCAGAACTGGCGAGGCTTGTCAACCTGTTTTGGCGCTCCATCCTCAGCACTTCGTACGAGAGTCGAGGGATGCGGCTCACCAACCGCTCAAAGTCGATGGAGGACGGTGTCAGGACGGTGACGTCGTGACCGCGTCCGACAAGGTCACGCACCGCTGCTGGCACCGTCCCGTCGCCTTCAACGCTCGAAATGACGAACACCGGCGAGCCACGGCTGAAGCGACCGGATACCGAATTCGTGACGGCTTGGAGGGGCATTTCGCCGGTGTGGCTCACGCCAGCAAGCGTGCTGAGGATCTTGAAGTACTGCTTGTCGCCGGTGTCCGGTGGCAGGTACGACAACCCGTCTCCGTACACGGCCAAGGCGACGGAATCCCTCCGTTGAAGGAAGTACGAGGCGAGAGAAGCAGCGGAAACGCACCCCATCTCGAGCGGGTTCTTGAGGACGGTTCCAATCCGGGATATCTCACGTGCATCGAGCAGGATGAAGACGTCGGTGACTGCATCCCGGCACTTTTCGTTCACCATCAACTCGCCCGTTCGAGCGTATGCCTTCCAATTGATGCTCTTGAAGGGGTCACCAGGGACATATTCGCGAAGGGAGTAGAACTCTGACCCCTGGCCAGGAGTACGAAGCGTTGTGGCACCCGTGTACATCTTGGGTGTTCGGCTGCGAAGGAACGCCTCCTCAACGTCCTTGACTTGAGGGAACACGATGATGTCGGAATGGTGATCGATGCGCATTTCCTCGACGCCGAGGTTGAACGTGTTGCGGTGTCGAAGGGAGACAGGTCCGATGGTGTAGTGTCCCCGAAGCGGGCATCGAAGCACGTACCTGATGCGAGCAGACTCACCAGGGGCGAGGTCCAATCG
Source organism: Candidatus Poseidoniaceae archaeon (assembly GCA_038125145.1). GTDB lineage: Archaea > Thermoplasmatota > Poseidoniia > Poseidoniales > Poseidoniaceae > MGIIa-L3. The sequence continues at coordinate 25,350 of JAYPDK010000005.1, forward strand.
CATCTGGTTGAGGCCGCTGCGTAGTTTCATCTCGTGAGGTACGTTGTCGAACACCTCGAGGGTTTGCGTCCGACGAAGGCTACGGTTGATGACGAGAAGTTCCACGTACAGGTCGTCGCCCTTGTACAGGTTGTCGGCCGACAGGGTCCTCTGAACTTCGATGTCACCATGCCCCGTCATCCATGCGTTCACGGTGATGAACGCGATGAACGCGAATCCAAGGATCATCATTTGATGGTTGGAAATCATCATGCCGATGAGCACCAAGGCGAGGCCTGCAACGATGGTGAAGGCCGCCTTCCTCGTCCACATGCAGACCCCTCCTCAGGCGCGCCCCCACGCCTTGATGCGCTTGACGAGCGCGACCGTTTCTTCGAGGCTGTACCTCCCAGGCTTGACAGCAAACGAAGCCAAGGCTTCGTCACCGATGAGGGCGACCAATTCGTTCACTTCCAGAGCATCAAATTCTTCTCTCGTCAGTCCGTTTTGATTGCGAACCTTCGAAAGCAAGACCTGACGAATTTTCTCTGTTTTCGTGTAGTAGTCGTACCGTTCGGCGTCGCCAAACCCGTAGTAGATGATGCTGAACACGTGCCGCCAAGACTGGGGGTCCCGCTTTCGAAGGAGGACCATCTCAAACGCAAGGAAGAGACCGATGAACAGGACCGCCATCGCGAGGCCTTCTCCTGTGAAGTACACGAGAAGGAAGTAGATCGTGTTGTACCCTTCCGTCACCAGCACGTTCTGTGTGTGGCGGCTTTCGTCGAAAATCACCTGTGCGTTCGAAGACGGGGACGCCCCTTCCATGTTTGGGTCGTCAAGGGCTTCTGCGATGATGTCCAACATGAGGCGACGGTTGTCGTTTTCAGGAATCGACCGTTCAACGCCAGAATCGGCCTTGGTATCGTCGGGATAGGCTCCTTCGTTGAAGGACTCGTAGTCGTAGAGGGCGTTGATGAGCATGCTGCCGTCGGCGAAGAAGAGGATGCGCCCACCGTCGTTGGGGTCGCAACTGCGGTCGACGCAGGCTTCGACGCTGAGGTTGAATTGGCCCCAAAGGTCCGGTGTTTCGGCCGTGACTTCGTTGCCGACCCAGATTTCACCATCCCCGTTCACGTCCACCGTAGCCTCGTTGCTCGTTGTGGCGAGCACGTGCACCTCACGCAAGGCGCCGCGCACGTCCGGCACAATCTCGATGCCCGTGGCCACGTTCAGCAACACCCGGTAACTTGCGTTGAACTCCACGACGCCGAGTTCTCCGCTTGTCGGCGACCAGTGCTGGACGCACAAGCCCGCTTCGTCCCGTGTCATGGTTTCGCCGTCGAGGAGTGCACATGGATGCGTCACGGTTTCTGCCTCGTCGCCCCAGCGGGGATGGGTCGCGACCGTCGTGAGATCCAATTCCGTTCCGTTCATGCCACAAGGGCTTGATTGCACGCACATCCAGATGTAGTTGTAGTCGAGTTCCGTTGCGTACAGGGTGTCGTACACTTGCCACCCGCCGTAGTTCAATCCAAACGCGTCGGCGATGCCACCGGCATACCCGAAATCTTCCATCACGATGACGGTCCCACCGTCTTCGACAAATTTCACAATGGCTTCGATCTCAGAAGGACTGTAGCCATCCTCTGAAGCGAACCGAACCAAGCCATCTGGGTCAAACTGCGGGAGGGAGAGCGTGTCGCGCTCCATGCCTGCTATCACAAAGGTCGTGTTGCGCGGGTCGTCGATGTCGGCGAGCAGGAGCGGGCTGCTGACGAGGGAGCGTGTTTCCACCCCCATGGCGTCAAGGTCCTCGCGGAAGGCAGAGAGGTCGTTCCAGTCGTCGTCGTAGGCGGACAGCTGTTCGATGTTGGCGATGTTGACGAAGTTCAGCAAGACCATCAACGCCACAACGCCCAGCACCGCCCAAAACGCGGTCTGGAGGGCGAGCCTCCGCATCTTCGTCGTCACCTGCATGGCCTCACCTTTGGAGCATGATTCAGACAACGACGCCTTCGCGCGTGTTTAGAAGGTTGCTCAGGAATGTGGCTTCGTGCATCACCCGTTATTGGTGAAGACGGACCACCGAGGCGATCTGTTGGACGACGTCGATGGGGATCTCAACGAGGCGATTGGTGGAAGGCCACGGGAGTTGCTCTGTGTTGATGTTCTCCAACGGCGCGACGATGATGTGGCTCAGCGCCCCAGTGCCTTCTGCGATTCGTAAATCGACCACGTTTCCTAGGGCTTCGCCGGCGACGTCATGAACAGGACGACCAATGATTTCCAGCGCGAAGCTCGCCATTGTCGTCCCTCAGGCTGATTCCATGCCGAAACCGAAGTCCTTCGCGTTCCGCTTGATGCCGGTCAGGCCGGACGTCAGCGAGCGCTCCATCTTGTCGTAGTATTCCAACATCTCCGGGGTTACGGTGGGGCGGACGCGTCCGATGGCCTCTTCGAAGTGGCCTTTGTTGACCTTCTTCTTTCCTGCACGCATGGCAATGAGGGCGGCTTCCCTGCACACCGCCTCGATGTCCGCTCCAGTAAAATTGTCCAATTTCCCAAGGATGTCTTTCATCGAGAAAGTCGCCGTTGGCATCCCCTCAGAATGAATGGCAAGGATCGCCTCACGCGAGGCGGCGTCTGGCGGTGGGACGTGCAGCACACGCTCGAAACGACCGCTTCGCAACAGCGCTGGGTCAATCATTTCGGGCCGGTTTGTGGCAGCCACGATGATCACCCCGTCGAGCGACTCGACCCCGTCCATGCTGGCCAAGAGTTGGTTCACCACGCGGTTTGCAACGTCGGACCCGCCGCTTGAACTGTTGGAGGCGCGCATGCTCGCGATGGATTCGAATTCATCGAGGAAAATGATGGAAGGCGCAGATTGCTTGGCCTTCTTGAACACTTCACGGATGGCCCGTTCGGACTCACCAACCCATTTCGAAATCAACTCAGGCCCCTTGATGCTGATGAAGTTGGCCTGGGCTTCGTTTGCGATGGCCTTCGCCAAGAGTGTCTTTCCAGTGCCTGGCGCGCCAAAGAGCACGATGCCTCGGGGTGGTTTGATGCCGAAATGCTCGAAGAGTTCTGGCTTGGTCAAGGGCCACTCCACGCTTTCCTTGAGGCGCTCTTTGACTTCCGTGAGGCCACCAACTTCTTCCCAGCCGACTTCGGGCACCTCGACGTAGATTTCACGCAGTGCGGACGGCTCAACGTCGCGGATGGCTTCCCTGAAGTCGTTCATGTTGACTTCCATTTTTTCCAGCACCTCCGGTGGAATGGTTTCCGCATCGAGGTCGATTTCGGGAAGGTACCGACGCAAGGCCTTCATGGCCGATTCGCGAACGAGTGCGCCCAGGTCAGCGCCGACAAAGCCGTAGGTGTTGTCGATGATCCACGTCATGTCGAAATCGTCGGCTATGGGCATTTGCCGGGTATGAATCTCCATGATTTCGCAGCGTCCTTCTCGGTCAGGGACGCCGATCTCGATCTCCCGGTCGAAGCGCCCGGGGCGTCGCAACGCTGGATCGAGGGCGTCCTGACGGTTGGTGGCACCAATCACCACGACGTTCTCTCGCCCCTGCATGCCGTCCATGAGGGTCAACATCTGCGCGACAACACGCCGCTCCACCTCGCCGGAGACGTCCTCTCGCTTCGGGCAAATCGAATCGATTTCGTCGATGAACACGATGGCTGGCGCGTTCTCAGCCGCTTCATCGAAAATTTCTCGCAGCTGCTTCTCCGATTCGCCGTAGTATTTCGAGATGATTTCAGGTCCGTTGATGGATTTGAAGTGGGCGTTGACCTCGGTGGCCACGCTCTTGGCGATCATCGTTTTGCCCGTCCCCGGCGGGCCGTGAAGCAGCACACCCTTCGGGGGGTCAATCCCGAGTCGCCGGAACAATTCCGGGTGCTTGAGCGGCAGTTCAATCATTTCTCGGATCTTTTGCAACTGCTGGCCTATGCCCCCGATGTCCTCATAGGTGATGCCTTCGGATTGACCGACTTCTTCGTCGTCGACCGCTTCGTCCTTCAGTACGATCTCCGTGTCGTTCGTCACCCGAACGATTCCCTTCGGGTTGGTTTGGAGAACGGCAAACGGAAGGGTCTCGCTGAACAGCGTCATCCCGGGGATGAAGATGCGGTCGCCTGCCATCACCGGTCGCTTGTGCAAGCCTCGGCGAGCGAATCCTTCGATGCCAGGGCCGAACTTCACCTTCTGCTTGTTCGGCATGACAGGAGAAAGCACCAGTTTCTTGCAGTCCTTTGGCTCAACTTTGGAGACCGTCACCCTGTCCCCGAGCGAGACGCCGGCGTTCTTGCGAATGATGCCGTCCACGCGGATGATGTCGAGCCGTGCGTCCTCAGGACGGCTTCGCCAATAGATGGCTGCCGTGGACCTCGATTCACCCTTGATTTCGACAATGTCCCCAGGCTTCAGGTCCAAGCCGTGGTCGCCGGAAATTCGGGCCCGGCCGTGCCCGACGTCCGAGGGGACCGCCTTCGATACGCGCAGGGAGACGCCTTCCTCATCGCTCATGCTGGGTTCACCTCCGCGGCGTGGCCGCGAACATGGGAGTCTGCACCCGACCCCCTTTGAACCCCTCCACATGACCGGCCTGTGAGGTGAGCAGGGTTGAAGGGTGGCCTGCCGCTCGGCGGGACATGACCCACGTTTTGGCAACGGGCTTGGACCTCCTCGAGCACAGCAACGAAAGCGGATTGCCCGCTGTACGTGGATGGAACATCATCAACGGCCACATGACGGAGGCCAGCAACGGTGAGCGCTTCGAGTCCCGAAATCCTGCCCGGTTGCACGACCTGTTGGGCACCTTCCCGCGCTCAGGCAAGTCGGACGTGAACGCAGCCCTCGACGCAGCCCACGCTGCGTTACCCACCTGGTCGGCGACCCCCGCACCGACCCGTGGGCAGATCATCGGCAACATGGCCCGGATGCTCATCGACCTCAAAGACGACCTCGTTCGTTTGGAGACGAGGGAGATTGGAAAGACGGTGAAAGAATCGGGTGGGGAGGTGCAAGAAGCCATCGACACCTGCTTGTTCTTCCAAGCCGAAGGCCGACGCTTGTATGGGCAAACCGTGCACAGCGAACTACCAAACAAGGAATTGTCCACCTATCGAAGACCTCTAGGCGTCTGTGCCATCATCAATGCCTGCAACTTCCCTGCAGCCGTTCCGTTTTGGAAAATCATCCCGGCGCTCATCTGCGGCAACACCGTGGTGTGGAAGTCCCCTCAAGATGCCCCCCTGCTCTCGTTCGCGCTCGCGCGGATCATGCACCAAGCGGGCCTCCCTGACGGCGTTGTCAACCTCGTGCACGGTACGGGCTCAGGCGCCGGGCAGCACCTGATCGACGCCGTCGATGAAGGCCGTGTCAACAAGGTCTCCTTCACCGGGTCCACCGGGGTGGGCAAAATGATTGGTGAGGTCTGCGGTCGTAATTTGGTGCACTGTTCCCTGGAACTTGGCGGCAAGAACCCCCTCGTGGTCATGCCGAGCGCTGACCTCACCAACGCCGTTGAGGGCGCCTATTGGGCTGCCTTCGGGACCGCAGGGCAGCGGTGCACCAGTTTGGGCAACCTCATTGTGCATCAGGACGTGTACGACGAATTCGTCGAGCGCTTCATGGCCAAGGTCCGCTCGACGCGGATTGGCGACTCCTTGCGCCACCAAGGCGTGCTCTACGGGCCGATGTTGTCTGAAAAATACGGGGCAGATTTCCTCAAGGGCCTTGAGATGTGCGAAGCAGACGGCGCGACAAAACTCTGGGGCGAAGGGCGAATCACGGTGGACAGCGCACCGGAAGGCTTCCTCAGCGAGGCCGATGAAGGCGTCTTCATGTGGCCCCACGTCTATGCGGACGTCACGGAAGGCATGCAGTGCTTCATGGAGGAGATCTTTGGTCCTGTCGTGACCATCGTCAAAGCCGACGATTTTGATCATGCCCTGCACTTGGCCAACGCCTCACCGTACGGCCTCTCCAGCGCGTGTTACACGAACGACCGCCTCGAGGCCTACCGCTTCAAGACGGGGATCAAAGCAGGGATGACCGGCATCAACAACTCAACAACCGGTGCGGAAGCCCACCTGCCCTTCGGCGGTGTGAAGCAGTCTGGAAACGGCACACGCGAGTCGGGCATGTGGGTCATCGAGGCCTATTCGTACTGGCACGCGGTAAACGATGAACTCAGCGGGCAGCTTCAGTTGGCGCAGATGGACGTGGAGGAAGTCCATGTTGCAGAGGCCGAAGTTGATTGGTCCAGCCTTGCTTGACCTCTGTGGTGTCGCCGCATCCCATAAAGACCCGCTGACAGAGCCCACTCCACCCGGAGACGGGAGGTATCCCCATGGGACAAGGCGTCAGGCTCCCCGTCATCAACGGACTCGGCCGCACAGACCGTCGGGACGGTTGGCTCGGCCAACCCTTCGTGATGGCCCTCGCACTCGTCGCGCTGATGGTGTACACGGGTTGGCGCCTTCTCGTGATGGACGGCGACATCCATTACGACGACCACCGCGTGACGTCCCCCATTTTTTCGCCCGATGTGCTTCATCTCTCCGGCCTCACCGAGTATCCGGGGTGGTTGAACTCGGCCATCCTGATCCTCTGGTTGCCCTTTGGATTCCGTGGGACGTGCTACTACATGCGACGGGTCTACTACCGCTCCTTCTTCGCGAGCCCTGTGGCGTGCTGGGTCGACGAGCCAGACATCAACAAGAAGATTGGATACGCCGGAGAACGTCGCCTCTTCATCTTCAACAACCTGCATCGGTATTTCCTGTACGCTGCCATCGCCATCTTGTTGTTCAAGTGGTGGGACGTGGTTCATTCCCTGCACATTGGGCATGGATTCATTCTTGACGTCGGCAGCATTGTCCTGGCCACAGAATCGTTCCTGCTCACCATGTATGTGACGTCGTGTCACGCGTTCAGGCACCTCGTCGGAGGCGCTCTTGACCGATGGAACGGCGGCCTCTCCAGCCTCCGCGGCCGGCTCTTTGCCCTGGTGTCCTCCCCTCGTTTGAACCAGAGCCACGGGTTTTGGTTCTGGACCAGCCTCGGGTTCGTGTTCATTGGTGATTTGTTCGTCATGGCGGTGGCGAACGGCACGATTCCTGAAGCCAGCATTGTGCTCATTGGGGGTGTCTGAATGGCCAAGGAGCACTACACGGAGCATGAGTACGATGTGGTCATCATTGGCGCTGGTGGCGCCGGCCTCCGGGCCGCCATTGAAGCAGCGCGGGAAGGGGCCAGAACAGCCGTGATCACGAAATCCCTGCTCGGCAAGGCCCACACGGTCATGGCCGAAGGTGGATGCGCTGCCTCCTTGGGGAACGCCGACGACCGGGACAGTTGGAAGGTCCATTTCCATGACACGATGAAGGGAAGCAAATACCTCGCTGACTGGCGCATGGCTGAGATTCACGCCAAAGAGGCCCCGGACCGCGTTCGGGAACTCGAACAATGGGGTGCTGTGTTTGACCGCACCCCCACCCACGTCATCAACCAGCGGAATTTCGGGGGCCACACCTTCCCGCGGTTGGCCCACGTTGGGGACTCCACCGGGCTGGAAATCATCCGGACGCTGCAGGAACGCGGCATCCACGAAGGCATCGACATGTTCACCGAACACACGGTTCGGCACCTGCTGAAAGAAGGCGACCGGGTCACCGGATGCGTGGCCTACGGGCGCGTGAAAGGCGACTTCCATGCCTTTTCTGCAAAGTCCGTTGTGCTTGCCACCGGAGGCATCACGCGCTGCTGGACGGTCTGTTCAGGATCGTGGGAGTACACCGGGGACGGGCACGCGCTCGCCCTCTGGGCCGGTGCGGAACTTCGTGACATGGAATTTGTGCAGTTCCACCCCACCGGCATGGTCTGGCCGCCGAGCGTTCGCGGCATCCTGGTTACCGAAGGTGTGCGTGGCGAAGGCGGACGCCTGTACAACAGCGAAAAGCAGCGTTTCATGTTCGACTACGTCCCTGAGATGTTCAGGGGCGATCACGCCGATACCATTCAGGAAGCAGACCAATGGGTGTCTGAAGTGGTGAGCGGTCGCAAGGCGACGGTTCGCAGGCCGCCTGAATTGCTGACCCGCGACGTGGTCGCGAAGGCCATCAACGCCGAGGTCAAGGCTGGTCGTGGCTCGCCCCACGGGGGGGCCTTCTTGGACATCGCGCACCGAGGCAAAGAGGCCATCCTCCACAAGCTGCCATCGATGTACCATCAGTTCAAGGAACTCGCTGGTGTCGACATCAGCGAGGAAATGATGGAGGTGGGCCCCACCGCCCACTACGTCATGGGCGGGGTCCGGGTTGACCCCCAGACCCAAGAGACCACCGTCCCCGGTCTCTTCGCCTGCGGCGAGGTTGCTTCGGGCCTGCACGGTGCCAACCGACTGGGTGGCAATTCCTTGTCGGACCTCATCGTCTTCGGCAAGCGTGCAGGCGAGCACGCCGCCAAACGGGCCAAGAACCTGGCACCCCCCCCGATTGACGACGAACAGGTGCACGCCGCCATCGCCGACATGGTGGAACCGCTCAATCGCGGCGAGGGCGAAAACCCGGGCCGAATCTACGACGAAATGCGGGACATGATGCAAGCGAAGGTCGGGATCATCCGGACCAAGGCGGAACTTGAGGAGGCTATCGACGACCTCCGTGCGTTCAAGGCCAGGGCGCAGGCGTGCTTCCCCGGGACCGACCGACGGTACAATTCTGGATGGCACCAAGCGTTGGACCTGATCAACATGGCCGACGTCTCAATGGCCGCAACGCTCGCGGCCTTGACCCGTGAGGAAAGCCGCGGTGGCCACACGCGTGACGATTTCCCGACGCCGGACGAGGGCCATTGGGGCCAACACCTCAACATCATCTGGATGGAGGGCGGGGAGATCAAGATCCGGCAAGAGCGGCTCGAGCCGATTCGACAGGATTTGGTGGCGACCCTCGACGAGGTCAAGGCCATGATCAAGGCCAGGGCCGAAGAACAAGGAGGTGCCCGATGATGTCGTTGAAAGGCCGAAAACAGGCGTTCCGCGTGACTCGAGGCGTCGGAGAAGCGGCTGAGATGGAGGAATACGAGATTGAACTCGACGAGGGCATGGTCGTCCTCGATTGCGTCCATCGCATCCAGCACGAGCAGCAACCCGACCTTGCCGTACGTTGGAATTGCAAAGCCGGAAAGTGCGGTTCGTGCTCTGCAGAGATCAACGGTCGGCCGCGTTTGATGTGCATGACCCGGATGTCGGACGTTGTGGCAGAAACCCCTGCCGGAACGCCGATTGAAATTCGACCCATGAAGGCCTTCCCTCACGTCAAGGATTTGGTGACCGACGTGTCCTGGAACTACGAGGTCGCCCAACGCATCGCACCTGTCAAGGGGCCGGAGTCACCGAACTGGGAATTCAACCAGGCCGAAGCGCACAGGGTCCAGCATTTCCGCGAGTGCATCGAATGCTTCCTGTGTGTGAACACCTGTCACGTGCTGCGAGACCACGAGCGCTTCGATGCGTTCGCCGGACCTCGAAACCTTGTCCGACTGGCCCAGTACGAGATGCACCCGCTTGACGAGGAGGATCGCTTGCCTGAAATCAAGCATGAATTTGGCGTGGAGTATTGCAACATCACCCGGTGTTGCACCGAGGTGTGCCCTGCTGGCATTCGCATCACCGACGACGCCATCATCCCGCTCAAGGAACGTGTGGTGGACCGGTACTACGACCCACTGCAACGGATCTGGCGCGCCATCACCGGCCGAAAGGTCCGGATGTGAGCCTTCCCGGAATCCGACACCGCTAAACCGCTTCGGACGAGTCCACAACCATGCGCCAAGCGGCGGCCACCGTCGCCATCCTTGGCTTGCTGATGTTGTCGCCCCTGCCGCTTCCCGGTCAGGCCTCGAACCACCAATCAAACGGGCCCGAAGCACTTGGGCTCAGGTCCCTGTTTGACGGCTTCGCTGCAAGCACGGGCGAGGACGTATGGAACATGACGCCGTGGTCGGATGTCGCTGTTCCAGACGGTTTCGACCTCCTCTCCGTGCTCGATTACAGCGATGTTGGGGTCCTCATCAACAACAATTCAGACGAAAGCCGTGCCATCGGTTGGGCGTTCGCGGCCGCGCGAAACATCAGCAGCGACCGGATTTTCGTGTTCAATGGAAGCGACGTACCCACGTCGGAAACCATCAACAGGCAGGCGTTCGAGACGCATTTCGACGGTCCATTTCGGGCGATGCTGGCGAACAGGAGCACCTCTTCTGACCTCAACTTCCTGGTGACCACGAAGGGCATCCCGCTCCGCATTTCCGGTGGCAACGACAAGGCCAGTTTTGACCAGGAACTGGCGTTGATCGGCGGATCCTACAACGCGAGCATTGGTCAAAATTGGTGGACAACTCATGCGTACGGGCCGTTGGCAGGTCAACCGATGGAACGGTTCTCCCGAGCCGAGCATGGCTTCTTCCTCGTTACGCGTTTGACGGGGTACACCCTCGACACCGCCTTGGAGTTGATCGAGCGTGCCAACGAGAGCCTGGGTTCACGAGGAACCTATGTTCTGGATCTGGCAACCAACCGGAACGGGTCTGGCTACAAGTTTTGGAACGACGACCTCTACGCGGCCAACACATCGTTGCGGGAAGGGCACAACGCCAGTGTCTTGTTTGACGAGACCTCCACCTTCATCACGAACGTGTCCGACGTCTTGGGGTACGCCTCATGGGGCAGCAACGACGGGTCATGGAGCCAGAATTTCCTTCCAGACTACGGTTTTGAAGCCGCGGATGCCTCGACGTCAAGCGGCCGACGGTCCTGGGAAGCAAGCGCCGCCACGCCCACGGCCAGTGAGGCGTTTGGATGGGTGATGGACAACACCACCACGCGCACCGGGCAAGCGTCGATGGCCTTGCAGATAGCGGCTGATTGCAACGCGAGTTCCGGACGAAACGTCTCTGGCCTGCTCGGCGAATACTACGACAATGCGGCAGGAGTGACCATTCCCAACGGCGGCATGCCCGAGTTGATCGACCGTGCTCCGGCGTACGCTCAGGTCGAGCCAAACCTCGACAACAGCGCGTCGTACAACGCTTACGCGGGACTTGACGACCGGTTCAAGGTGAATTGGGGTGCTCGATTCAGTGGTGTGATCGACGTTCCGTGGTCGGGGAATTGGACGTTTTACCTTGACAGCGACGACGGCTCCGAACTGTGGGTGGACGGGGAGTCCATCGTCCAAAACCATGGCATGCATGGCATGCGGGAAACAAGCGGATGGGTCAACCTCAGCGAAGGATTGCACGATTTGAGGGTGGAATTTTACCAAGGAAACGGACCGCACGGGCTTCGAATGTCGTGGTCCACATCGAACCTCAGCAAATCCATCGTCCCTTCGTCTGCCCTTTCGGTCGCCGCTTCTTGGGTGCCCTCAGCGAACACCCTTGAGCACCACTGGTCCTTTGAAGATGGGAGTGGTAGTTCTGCCACCGACGCGGTCGGTGGTGCGGACCTGGCCTTGTACGGTATGAACGCATCCAATTGGCGTTCGTGCGCGGACGGAGGCTGTTTGTGGTACGATGGGGATGATGATTACGCCGAGGTGGACGTATCGGACTGGGACGGGAACCTCACCGTGAGCCAGTGGGTCTGGGCCAACGCGAGCGACCTTCCTGATTACGCCTCGGTGTTCGCGGTGTCGAACGACGCAGGGGCCAACGCCTCCTTTCAGCACGCGGCGTTCAACGGCGAATGGCGTCTTCACAACAACCAAACCCACGCCTTTGGAAGCATCGAATCCCAGCAGTGGATGCACCTTGTTACGGTCTACGACGGCGGTGTGGTCCGCCAGTACCTCGATGGGGTGCTGGTCAACACGCATCAGCAACCCGCAGGGGCCATCAACGGGGTTGAACGGTATCGGCTCGGTGTCAACCGTGCGGGCACCGTGCACTTTGAGGGGATGATCGATGAAGTCATGGTTTGGAGCAGCGCCCTCGACGCGTGGGAAATCACGGCCTTGCATCGAACGGTGTTGACCTCGTGCCAACCGTTGAGCACCGGTGGCGCCGATGTGGCTCGGCTTCAGCAAACGTACGCGATTGGGCAGGACGTGCGCAACCATGCATGGCTTGGGATCGCGTACGGCATGAGCACCAACGAAGCGCACGGCGCGTTCAGCGTGATGTACGAAGGGCTTGATGCGTCGGGGCAGGTCCTCTCAACGAACACGTCGAGTCCCCGCAGTTTCACCTCAGCTTGGGCCACCGGGGTCTACCGCTTCCGACCGGATGCCAACGCCACGGCCCTCCGGGTCACGGTGCTCATCGATGTGGGCAGCACCTCCACCGACGGCGCGCTGCACATCGATGACGTTCTGCTTCGAGCGATTCGTCCGTCGATGGGTTGGCTTCCGGGGGCGATTGCTGAGACGGCGGTTTCAACGGGTGGACGAAGCTTCACCTGGGGAACGTCCTACGGTCAATCGCTGGTCGCCGACCTCCTCGAAGATGGCGTATCTGGGGTCAAGGGCTACGTGTACGAGCCGTACCTGACGGCCGTAGGACGTCCATCGGTGCTGTTCGATGCGTACGCTTCCGGATTTGGCTTCGCTGAGGCCAACGCGATGGCCAACCTGCAAATCGGTTGGATGGGGGTGGTCGTCGGTGACCCGAAGATGGCGCCCTACGCTGACCGACTCCACGACGCGGTGGTGGTCGACGCGCGCGTGACGGGGAACGTCACCGTTGGTCAGCCCTTCAACGTGGACGTTCTGCTTGAAAATCACGGGATGAGTTCAGCCGTAGGCACGCTTGAGGTCACCGAACTTGTCGGCTCGGACCTCCTGTTACGCGTCCCGTCGAACCTGAGTGCAGGCAACGTCAGCGGGTCCCGTGCTGTGCAACAGCTCTCCTTGACCGTGAACAGGAGCGGTTGGGTTGACCTTCAAATCCGTCATGTGGCTGCGGAAGGCCATCCTGAAGCGGATGCGTCGGACAACATTGCCCTGCTCCGGTTCTGGGTCAACACGCCACCGGTCGTCGAGAGCCTTCGCTGCTTGACCGCTTCCGCTTACCGGGGGGACAGCGTGGTGTGCGAAGTCGAAGCCAGTGACGATCTTGGTGTGATCGGAGTCGACCTCGCCTGGTCCATCAGGAACGCCACAGGAGCCTCGACCCCTTGGGTCACACTCCCGCTCGGTTCGGGCGACGGCACCACGTGGTGGACCAGCCTTGTCCTTCCGACCGACGCGACCATCGCGCCGGTCGGGACCCTGGACCTTCGGGCGACAGCGGTGGACGAGAGCAACGCTTCCACCGAATCGTCGTCCGAAAACGTCCTGCAGGTGCTTGACGCCCCCGGACGATGGTTTGGCCCGCACGTCGCTGGCGTGGATCCCGCAAGCTGGACCGGATCGACGGCCTTGCTTGGAACGCCACCAAACGGCCTCTCGAGAAGCGGGACGTCCTTGGTGCAGGCCTGCGTCGACGATGTTGACCACGACGAGGTTGTCGATGCACCAACGCTCGATGTGCGCACGAAGGCGAACGCAGCAGCCCCCTCCGTGACCATCGAATCGCTCCCCAACGTCACCAGCAGCGGAACATTGCACTGCAGTTCATGGGTGCTGCTTCTCCCGACCGGCTATGCCTTGGACGATCTTGACCTCGTGGTCACATCCAACGAGGAAGAGCGCTTGCGCCGTCGCTTCCACGTTGCAGATGAGGCGCCACGGCTTGCTGTATCGTTGGTTGATGCGGAGGGTAGCAACCTCAGTTCAGCCGTTGGCGACGGATCCGAGCGCGTGCGGTTGCACCTGACCGATGCCGATGACCCGGGGGCTGGGGCTGTTGGGGACCTTCGTCTGACATGGCCCGGGCTTGCCACCGCGGTCGAACCGCTCCAGATTGGGGCCGGTGTCGGGGTGCTGGACGTGCCGCTTGAGGTGCCGATGTTCGCTCTGGAAGACGGCGTCCTGTCCATCGAAATCTCCCTGACTGGAGCACATGGGGCCTCTGCCGGCGCGATGCTTGACGTACCGCTGCGTTCAGTCGGGCCGGTCATCGTCGAATCGGTGCTCTGTGATGCACGTGGACCGGTGGAGGAATTGCGGTTTGGTGAGGAGGTCTGGTTGGGTGCGGCCATCGACAGCGCTCGCCCGATCGTGGACCGTGCCGCTGCCATCGAGCAAGAGGGGTGGAGATCGATCGCTCCGTCGTGGGTGCCGGCGGACACCGTGGCACAACCAGACCCAGCCTGTGCGGGAACGCTTCCAAAGGAATCCACGATGTGGTTCAGGCTGCGTCCAGACGGTGCCTTTGTCAACGGCCAAGCGATCGTTTCCCTGCGGGTGACCGACCTTGATGGCCGTTGGGCTCGGTCCTCAGTGTCCCTCCTGCTGCGGCACGCTCCCCCGACGTTGGGGGAGCCAACCATCAACGCCACTGGCATCGCAGGAGAGCCGGTGACGATTCGGGTGCCGGTGGAGGACCTGGACGGGATCCTCGATGTCACGTGCACGCTGAACGTGACGGCCCCTGATGGGGGCGTGGTGCACAACGATGCAGCCCGAGTCACGGCCTTCGATGAGCAACAGGGTGAGCTCGTTGGTTCGTGGCTGGCCTCCTCGATGGCGAACGGGACGCACCTTCAACGGGTCGAATGCAGGGACCGGGACGGTGGATTTGCGTGGCTCGCCGCGAACCTCTCCCTCGCTCCAGCGAACTCCACGGCCGTTCAGGACGACAACAGCACCGGGCGTCCTGATGACGACATCCAGGTTGATGGGATGTTGTCCTTGTTGGCCCCCCTAGGTGCAGGATTCCTCCTCCTGCTGGTTGCGGCTGCGGTGTTCCTGCGCCGTACTCAAGAAGAGGGCTTCGTCGACGCTTCCGGACCGTTGACGGTTGATCCTTCCTTGCAAGAGGCCTTGTGGGAGGACGACGCGGCGGAGGTGCCTGCCTCCATGCCTGCCTTGAGGCGACCGGAAGGTTGGACCAAGGAGCAGTACAGGCAGTGGCTCGACGGACCGCGACCAAAGGGCTGGAGCGAGGGTCAATGGTTGAAGTTCGTGCAGGAACAACGCCCTCTGAACGACGCCTCTTGACCGTCCGCGCAGTGGCACGAATGGCCTCGGACCGGCCTACTGCGCGGCCAATGCGCCGCAGTACCCGCCTTTTTTTGCAAAATGGTTTTATACCCTCTTGGCCAACGACACCTTGGAGGAATACCTCATGGGAGACAAGAAGTACTTCGTGCTGATGGAAAACGGAAAGGACACGAGCCAAGTGTTCGCGAGCAAGCAGCCCCGCGGTGCGGCGCTGAAGGCCGCGACCCGCGGCGTCAAGGACATCAAGCTGCGCGAGCGCGGCACCAAGCGTGTCCACGTGTTCACCGGCTCGATCAGCATGGTTGACAAGCCCGCCAACGGTCCGGCCTGGCTGCCGGACAAGATCAAGAAGGCGAACGTGAAGAAGGTCGGCATCGAGCACCTCGACTGAGGTTCTCGCGACCATCCTCGCACGTCACAACCCAAACGGGTCGGCCGCCCCCCTCCCGCTGCGGCGGGGGGAGGGGCCCACATCTTTCCACTCATCATATGTAGTGGCGCCTTTTCGGCTGTCCATGGCCGAACTCTACATGGCGCGAACCTGCAGGCACGGCGTGCTTCGCGTCGTTGGTGGCGACCCGTGGGACCACTCCGGTGAGGTCCTGATCACGCCCGCCAACAACCGCCTCTCCGGGCGCGAAGGCATGGACGCCCTCATCCACGCCAAAGCCGGCCAGGCCATGACCGACGCAACGCGCAACATTTGCCTCGAGCAACGCAAGGTCAACGCTCCTCCCTGTGCGGTGACCACGAACGTCGTGACCTCACCTTTCGATCTGTCCGACCGGTTCACCCACGTGATCCACGCCGTTGGACCCGACTGCCGCAGGCCCAACCAGGACGAACAGCGCAGGGAACTTCTCCCGGAGACCTACGCCAACATCTTCGCACGAATCCACGAACTTGGCAACGTCCGGACCGTGGTGGCCCCACCCATTTCGATGGGTGTGTTCGCCTATCCTCACCGTGAAGGCGCGAAATTGACCCTCGACATCATCCTCGGTCATCTCGATGCCGATGAGCATCCTGGTTTCGAAGAATTCCTGCTCGTTGTCAAGGACCGGAATTTCATCATGAACATGCGAACGGTCTACAGGGAGAACGAAGACCAGTTCCCAGGCATGGACACGACCGGTGCCTGAGGTGCTGCTTTGGTGGTGCTCGCGGACCTTGTTGAGGCCGCGCTTTCCAACGGTGGCGGCTACGACCGAGCGGTCTTGATCGGCACAAATTCGAGAAAACTGCTCGCTTCCTTGGCTCGCTTGCCTCCCTCGATGCCTCGGGCCGTGTTGACGAGCCAACGTTCGGTGATGGAGGCCGTTCAGGCCATGGGTGAACCTTGCACCTTGCTGGAGGACCGACTCAGCAGCCAGCGCCTCGGCATGCTGACCAGCCTTCACGACCTTGTGCTGCAAACGGTCGGAGAGCACCTCGCCACGCACGAAGAGCGCTACCTCGTGGTGCTCGCTGACCCCATCGAAGGCGTGCTCGACGTCGACACCGGCTCATTGGAATCTCACAACTTGGTTCAACTCGCCGAAGAAGCAGAGGTTGACCTTGACGTCGTCACATCCGTCCTTTCCATCGCTCGAAGCGTGGCGGACCGTGGACGCGAAGGCCATTCTATCGGGGCGCTGCTGGCCATCGGAAGCCTCCCCCAGATGCGTCGGCATTCGAAAGCGCTCGTGCTGAATCCATTCAAGGGCCACTCCACGGAACGAAGGACCGTGTTGAAAGAAGAAAACCACGAGACAATCCTCGAATTTGCATGGTTGGACGGGGCCATCTTCCTGAATCGTTCTGGCGTCGCCAGCGACGCTGGGAGGTACGTGCAGGTCACGAGCGACGTTCCAATCCATTCAGGTGAAGGCGGTCGCCACCTCGCCGCCAAAGCCCTCTCGCTGCAGGCAGGCGCCCTTGCGGTGTGTGCTTCGTCATCTGGCCGCGTGACCGTGTACTGGCGGGGTCGCACCCGATACACAATGCAAGTTCGATGATCATTCATCGTCCATCATGGCCACGGCATCGGCCATGCTGAGGTCGCCGGTGGCCACGAGGAGGGCCAAGTGACGCGGGAGGGTAAGCCGGCCATCGGTCCACTCCCTGCTTCGCCGCTTCACCTCCCGAACCACGCCATCCCATGCTGGGTCGGGTGGGAGGCGTTGCACGTGCCGCCCTCTCGAGCGGAGAATCCTCCGGGCGGCACCGATGTGGTCGTGCCTCGTGAGGCCCTTCGACGTTCGTCGCTCGTCGACGAGTTCGACGGTGCAGCCCCCTGAAAGGCAGGATTTCAGGATCCGGTTGCGTGGTCCCGCGGCGCCGTCACCAACCCGGACGCGCAGGCGTGCGCCAGGATGCCTGCGAAGCAGGTCAAGGACGAGTGGCAGCACGTCGTCTGGATGTTCGAGCTGCGCTTGACCTGCCTCCACCTTGTCGATGGTCCACACAAGACCTGGGCGAGGGCCGGGGTCGACCGCGACAATGAGGTCGGTGGGCCCTGCGGAACGGTGGTCCGACCTCAAGGCAAGCAGCAGGTCCTCTTCGAGGTGATCGAGGCGAACCAACGTGCCTTGTTCCCCTTCCCCACACAGCACGAGGTCAACGTCCGATGGCGTCGGTGCGTTCGCCTCGAGAAGAACGACGCTTCGCTCGAGGCGCCGGAGAAGGGCCAACAATCGGTAGGACAGGCGGAAATCCGAGGTCCGCACCGCGACCCGTTGCACGAATGTCCGCTGGTTTGGGAGGCCCTTGAAGGGCGCTGCTCGACGCAGCAGTCTTCGGAAGTCATCAAAAACCAATGACGACGATGTTTCGCCATGCCAGCAGGCAGTGCGTACGAGCGTGAACTCCTCCACGTGTTCAACGGGACACGACGTGGTGTGGACGCCGTGACCAAATCCTGCACGACCGAGGAGCGGCTGCGGATGCGCACCGTGATCGAGGCCCCCTTCCTCGCTGTACGTGCCCCAGGCAGCGGTTCGGAAGGCACAGGCGACCTCCTTGTGCTGAGAGGCGATGCCTGTTTTCCCATTGAGGTGAAATCCACGGCGACGCCGAAATTGTACCTCTCAGGGCGGACCCTCGAGCAGCATGAGGCGCTTCGAAGCACCGGCGAGCGTACGGGTGTGATGCCGCTGTACGCACACCGCCTGAAAGGTGTCCGGGGCGATTCATGGCGTATGTTCAGGGTGCACACGGTTCACATCACTGGACCGATGGCCGCGGTGGCCTCGAGGGTTCCTACCTTGCCCCTGACCTCCTCGGGTCGTCCTCACCTCGATTGGGACCGAGGGATGCCGTTGAACCGTTTCCTCCACTTGATCTCAACGACCTCGGTTGGGCGTGAAGGTCGTGCGATGGTGCCGCAAGGACCTGCAGGGTCGGGCATGGAACGAGGTGGGGCCATCGATTTGCTCACGTCGTTGTTGCAGGCCAGGTCTCCGTGATCACCGAAGGTACGGGATCAGGATCATCAGCACGAGCATGAGGAACAGACCCAGCGAGGTCATGCTGGTTGCTCGCATGGCCAGCGCCTCGGTCCTGTGGCCACTGATGGAGAACAACCGCGTCCTTTTGCCGGCACGACGCACCTGCTCGAGGCTTCCGTGGGCGACGTCTCGAAACATGTGCCCGCCGTCGAAGGGGACCATCGGGATGAGGTTGGTGAAGCCGAGCAGCAGGTTCACCCAGATCAGCCAGAACATCAGGTTGACGAGCACCAACATGCCCTCGACACCGAACATGCTTGCGACCACGCCGTCGCCTGCTGCGAGCATGCCCTCTTCGACAGGATGCATCGCAACCCCTTGAAGTTCGAAGGGAACGAAGATGAGGGTCAACGCGTGGATTGGCGTTGCCAGCAGCCGTGTGGTGAACGGGGCCTCGACACCCGGGGCGAGGGGTCCTGCGAGGCGATCGATGCCAACGGTGCCATCGGCGACCTGCTGCACGCCGAGGAAAGCATCGCCTTCTTCGAAGCCTGCAGCATCAAGCTGTTTCGCAGTCCAGCCCTCTTCTGCAAAATGAGCCCGCTTATCGGAGAGCACGGCCTCCGTCGTTCGTTCGATCCCCTCAATATTGACAAGGCGAAGCAGGACGGTGTCCCCCGCGACATGGCCGTCGAGTGCGTCACGGAAATCGGCATCGTTCACAATGACCTCGTCGTCGATGGACACGATCCTGTCCCACGGAGCGAGTCCTGCTTCCTCTGCGCCCGACCCCACCACTACGCCGCGGATGTGCACGCCGTCATCGGCGGCTGTAAATTGGCCCGCGAGGCCTCCGAGCAGGAGAAGCAGAACCATCGCTGCGAACAGGTTTGTGGCCGGTCCGGCGGCGAACATTCTGAGGCGTTCCCGTCGAGGCGCCCGCATCAGTTCCTCGGATTGCGGTTCAGCGAAGGCGCCGAGAGGAACGGGTCCAAGTTGCAACAGGCCAAAGGATCGGACGCGCATGCCGTGCCCTCGAGCGAGCAGGCCATGGCCGAATTCATGGATGACCAACGCCACCACGAACGCGATTGCTCCCCAACCGAGCGGAATCACGGGATTGAGGCCGGGGATGGCCACAAGTTCCGACGGAGGCGGCGGGTCGGTGGCCCCTCCCTCCAGCACGGTGATGCCGAAGGAAAGCACAACCAGCAGACCGGCAAGGAGCATGGTGCCGACGCACACCCATGTGGCCACTTCGCCGTAGGCCCTCCAAAACCTCCGGGGTTTGGCGAGGCGCTCGAGCATCCCAAGGCCACGCTGCGTTCGCACCATGAGGATGAATCCAAGCGCTCGGCTTGCGTTCCAACGGTCCAGCGTCCCGTCCGCCTCCCATCGGCGCAGCAGCATCCACCAGAGGAAGACGGCGAGCAGCACCCAGCGGAACTGCAGGTCGACCGCACCCCACTCGCTCGCCACGTGAACCCCTCGACGTGCCCCTCTTTCAACTCCTGTCCCGAACGAACGTTTCCTTCAAGTGGGGTGGCGGGTGAAACGAAGCGTGGCCTTCTCCCCCCTCCGCCTCGATGGCTGGTTCCGAAAGGAGTACCCTGAGCAGGAGGTCGTCAGCCGCATCGAGTGGCATGTTGAGGGGGACATGGGCCAGTGGTTCACTCGGCTGAACGACCGGGTGGTGCTTGTTCACCTCGTCTCGGAAGGGGAGCGCTTGGTGCTCAAGGGCCGTCTGGAAATTCCGCTTGACGTCTGGAAACCCGGGTCCGTGCAGGCCACCCCAAAGCCTCGGCAGGGCGTGTGCTTCCGGCATCGAACCAGCGAGGTCATCTTCAGCGGTAAGGTTGGTCGAGCCCCGGAGTATGGCAAGAACCTCGTCGAGGGGTGGCTGGCGGACATGCGCTCTGCGCGTCATCAGCCTCGCACGCCGAGCCAGCAAAACGCGGCCCTTCGGGGCTCTCTGAACCGCATCGCCAAGCAAATGGAAACCGCTTCCCTCCACCAAGCGGGCATCGAGGCAGCGGAATTGACCGAGACGCTGGACCGCATTGAGAACCTGCTCGATGGTGGGCACCACGAATGATCATTCGTCCTCGCTGATGGCTTTCAGGACGAGGTCCATCGCCCGCTCCCGCTGGGCTTCTTCTGCTTCAGGTGCCCGTTCGATCAGCCTTCGGAACATTGGGTCGATGACCATGGGCAGCGCCAACACCACCGCGACAATCGAGGCCACGCCGACGAAGGCAGAACGAGGGACGTACTGCGTCCCCGGGCCGCTTGCTGCGAGCATGAGTTTGACCACGCCAAGCCAGGGGAGTTCGGCACCAGCGCGACCGACGATCCAGTCGGTGCGCACCGCGTGGACCAGCCCGGATGCCCCCTGCACTCCGGTCGAGCCGTTGGTGGCACCGCTTCCTTGGTCGACCGAACAGAAGTTGTTGTCGCCCAACGTGAGCAGCCCCTCGTGGCTCGGTGCCCACTCGTGAACCACAAGGTGAGGTTCTGCGTTGGCATGGGCCGACCGCTTGCAGTCGTAGTACCCGGCCGACTGCCCGTCGAACACCACCGTGATGCTCGGTTGGTCGAGCACGTCCGTGCCGGGAACGTCCCACGTCAGGATGCATGTGCCTTGGGCTCCGTCCCCGGCGTCGGTCAACGTCGGGTCCCACACGCCACCGTCAGGGCAGGCGAGGCCGTCGCCGGGTTCGTTCGTAAACGGCTCGTTGGCCACGTGGCCTGCTGCTGCGAGCGCGTCCCGGTCCGGTGTGGTGGTGGTGTTCGCCAGCACGCGCAAGATGGCACGGTGGATGATGGGTGTACCTTCCTCCCCGTTCTTCGCGTAAATGACGACGTCCCCTCCCAACCCGTGACTCTGGTGCCCGTACGCAGGATGCGTTGGGTCGGTGGCTTCTGCGAACGTAATGACCCCTGCGGGGTTCCTCCCGTGGACCAGGATCAAATCCCCCGCGTCGATGCTCCCAATTTCCCCGTTGCTGTTGTGCACCATCGAGGAGGATTCAACGACAACGAGGGGGGGCATCGTCCCCGTGTGGAGCCACAATCCTCCGACGAGGAGTGAAATCATCGCGACCGCCAAGAGCACCTCCCGGGCCAGGCCAGAGAACGAGGCCGCGCTTTCGCCCTCCACGAGGGAGGCTCACCTGCCCCCGTCTTCAAGGAAGCGTCGCCACCGCTCTTCCCAACCCCCGCCCAGTTCCTTCGCCGCCGCGTCGCCTTCAGAGCGGCGACGTCGTCGTTCCGCGAGGCTTGTCGTGGCCATGATCTCCTCAAGGGAGAGCACGTGACCTCGAAGCCGGAGGAAGGTCGGAAGGGCGCTCAGCAGGACGAGCGTCGACAGGACGAGCACGGCGATGGCCACGCCTGTGACCTCCTCCCACCCTGGAAGCGGTCGAAGCGCCACAAGGTGAAACACCGATGCCAGGAGCGCAATGAGGGACGCGCCCGTCGTTGTTGCTGCGATCGCAAGGTGCCTGCCGTTGGCCTTCGCCCAGAGGTCCGAAAAGAGGCTCATCGAAATGGCATGTGACCTCTCAGCATAAGGACGTGCGGATGGGTAGCGCTGGTCCCCCACGGTTCCACCGGTGCGAGTGCTTGATATGGTGCATAGCGACTCATCGGCCTGCCCGTATGGGCATGAGGGACCCCGATGCGCTCCGCCATCTTCCTGAGCCTGCTTTTCCTGACGTCCTTGGTGGCTCCCCTCGCGGCCTCCGCCACCACGGAAACCCAGTTCAAGGACGGCAGCACGAGTTACACGCACACCTTCAACGGAGCCGGTACGGGGTCCGCCGGCGTGATCACCATTCCATATGGAGCGGAAGTGACATCGGCTGGCTTCGAACTTGAGGGCGATGCCTCTCAGACGACCTACACCAACTTCACGACGGACGCCAACTTTGGCGGTGCCGGAACAACCGGATCAAACACCTACATCTCCGGGTTGCCTTCTCCATACACCTCCGGCTACCGGCAAAACGTCGAGGTGAGCGGCACCGATGTCTCGCTTCGTCCTCAACCGACGACCACCTCCGGGAGCCTCGCGAGCAGCAGCGCCATCTCGAGCACGGGCAACGGCGTTCACAACACCACCGGTGGCTTCGTCGCCCTTGGCGATCAGGGCTACACAAGCCCCCTCGCCAGCCTTGCTTCGATGAGCACGTCGTCCACCGGTTGGAGTTACTCTGGCGTCACAGCACGCATTGGCGACGAGATCCACCGCTTCCAGTATCCCGGTTCCTCCCTGTACAACACGCCGAGCATCTACCGCTACAACGCAAGCACGGGTTCCTACATCGGAACCGCCTCGTTCAGTTATGGGTCATGCACCAGCAGCGTGTACTACAACATCTTTGATGCCACAGTGGACAGCAGCGGTAACGCGTGGCTTGTCCACAATTCGTACTACTACATCAGCAAGTGGACGGCCACGTCGAGCGCGTGGACCTGCACGAACTACTGGAGCATGAGTTCCTACGGCTACCTGACCGGCATCGACTTTGACGAATCCACCGGCGACCTCTGGGCGACGTCGTACGATTCGTCGTCGACGAACCAATACCTGCTCGAACTTAATCCTTCAACGCCAACGTCCATCAACGGGTCATGGTCGCTTGGCACCTCAAGTGAGTTCAACAACTTCGGCGCCAACAACCAAATCTCCGGGCTCGACGTCAACTATCCCCGCGTCACCGTGAACGAATACAACAACCAAGGCAGCCGACATCACTTCTACACCTTCTCAGGCTCCATGCTCAATGCCCAAGGGTACCATGCCCTGCCAGGCGGTGGGCACTACGGGTTGGCCGAGTACGACGACACCAAGTTGATGTTCACGTGCTTCTATTCCACGTCGTACTGCGGCTCCACGTACATGTACAAGTTCCAGTTCGTTGGAAGCGGCATGCTGTGGGATGCCCGAACGCCGACGTCGACGTCCGCCGTCGTCCAAAGCGCGGCCTCCGCCGTGAGCGGAAGCGTGTCCCAGGTCAAGGTTGCAGGCATGTTTGGCCTGTTCCCTTCCGGGACGTCTGCGAGCCTTGAGATCTCGAACGACGGTGGTTCCACATGGACGTCAGCCAGCATCGGCCAGACCGTGACCTTCGGTGCGAGCGGCTCACAGATCGCATGGCGCGTCACCTTGTCCGGAACAAGTTCGCAAACGCCAATTTTGGACGGTGTCGTGCTTGAGTACACCAACCAGTACTCAACGAGCGGGTACATCTACGGATACCAATACACGGGCGGGACCACCAACATCGTCGCCGCGACCGTGCATTGGAACGCCACCACCCCAGCAGGCACCTCGGTCAAGATCAACCTCGCCTCCGGCGCGTCCTCCACGTCGTGCAGTTCTGGACAAACGGGCGTTCAGAGTTTCACCCAGTCCGGCCAATCCAAGACCCTGACCTCGTCTTCCTACTACGCTTGCTTCCGCATTGAATTGTCCACATCGTCGCAGTACTACACCCCGACGCTGGAAGACCTCCACATTGAGTTCCACGCGAACGTTCCAAAGGACGTCTCGCTCAAGATTGCGAACAGCACGGTTTGGACCAAGCAAGGCAACCTCTTCGGTGCTGCGACCGCTTCCAGCACGGACGGTTCCTCGTCCTTCCTGACCACCATCAACAGCAAGATTCCCTCCACTGGAGCGGGGTACGCCGACCTTGAGGTCGAGTTAACGTCAGCCACGGCGGGCATCCTCAACCTTGTTTCCTTCTCGTTGACCTACACGATGCAAACGGTCAACCTCGCCATTCAGGTGCCTGAGGGAGAGGTGCTCCACGCTCGGATGGAGCCGTACGAAATCGTCACCCGCCACATCATCGGAGAATCTGCGAATGGGTTGCAGGAGGCCACGTTGACCTTGCTCACGACCTCCGCGGCAGCGAACCCGACCATGACATGGAATCCCGGCGACTCTTTCCCTGATCCGAACGACCCAGAGGACTACATTGAGGTGGACCCCTCGTCGTATTCGGTCCTGAACAACGGGATCCTCGACATCCACTGGCGTTTCACGGTGACCCCCTACATGCCCGACATGGAGTCCGTTGGCTTCCGAACCAACTGCCTGGACGACTCTGGCTCTGCTGGGTACACGCCGGCGTTGCTGCAATCGGACGTGCAGCTGCGCGCGAACCGGTCGTACGGATTGGGCTTCCTCAAGGTCCGCGACAACGATGGAGAATTGACCCGAGAGGACGTGACGGACGGCTCATGGGTGGCCGCAGGCGAAGAACTCCACTTCACCGGAGCGATGTGGTTCATGAACACCCAAGACGCACCCCTCGACGAGGCCTTCGACGTTCGCATTGCTCGCAACAACTACGTTGAGGCAACAGCACGGGACAATTCCAACAACAACGGGACGTTCTTTGTCACCGTTCAGGTCCCGAACCTTGACATTCCGGATGGCATCACCTACGAGGTTCAGACGTACAACGAACAAGAACCAACGCACGTGCTGCCTCGCAGCAGCGAGTGGTCCCGCCTGTTCCGGGTGGATGCAACGGCCCCCGAATGGACCACGACCGCACCCGCAGAGGATGCGTACGAGGCAGCAGCCCACGATCAACCCATTCGGGTTCTTGTGCAGGACGATGTCGGGGTTCCGATGTCCTTGACCCTGAATTATTGGGTGGAGCAAGACCACGACCTGAACCGAAACGGGAAGGCGGAACCCGAGGAATACGTCACGAAGACCGTGACCAACACCTCGGAGGCCAACAAGAAATGGTTCGTGGCCACCATCGACCACAGCCGAAACCCGAACATGGGGCGCGTGTCGTACTTCTGGAGCGGCGGCGACCAAGCAGGAAACCCGCTGTACCACGAAGTCATCGGCTTCGACGAGGAACTCATGCAGGTGCGTGGTGAGGCTGGCTTCGACTACGACGATGCCACCTTCCGGACGCGCAAGGATTCCACGGCGGTCTTCACGGGCCTTGAGTGGGTCGGGCACACCGACGACGCTCCGGTGTACGCCGGATTGACCCAAACCATCACGTTGGGCTTCATCGATGCCAACACGGCCATCGACTTCGAGCACATCAGCCTCGTCTTTGACTTCGAAGGCCCCAATCCAGCACGTGACGCTCAACGTGTGTCGTACTCAGGCCTCAACGATACGTTCTGGTCCGAAAGCCCGTACATCACGGTCCTTTCGAGCAGTGAAATGGTGGAAACCACGAACGAGTCTGGGCTCCCATGGATCATCGTCACCTTCCAGATACAATTCGGCTGGGATTGGCCGGACGAGGAGATGGGTGACGTGGCCCTTCTGTACAAGGAGCGTGCCTCCGAGGAGGATTCCCGCATCCTCTTGCTTGAACACACCTTCCGGGTCGAGAACGACCTTGTGCTTGCGGCCGGCAGTTTCCAGGTCAACGACGTGAGCGAGCCCCGTACTGGACCTGTTGCGGACGGAACCCGCGTGCGAAAAGACGACCGCCTCTCCTTCACCGGCCGGGTGGTGTACGAAGGGTCGGACATCGCTGCCCCGCGTGACCTTGGCATCCTCGTCGATGTCTTCGACGGTGAGAAGATCTGGTCCGACGGCTCCCTCACCCAAAACGGAGGCTACGAGGTTGAAGTCCCTCTCTCCTCGGCGACCACCTTGCAATCGTCCCCAACGCGGACCTGCCTGATTTCGATCACGAACATCCCAGGCCGGGGCGAAGACATGACTGGAACGCTCGTGTCGACGACACTGCGGGTGCTGGTGGACGATGCCGCGCCGCGCGTGACCCGTCGTGTGACGCCACTGAACGTCATCGATGTCTCCGCTCAAAACGATCTCAGTTCGGTCCCCGTCGAGTTCCTTGGTTCCGAGGATGCAGACTTGACCGGTTCGGTGCAGACCGTTCACTGGGTCATGCGTGACGCCACGCGGACCATCACCATCGGTGCAGGTTCCAGCCCGCTCGGCATGCGCCAAGACGGCATGATTGTGACCTGGACGGGTACGGTTGACCTCACGGCTGGCGGTGCCATCCAGCCTCGCGAAGGCGACTTCGTTGGTTTCTTCATCACCGGATACGATGCAGCGGGCAACGATTTCCCCGTGGTCTCCAACTCAGAAGCAAGTCCGATTCCGGAATTGGCCGAGGACGACGTTGATTTCGAGCGCCAATGGGTCCGCTTGGGCGCGGTCGGTCCAGAACTGCGCGTCGCTTCCATCTCGCTCTCCGACGACCACATCGCTCCTCGCGTCCGCGTTGACATCGATGTCGCGGTGGAGAACGTCGGTGGGACCACCAACACGTCGTTCAACGTCGCCTTCTACGCCGGCGATGCCAGCGAACCCTTCCAGCGCCGATCGGTGTCTGGCCTCCCAAGCGGTGAGCAGATCGTGCTGTCCGTGTCGTGGCAGGCCGAGGACGTGGACCGCATTCGCGTCGTTGTGGACGAAGAGAACGCCGTCCTCGAGGCCAACGACGAGGACAACGTGGCCGAGCACGGTGTTGAGGTGGCGTACGCCACCGGATTTGCGTGGAAGGACTCCTACCGCGAAAACCCCCTGGCGTGGATGTTCACCATCCTCAGCATCGTCATCCTCGGTGCAGTGGCGACCATCGCTCAGCGTACGGCCATCGACCACGGTGAAGGGGCCTTCGTGGATGAGGACGACGATCTCTGGGAAGAACACGACGCCTCAATCGACGAGGATGACTACGACGACGACGAGGACGAGGACGACGACGATTGAGCGGCCTGAGCGACGCTCCGCCGGGGCACACACGTTGAAAAGCACCCTCCGGCTCCTTTGGCCATGGACACCCCGAGCCTGCCCTATGCACACGATGCCCTTGAGCCCCACATCTCGGAGAAGACCCTCTCCTTCCACTTCGACA